>DASVPU010000224.1:0-6065 GCA_036389475.1 Solirubrobacteraceae bacterium
CCTGGTGGCAGAGTAGCCGTCGGGATGGACGCCAGAACGATCGTCATCGTCACCGCCCATGAGGAGGCCGACTGCTTGGCTGCCACGCTCGGCGCCCTGGCGACCGCATTCCCCGACGCACACGTCATCGTCGCCGACGACGGCTCGACCGACGCGACCTCCCAGATCGCCGCCGGCGCAGGCGTCGAGGTCGTGCGCAGCGATCGCGCGATCGGCAAGGGCGGAGCGGCGACCATGGCGGCGCGGCGCGTCCTGAGCCGAGCGCTGGAGCCCGATCCACCGGTCTTCGTCCTCGTCGACGGCGACCTCGCCGAGAGCGCCGCGCAGCTGCCGGCGCTGGCAGCCGTCGTCCGCGACGGCCGCGCTGACCTCGCCATCGCCGTCTTCGCCACGCGCGTCGGCGGCGGCTTCGGCTTCGCGGTCGGTTTCGCGCATCGCGCGATCCGCAAGCTCACCGGCCTGGACCTCAAGGCCCCGATCTCCGGCCAGCGGGCCCTGAGCGGCCCGGCATTCGCGGTCGCAGTGCCGTTCGCGCCGCGATTTGGGATGGAGATCGGGATGACCGTCGATGCGGCCCGCGCGGGCTTCAGAATCGAGGAGGTCGAGCTTGACCTCGTCCACCGCGCGACCGGTCGCACATGGCGCGGCTTCGTTCACCGTGGCCGGCAGCTGCTGGACTTCCTCGCGGTGTACGCAAGCAGACGCTGATGGAAACCGCCGACACGATCACCGACCTCTATCGCGAGAACACGCAGGGCAGCGAGCCCAGCGACGAGCAGGTCGAGCAGCTGCTGGCAACGCTCGAGCCCGGCGAAGAGGTGCTCTTCACCTGCGGCTGGCCGGACATGAGCGAAAAATGGGGCCCGCTCGCGCAGCTGACGGTGACGACGCGCCGGATCCTCGATCAGCGCTGGGCCGGTCCCGGGGCGAACGCACCGGTCCAGGAGGTTGCGCTGCGCGACGTCGTCGCCGTCACCGATCGCCAGCGCGGCGGTATGCGCAACCTGTTCGAGACGCGCGCGCTCGTCCTGACGCTGGCGAACGGGACGACGCTGACCTGGGAGCACCTCACGAACCATCAGGTGCAACCGGCCGCCGCTGCGATCGAGCGTGCCCTCGAGGAGCTGTAGGCGGGGCTGGACTGCTGGGCCAACGACCGCCGCACAGCTTTGGACGAGCGTCGATGTGACAGTTCGCCCTCCCGACCTACCGTGAACGAGTACCCGCTGGCGGTCCTTCCCGTCGCCGGTGGGACACGGGCGGCTGCCTCAACCCCGAGGGCATGCCGCTGCAGCCACAGGAGACCCACGTCGGGGCTCCACTCCTCCCAGCCCCGACTGTCTTACCCCCCGATGGGTACCGTCCCGGTCGTGATCCTTGCCATCGATCAGGGCACGACCGGGACGACCTGTCTGGTCTTCGACGAGCAGGCGCAGCTCGCGGGCCGCGCCTATCGAGAGTTCGAGCAGCACTTCCCGAAGCCGGGATGGGTCGAGCACGACGCGGCCACGATCTGGGACGTCACCCGAGCGGTCGCGCTCGAGGCGCTACAGGACGCGCGGACGAGGCCAGGCGATCTGCAGGCGATCGGGATCACGAACCAGCGCGAGACCGTCTGCGTCTGGGACCCCGAGACCGGGGAGCCGCTGCATCACGCCCTCGTGTGGCAGGACCGCCGGACCGCCGCCCGCTGCGATGCGTTGCGCGAGGCCGGTCACGAGCCGCTCGTGCGCACGCGCAGCGGCCTCGTCCTGGATCCCTACTTCAGCGCGACGAAGATCGAGTGGCTGCTGGAGAACGTCGAGGGGCTGCGCGAGCGGGCGCGCTCCGGCGGCGCCGTCTTCGGCACGATCGACTCATGGCTCGTCTTCAAGCTCACAGGCGAGCACCGCACGGACGTCACGAACGCTTCGCGCACGATGCTCTACGACATCGTCCGCGGCGACTGGGACGACGATCTGCTCGCGCTGCTCGGCGACATCCCGCGCCGATCGCTGCCCGAGGTGCTCCCGAGCATCGGCACCTTCGGCACCGTCCGCGACGGCGCGCTCGGCGACGGGTACGACGGCGTTCCGATCAGCGGCATCGCGGGCGACCAGCAGGCCGCGCTCTACGGTCAGGGTTGCCTGGAGCCAGGGCTCGGCAAGAACACCTACGGCACGGGCTCGTTCGTGCTGACCAACCAGGGCGACAAAGCGCCGACCGCGCCGCCCGGCCTCCTGAGCACCGTCGCCTGGGGGATCGGCGAGCAGACCGTCTATGCCCTGGAGGCCGCGATCTTCGTCACCGGCGCAGCCGTGCAGTGGCTGCGCGACGGCCTCGGCATCATCGAACAGGCGTCGGAGACAGAACAGCTCGCCGCCTCGCTGGACTCCAACGACGGCGTCTACTTCGTCCCGGCGCTCACCGGTTTGGGCTCGCCGCACTGGGATCCGTACGCCCGCGGCACGATCGTCGGTCTCACGCGCGGCAGCACGCGCGCGCACATCGCGCGCGCCACGCTCGAGGCGATCGCCTTCCAGACCGTCGATGCGGTGCAGGCGATGGAGCGCGCGTCCGGGCAACCGCTGGCCGAGTTGCGCGCCGACGGCGGCGCGACCGTCAACGGCTGGCTGATGCAGTTCCAGGCCGACGTTCTCGGCGTGCCGATCGCCGTCGCCGAGATCCCCGAGACGACCGCGCTCGGAGCCGCCCTGCTGGCCGGCGTGGGCGTCGGCGCCTGGACGCAGGACGACGTCGCCTCCCGCGACGGAGAGCGCGCCCGCTACGAGCCTGCGATCGCCGCCGGCGAGCGCGATGTGCTGATCGGCGACTGGCGGCGCGCCGTCCAGCGTGCTCGCGGCTGGGCGCGCGGGTAATGTGCCGATAATGGCGAAGCTCAAACGCAGCGAGCAGCTCGCGGCGATGGGGAGCGCCGGCCACGATTCGCGTCCGGCCGAGCACTTCGCCCCCTTCCACGAACGCTCGCGAACGCGTGAGCCCGACGCCGCCTATGAGGCCGTCAAGATCCTCACTCAGCTCTGGGCGTTCACGTTCTTCCGCGCGCGCTCGATCTCCAGCGAGACGGTCCCACAGAGCGGCCCGGTCATCTTCGCGCCCAACCACGGCTCGTTCATGGACCACTTCTTCCTCGGCGGTTTCGTGCGCCGCAAGGTGCGCTTCATGGCCAAGTCGCAGCTCTTCCAGCCGCCGTTGCAGTTCGTCTACTCCCACGGCGGCGTGTTTCCAGTCCGTCGCGGCCATCGCGACGAGGAGGCGTTCATCACCGCGCTCGCGATTCTCGAGCGCGGCGGGACGGTCGCGATGTACTGCGAGGGCGGGCGCTCGCGCGACGGCAAGCTCTCCCAGCGCCCGAAGCCGGGAATAGGCCGTCTCGCCCTCGAATCGGGGTCGCCGGTCGTGCCGGTCGCGATCTATGGCTCCACGCAGGTGCGCAACTGGCGCAAGGGCCGGTTCCCGAAGGTGACAATCCAGTACGGCGATCCGATCCGCTGGGAGCGGGTCGAGGATCCGACGCGCGACCAGCAGATGGCGGTTGCCGAGGAGATCTTCGGCGAGATCAAGGTTCTCTACTCGGGTCTAGAGACGCTCGGGCGCAAAGGCGTGCTGCAGCGAGTGCGCGAGCAGCGGCGGCTCGAACGCGGCAAGAAGCACGCGGCAACGGCGTAGCCTCAGGCGTCGCGCGCCGGGGCGCGCGTCGAGGGATGCCGCCAGCGGTTTGAGTCCCTCCGGCCGCGCTCAAGTTCCCCGAGCGGCTTGTCGATGAGCGCCTATGACCCGCGTCGGCGGCCTCGTCTGCCTGTCCATCCTGCTGTTAGCGATTCTCGCCGCGTTCGGTGTTCAGCTGCAGGGGGCGCAGCTCGAGAGCCAGCGCGCCGCCGAGCGCCACTTCAAGCAGCGAGCCGAGATCTCTGCGGCGCTCACGCAGTCGCTGTTCGGCGCGTTGGGCAGCGCGTCCGCGGACGAGCTCGCCCCACTCCTCGGCGGACGGCCAACCGCGCTGCACCGCCGTTTGGCGCGGTTCGCCGTGCGGCGGGGCCTCGGCTACGCCGCGATCATCGACGAGCAGGGCGCCGTCATCGCTCGGGCCGGCAAGGTGCGACCGCCGCGCAGCGCCGACCGCGCGGCCGGCTTCCTGTCCGACGTCCGCGCCACGGCGACAGGACCGCTCGTCGACTTCGGGCTGTCGTTCCCGACGCCCGCCGGCAAGCGCGTGCTCCTGCAGGGAGTTCCGGTCTCGCTCATGCGCTCGTTCCTGGAGAACCACCTCCGGCGTCTGCCGGACCATGACGGCACCCTGCTCGTCGTCGCCGACAGCGCCGGCACCGTCCTCGCGCGCGTTACCCCGAAGGGCGCCCAGACGGTGTCCACGCAGGACGCGCTGACCGTCGCGGCCACGGTTCCCGGCACGACGTGGCGGCTGCGACTGCAGGCCGATCGCGGCCATCTGGTCGCCGCGTCGGGCGTCCGAATCTGGCTCGGTCGGGCGCTGCTCGGCGGCCTGGCGCTTGCGATCCTCGCCGGCCTGTGGCTCTGCGCCCGCGCGATCGGCTCCTCGCGGCGCACATGGGACGCCAACCGCGCGCTGCGCGAGAGCGAGGGCAAGCTGCGGGCGCTCGTCGGCGCGCTCGAGGAGGCGGTGTTCCTGCAGCACGCCGACGGGCGGGTCGAGCTGCTCAACGCATCGGCCAAGCAGTTGGCGCAGACCGACGCCGATGTCGTCCTGGAGCCGGCCGTGCGCTGGTTCAGCGACGAGGGCGCGCCGATCGCCGCCGCCGACACACCAGTCGGCCGCTCGCTTGCCAACGGCACGCCGGAGCGGCGCGTCATCGGCCTGGAGTGCCGCGGCCGCGAGCGCCGCTGGCTGGACGTGAGCAGCCGACCGCTGATGCGGTCCGGCGACAGCACGCCGTACGCCGCCGTCTGCTCCTGCACGGACGTGACCGAGCGCCAGAACCTCGAGGCACACCTGCTCGCCCTCGCCGATCGCGACCCGTTGACCGGCCTGTGGAACCGGCGCCGCTTCGAGCAGGATCTCGCCCACCAGCTCGACCGCTGCCGGCGTTACGGCGAGCGCGCGGCGCTCGTCGTCATGGACGTCGACGGCTTCAAGCAGGTCAACGACGTGCTCGGCCATCTCGCGGGCGACGAGGTGCTGTGCGCGCTCGCCGAGGCGCTCTCCGCGCGGCTGCGCTCAAGCGACCGGGGCGCGCGCCTCGGCGGCGACGAGTTCGCCGTCCTGCTGCTCAACGTCGAGGAGGACGACGTGGCGCGCATCTCAGACGAGCTGAACGGCGAGATGCGCGCCGCCGCGTACGGTGCGCAGGACCGGATCCGGCTGTCGATCAGCGTTGGAACCGCGCAGCTCGAGCACACCAGCGGCGGCGTCAACCAGCTGCTCGAGGCGGCTGACCGCGCGATGCACGCCGCCAAGCAGGGCCGCGACGCGTGCTCCGCGGCGACGGAGGCGCTGCGTCCCGCCATCGCCGCCAGCGCTGAGATCGCGAGCCTGCGCGCCCTGCTGGCGGCGGTCAACGCGCGCGACAGCTACACCGCGATGCACTCGCGTGAGGTCGTCATGCTGGCCCGCGGGGTCGCTCGAAGGCTTGGGCTCGGCGAGACGCAGACGAGCGAGGTCGAGCACATCGCGCTGCTCCACGACCTGGGCAAGATCGCCGTGCCCGACTCGATTCTGCGCAAGCCTGGACCGCTCACGAGCCACGAGCAGACGCTCATGCGCCAGCACCCCGTCGTCGGCGCCGAGATCCTCGCGTCGATGCCCGAGCTGGCTCATCTCGCCTCTGGGGTCCGCGCCGAGCACGAGCGCTGGGACGGCGGCGGCTATCCCGACGGGCTGGCCGGCGACGAGATCCCGATCGCGAGCCGGATCGTGTTCGTCTGCGACGCCTACCACGCGATGACCTCCAACCGACCCTACCGACGGGCGATGTCCTCGGCCGCGGCGCGCGAGGAGATCCGCCGCGAGGCGGGAGCGCAGTTCTGCCCGTACGTCTCCGCCGCGCTGCTGGAGATGCTCGCCGAGACGCTGCCGCAGCCGCACGCCG
>DASVPU010000225.1:0-5040 GCA_036389475.1 Solirubrobacteraceae bacterium
CGTCGAACGGGGTGTTGGGATGGTGCGGCATCGGCTCCTCAAGGCTGATGTCGCACGTTGCGTCAATCTGGCCCCCTGCGTATTCGGTCGGCCGCAGCTGGGGCACGACCAGGAGCCGAGGCGCCCCCAAACGCCCCACCAGTCCACGAAGATGGTCGCCGCTCAAGCGGCCCGAGAAACGACAATCCCCGCCTGAGCGGGGAGATCCGATGAAGCCCTCTTCCGGACTCGAACCGGAGACCCCTTCCTTACCATCGACGCCGGTAGTGGTCGCGGCAGGTATCTGAGTCCCTGCAGTCCCGTACTTCCGGGCTCGTGGGACTTTGGTGGGACTGCGGTTCCGTAGCCGATGCGGCCCAAGTACGGCCCATGAGGCGCCGGGAATGAGGCGGCAAACGCATTCCATACGTGGGTGCCTCGACGCTCGGGCCCCATCGGCGCTCCGATCGTGTGCGCTTGTCGCGGGCGAAGGCCCGTGATCCCGAGCGACGACTTACCGCGCGCGGGTTCTGTCGGGGCCCCTCCGACCGCGAACCGGCGTCGGGTCCTAGCGGACGCGGGCGGACGGGAACGGCCGAACCTGCCGTCGCACGGGCACCTCGACAGCCCGACGCGCCGACGGGCGTCCGCATCGGAGCGCCTACGGCCGCGAAGCCACAAGCCTTATCTGTTGAGTCCTTGTGGAGATGTCGCCAGCTGACAACGAGAAAATGCACGTAGTGCAGCACTTTTGCGCCATCAACACGTGCCGTGTCGCGTTATCAATGTATGTTGGAGACAGTGCTTGCTCACCGCCTTGTGGTGGGGGTCTCCAGAACCGCCACTATCACGGGCAGAGCAACCGAGGAGAAGCCAAAGTCGTGGACTACTATCGCGCCGCACTCAAAGAGGTCCTTGAGGATCTCGACGCCGCCCAGGTGCCGCAGGACTTGCGCGAGGTCGCATTCACGCTCGGCATGAAGGCGCTGCTTGGTGGGTCATCATCGCCGCTGCTGCAGACGACATCGCAGCCTCCGTTGCCACAGCTGAACGTGCCTGCCCGGGGGACCGCCCCAACTGCAGACAGTCCGGGCGCGCTTCTGGCGTCCCGCCTCGGCGTCACGTATGAGGACGTTTCTGAAGTGTTCAGCTTCAGCGAGAAGGGGCCGGAGCTCATCGTCGGCAGCAGCAAGATTCCCGCTCAGGCGGCAGCTGCGGCAAAGGAGCTCGCGATCCTCATCGCCGCCGCTCGTCAAGGCACCGCGTTGGAGGAGTGGACTGCGTTCAGCGACATTCGCGACGCCTTGGCTCAGTACGGCCGGCTCGACTCCAACAACTTCGCGACGACCATGAAGGAACTCGACGCGGTTTTCAGCTTCCGGAGTCCAAGCCCTCGGAAACGAGAGGTCAAGCTGAACCGGCCCGGCTGGGAACGCGCCACCGCGTTGGTCACACGACTGGTCGAGGGATGACGATGTCCCAGCCTCGTGTCTTGCCACCGGCAGCCGCGGAAGGGGGTGATCGCATCAGGAGGGACTGAGCGGGTTCGGCGTTGCGCTTGACCATGCAGCCGAACCCGCGCCCCCAACGATCCTGCCGCCCGTGGTCAGGGCCGCAGGTCGGTCGGTAGGTCTGCGTCCCAGTGTTGCCGCACTGGGGCGCGACCTCTGGCCATCGTAGCCAGGTTCGCCGTGCTGCGGCGCATTCCTGGATGCAGGCATCGGAAGCGAGAGATCGGAGGTGATCAACATGGCGAAGAACCCACCAAGTGGCGATGGCCACCGCAGAGGCGCAGTACGACAGCGCGAGCAGTTCCAGCTCCCAAACGGGGACTGGATGAAGCGGGACACGACGAACGGGCAGTTCATGGACCGCAAGGCCGATGACAAGCCATTCAAGGGTGTTCGGAAGGTGAAGTAGGACCGGGTCCGACATGGCTGGTCCGGCGGGCCGGGAGGCTGCGACCTCCCGGCTCCGCCCTTCGAGTCCACGGGACCTCGACTCCACTTGAGCGCGATCGGACCGAGGAAGGCCTGACTTGTCCACGACTAGGCAAGCCGTACGGCTATCCGTGTACTGCACGTGTGCGTGAGGCGCTGCGAGTGAGACGGCGGGCGCCGCCGGCCGGGCTGCCCGCGAGTCAGCAGCCGTCGACCGACGGGCGAACTGGACCGGGTTCGGGCGCTCCCACTCCCCAGGCCGCCGGACAAGAGCGCTGCTGCGCGTGATCGAGCACTGACCACGCGGCATTCGATCTCCGGACCGGCCGCGGGAAGCGGTCAGCCGGCACGCAGGTATTGACCGATGGCGCGGCGGATGGCTTCGGAGACCGTGATGTGCTCCTCGGCGGCGCGCAGGAGGAGGTCGCGCTTGAGTTCAGGGTCTAGGCGCACGGACTCGACCGTGGAGGCGGCTGAGCCCATCGGGGGGCGTCCGCCGCGTCGGCGGCGCAGAATCTCGTCGACGTCGTAGCCGCGCTCGGCCTCGTCGGCCATCGTCTCGACCAGCTCGTCGGTGATCGGGGTGCCGTCTGCCTTGTGTCCGTACGGTGCTGACATCGCTATGGCCCCTCGGGGAGCAGGTGGCGGTACTTGGGTCTCATGGGCATGGCGTGGATGACGGCCGGGCCTTGGGGGCGGTCCATGACGATCAGTTCAAGGAGCCGGCTAGCGGGGTCGGGTCCGAGAACCAGGTAGCGGGTGGGGTCTTCAGCAATCTCATCCACGACAACCGCATTGCGCAACGCATGCTCGATCTCCTCCACCTCAACTCCGTGCCGAAATGCCGACAGGAGAACGTCCACCCGAGAATCGTAGTACAGAACCATCAGGCTCCGAGCAAGGACACGACAAGCCCTAGCCTCAACCGTGCCCGTAGGCCAACGGCCACGACAGGGGACGCACTTGCACTCGAGTGCGATGGCCTCCGCGCCGACCCGGCGAGCGGGGCCGAGCGCGAGTTTGCAGCCGCACGATCGACGGCGTCCGTCATCACCATGTGGACGCTCCTCTCCTCACGCCGGCCGAGGTCGCGGCTCACTGCCGGGTGAGCACGAAGACCGTGCTGCGCGCGATCAGGAGCGGTGCGCTCCGCGCGGCTCGGCTGGGCACTCGCGGCGCGTACCGGGTTGAGCCCGCCGCCGTCGACGCGTGGATCGCCGCATGCCAGGAGTTCCGGGTCGGCTCCGAGACCACGTCGCCCACCCCGAGCACCCGCACGACCGCGTCGCCGCGACGGACCGCGGCGGGCGGGCGCCTCTTCCTGTCGCCATGATCGAGAAGCGCGAGCGCAAGCGGCGCGACGGCAAGACGTACTCCGTGTACCGGGTGCGCTGGTACGAGGCTGCCGGCCGCGAGCGGAGCCGATCTTTCGACTCGCGAGCGGATGCAAAGGCGTCCGAGGGCAAGGTGCGGACGCTCAAGCGCGCCGACGGGCTTGCGCAGCTCGACGCCGGTACCGAGACGTTCGCCGAGTTCGCGTCGGAGTGGTGGGAGCTTTACGCGAAGCCGAACCTCGAGCGCGCGACGCTGTCGAACTACGCGAGCGTCTACAACAAGCACCTGCTGCCGCGGATCGGACATCTGCGGCTGCGCGATCTCAGCGTCCCCACGCTCATGCGGCTGCGCGCCGACCTGGAGGCGGATGGCGTCGGGCGCCAGGCGGTGCGCAAGTCGCTCGCGGTGCTGCAGAGCATCCTCCAGCGGGCCGTGGAGTGGGAGCGGATCAGATCGAATCCGGCGCGCTCGGTCCGGAGGCCGCCGATGCGGCGCGACCGGGCGATCGCGCCCCTCGCGCCCGAGGCGGTTGAGCGGATCAGGGCCACACTGGTCGACACGGGGCGGGTGCGGGACGCGACGCTCGTGTCGCTGCTCGCGTACGCCGGCGTGCGGCCGCAGGAGGCGGTGGCGCTGCGCTGGCGGAACGTCCGCAAGAACACGTTGCTGATCGAGCAGGCCGTCGCTGACGGCGAGCTCAAGGGGCAGAAGACGAATCGGCCGCCGCGGACCGTGACGCTGCTCGCGCCACTGCGCGAGGACCTTGCCGATTGGCGAACCGAGCAGCAGCCCGATAGCGACGAGGTGTTCCTGTTTCCCTCGGCGGACGGCCGGCCGTGGCGCGAGTACGACTGGCGCAACTGGCGGCGAAGGAGCTTCCGGCCGGCGGCTGGGGGCCGCCGGAGTCGAGGACCCTCGTCCGTACGACTTGCGGCATTCGTTCGCGAGCCTGCTCATCCACGAGGGGCGCCACTCGATCGTGGAGATCGCGGCGCAGCTCGGGCACAACCCGACCACGTGCCTCTCGACGTACGCGCACGTCATCGCCGAGCTGCAGGAGGCGCCGCGCGTTCCCGCGGAGCAGCAGATCCGGCTCGCTCGTGCCGCCGGCCGTGACGCGGCCCGCAGGCCGCCTCCGCGGCAGCTCAGCCTCGGCGATTTCGGCCTCTGACGCGAAAGGCGGGCGGCCCCCGCGGGCCCGGATGCGGCCCAGATACGGCCCACGAGCCCCGAACCGACGACGGCCGAGCGCTCGCCGCCGGCCCTGACACCAAGAAAGCCCCGCAACTGCGGGGCTTGGGAAGAAGAGCCCTCTTCCGGACTCGAACCGGAGACCCCTTCCTTACCATCGGCTCCGGGTGGTGAAACGGCAGTACACGTAAGGTCATGATCGACACAAAGTAGCTGCTAATCACCGGGTTGTCGAGTTTGCTCCTACGACGGCGTGCGACGCCTTGGGCACGCCCGACGCGCGGCGGATGTACCCGTTCCGTACTCTTTCGCAGCCGTATCTTCTAAGTTAATAGCACTCCGGTGAGCCTATGGCTTGTTGATCGAGCCGGCACCAACGAGACTACGCCACGTGGCCGATCTGCGCGACATCGAGTTGCGCAACGCCGCGCTCGAGCAGGCTCCCACGCTCACACCTTGGTTGCCGGTACAGCGTCAGGTGCGGCGGGAGATGAGTCGCGCGCCTGCGCGGCGGCGACGACCTTCTCGACCATCACCTGCACGTCCTCGTGCTCCCACAGCCGTAACACGGTCCAGCCGGCCGCAACAAGGGCCT
>DASVPU010000226.1:0-5992 GCA_036389475.1 Solirubrobacteraceae bacterium
AGCGAGTGGGCGCCGCGCCGGTCGAGGACCTGTGCCGCGAACTAACGGCGGACGGTCCCTGCGCGTGTGCGGCAAGGGCGGCAATATCGATAGTTATGCAGAAAATCGGCGAGAGCCGAGGCTGACGCGACGATGGATGAAGTCACGCCACAAGAGCGGCGCATCGCTTGGGCTTGAACGCGGCGTGGTCTGCGCGATCTGGAACGACATCGCCGGGCACACCGAGCAACGTGTCCGCGCGCTGGATGGCGCGGCGGCAGCGTTGTGATCACGCACGCGCAACACGGCCCGTACGAGGCGCTAATACGTTCGATGATGGTCAGCAAAGATCGACACCCGTAGGCGTCGACTACCGCACCAATCGGCGAACGGGCGCGCGCATCGCGGTCCTGATCTGATCAGGGCATTGGGGCCGACTGCGGTCCTGGGTTCACTTGATGGTCACGGCGCCGTCACAGCGGCGTCACGCCATGGGGCAGCGCGCGCGGTTGGCTGGGCGAATGAACCTGACCGTCGATATCGCCATCGAGCCCGGCGGCGCGAACCTCCCCCTGAACGTCGCTGCGGCAGGCGCCGCCGCGCGCCCGGCGGACGCGGCGAAAGCGCTTGTCATCGGCCATCGTGGGGCATCCGGACAGCGGCCCGAGCACACGCTCGCGTCTTACGAGCTCGCCGCGCGGATGGGCGCAGAATACATCGAGCCCGACCTCGTCGCGACGAGGGACGGTGTGCTCGTTGCCCGTCACGAGAACGAGATCTCCGGCACGACCGACGTCGCCGAGCGGCCGCAGTTCGCCGCGCGGATGCGGACGAACGTCATTGACGGCGTGGCGCTGACGGGCTGGTTCACTGAGGACTTCACACTGCCCGAGCTGTCCACGCTGCGCGCGAAGGAGAGCATCCCGCAGCTGCGCCAGTGCAACACGATCTATGACGGGCGCTACCGCGTACCGACCTTCGACGGCGTCATCTGCCTCGTCAAGCGCCTCAGCCGTGAGCTCGGGCGGCCGATCGGGATCTGTGCCGAGACCAAGCATCCCAGCTACTTTCGCTCGATCGGCTTGGCGCTCGAGGATCCGCTCGTCGCGTCGCTGCGTGAGGCCAGGCTCGACAAGCGCGACTCGCGGGTGTTCATCCAGTCTTTTGAGGTAGGCAACCTGCGCGCGCTCGACGCGCACATCGACGTGCCGCTCGTCCAGCTGCTCGGTGCCAAGGACCAGCGGCCCGCCGACGATTCACGGACCTACGCCCAGCTCGCGACGCCTGCCGGGCTCGCGACGGTCGCACGGTACGCCGACGCCATCGGCCCGTCCAAGGACTACATCGTCCCGCGCGACGCGACCGGCGCCTCGATAGCGCCGACATCGTTCGTCGCCGACGCGCACGCTGCCGGCCTACTGGTCCATCCGTACACGTTTGGCAACGAGAACAGCTTCCTGCCCTTCGAGCTGCGCCGCGGCAGCGATCTCAGCGCTTGGGGCGACGCGATCGCGGAGTACGAGCAGTTCTTCGGCCTGGGCGTCGACGGCGTGTTCTCCGACTATCCCAACACGGCGATCGACGGGCGCGACGGACCGGTCGACTGAGCGCGCTCTTGGGCTCACGGTTAAAGCGATGATCACCCTCAGCTCGCCACGCCGGCTGCGTACGGCGCGCACAGCACAGAGTCAGCCCGCTGGGACGACAAGCCGGTAACACGCGCGGGAGGGCCGCGAAGACGGCATCTCCGCGGCATCTCCGCCGCCGCCCCCGTAGCGATGCAGGCAGCGTCCCTGACCACGGCCTCAGCTCCGCCGACTTTCGACATTCTCGCCCTCGCTACGTCGCAGCGGCAAGCCCTATCAGCTCTCCTCCGGCGCGCTCAGCGACACGCTCATGATCACCACGGAATGACCGCCGCCTGAACCGCGCCCAACGCGCCGACCGGCCACGCGTTCCTCGATAGGTTGGCGGCCCGCCGATCCGCGGAGTCGCTGGCGAGCCGCCCCCTCCCCCACTCCGGCCATCGCAAGGTGCGTCGGTTTAAGAGCGGGATGCTGACGTTGCGGAAAGGCGCGCGGTGAGCGCGTCAGGTGTGGGTGAAGAAGGCGAAGCAAGTACACCGCTTACGACGTGCCGAAACTATTGGGACGACATCGGAACCGAGGCGGACGCTGGTCGTGACCGTGCTGTCACGTATCGAGGTTGTAGAGGTGGCTGAGGGATATCCCGTGCCGAAAGGATCCCGCCGTGAATGACTCATCGCGCCGGCGCGATCGTACCCTCCTCCTCGAGCGTCGCGACGGCGAGCTCGGCGAAGAGCTGCGCGCGCGGCACGTCGTGCACGTCGAAGCCACTGCCGTCGCGGCGGTCGAAGATCGAAAGCGTCCCGACGACCCGCACGCCCGCGAGCAGCGGCACGACGAGGATCGTGCGCGGCATGTAGCCGATGTTCTGCGCGATGTGCTCGGCAAAGCGCCGGTCGGCGCGGACATCGGGGACGATCAGCGGATCGCCGCTCATAGCGACCGTCCCCGCGAGGCCCTCCCCAGGCTCGAGGCGCACGCCGACCACGCGGTCCGCGCTCGCGCCCCAGGCGGCGACGTAGCGCTGCTCGCCTCCCGGCTCGACGAGCGCGACGGACGCCGATGCGGCCTCGAAGATCCCGACCGCCGTGCGTACCACCGCCTCGATCAGCGAGCGCCGCTGCGGCGCGGCATCCGTGACCGAACGTGCCAGCGACGCGCCTGCGCTCGTGGCCAGCCGTCCGCCGATCGTCGTCGCGAGTGCCTCGACGGTCGCGATGCGCCGCTCCGGCGCGAGGGTGAGCCCGGCCCGCAGCACGTCCTCGACCTCCTGCGGCACACCGGTCAACGACGACAACTCGCCGTAGATCGGCGGCTCGCCGGCCAGCAGCGTCCATGCGGTCGCGGCGAGCGAGTAGACGTCGGCGCGAGGGGACACCGTTCCGGCCTGCAGGACCTCCGGCGCCATGAAGCGCGGCGTCCCGATCGCGATCGTCCCCGGATCCTGCGCACTCACGGTTCGCGCGATGCCGAAGTCGACGAGGACGATCCCATCATGCCCCGCGATGAGGTTGCGCGGCTTGACGTCGCGGTGGACGATCTGCTGCTCGTGGACGTAGCGCAGCGCCTCCGCCGCCTGCGTGACGATCTCCACGACCTCGTCCAGCGGCAGCTGCCCGCGCTGCTCGAGCGCGGCACCGAGGTCATCGCCCTCGACGAGGTCCATGATGAGAAAGCGCGCATCGCCGTCGCAGAAGTGGTCGCGGACGTGCACGACGCGCGGGTGGTCGAGCGCGCCGAGCAGCCGCGCCTCGATCTCGAATCGCTCCGCCAGGCGCGGGTCACGCAGCTGCTTGAGCGCCACCGCCTCGCCCTCGAGGCGGTCGATGGCGTGGTAGACGGCGCCCATCGAGCCGCGGGCGATGGCCGACACGACCTGGTAGCGGCCGTCGGACACGCAGTCCCCCGGGGTGAGCCTGTTCTCGTTCACGACCGGTCGCCGGCCGCAAGCGGCGCGACGACGAGCGGCGCGAGCGCCGGGCGCCTAGGCGGCGATGCGCCCGGCGCGGACATCCTTTGCGATCTCGCGCTCGGGCCGCGCCGGGCGCGGAAGGCGCTTGGTGAAGCGCTTGCGCCACAGCCCGATGAGCCCGAGGCGCCAGAACCAGTAGCCGGTCTTGCCCGGGATCGCCGAGAAGTCCAGCTTGGCGAGGTGGCTCAGCGCCCGGCGCGAGAGGTAGGACCCGCGCAGGAACGTACCCAGGCGCGGGTACTCCTTCTGCGGCTCTGTGCTCGCCCGCACGCGCTCCAGCAGCCGCTTCCACAGCCACTCGGGCGGGCGCCACAGACACAGCGTGTAGAGCAGCAGGTTGGTCACCCGCGGTGGGATCGACATGAACGTTGCGTCGATCTCGTCGAGGTCGATCCCGCGCTCCTTCATAGCCGTCTCGAGCTGCGTGTTTGGGATGACCTTCAGCGAGTAGATGAACATCGTGTACGGCCGCTCCATGTCGTAGAGCAGCTGCAGCGTGTCGCAGATGTCCTGGCGCGTCTCGACGGGGTTGTCGGTGATGATGTCGTAGGCCGGCGGGATGTGGTACTTGGGCGCGAACGAGGCATTGATCTCACCGGCGGCAAGGATCTTCTCCGGCGGCGACGGGCGCTTGTAGAACTCAAGCGTGCGGCGGCTGCCGCTCTGGATGCCCATTCGGATGCGGTTCATCCCGGCCCACGTGAGCAGCTCGAACTTGTCGCGCTTGACGTAGTTGGGGATCACGCCGTACACGGCGAACGGAAGGTCGAGCTCAGCCTTCCACAGCTCCGCGAACTCCTCGATCTCGCGGTAGGGGATCGCCATGAAACTGTCGTCGTGGAAGCTCACGTGGCTGAGGTGCGGGAAGCGCGAGCGTGCAGTCTTGACCTCGTCGACGATGTAGCGCGCGCTGGGATGGCGGATGCGCTTGTACTTCGGGTCGTTTGAGATGAACTTCGTGTTGCCGCAGTACGTGCAGTGAAACGGGCAGCCGATCGACCACAGGGTCGTGTAGCTAAGGCCGTCGTTGGCGATGTAGTCCGCAGCGGTCATCGGGACGAAGCCCGCCCGCTCGCGGTAGATCGTCTCGCCGTCGCCGTACTGCGGGAACGGCAGCTCCTCCATCTGCGTGGTGCTCATGAGCGGCAGGAAGTGGTTTCGGATGACCTCGCCGTCGCTGCCGTTGGGCTTGAACCAGAAGTTCTTCACGGCGGTCGGATCGCGGCCCTCGAGCAGGAGCTGGTGCAGTTCCTCGAAGGCGAACTCGCCCTCGCCCGTGCAGATCGCGTCGACGTCGGCGAGGATCGCGTCCTCGGGATGGATGATCGGATGGATCCCGCCCCAGATGACGAACGTGGAGGGGTCAAGCTCCTTCACGCGCGTGATGAGCTTGCGCGTGAGGTCGGCGTATCCGGTCATCGAGGAGAAGCCGACGACGTCCGCGTCGATCAGGCCGCGGGCGGCGAGGTCGATGTCCTCGGGCTCCAGCGAGCCGGCGCTGCCGAGGGTTCCGCGTAGACCGTTGCGGATGCTGCGGTACGTGTTCGTCGACACGTAGCAGGACTCCGTGTCGCCGTTTATGCGTGCGACGAACGCCGCCATCTTTCGAAAGCCACAGGACGTGATGCCGTCCTCCAGCGAAACCATCTTGATGCGCAAGACCCCGCTCCCTCTCCGTGAACGTGCATCGTACCGCTGCACGCGGAGCCGTGGACGATCAGGCGTCTCGAGCACCTGCCGTGGATCGAGTTCTGATCCGCGCGAACGCGCACCGGGGAGGCATGATCGGCCCGCCGGGCACCGCGCGTATCGCCAGACTCATCGGCAGGCGGTGACAGACGCCTGACCCGGTCGCAGGCAGGCATCCCTTCGCAGCGGCGGATGGCCGCGCCGGATCCTGAAGCTCGTGTACTTGCCGACCCGATCGTGGTCGATGACGAAGACACGCAGGCCGACTCCGGGCATGAGCAGTCGTCCACGAAACCCCCGGACGACGACATAGCGAGCTCCCCTGACGCGGCTCGTATCGGACGCACGCACCACAAACGAACGCTGGCGGTACGGACAGCCCTTCCCTCGGCAGCGCACCATGATCCTCACCCCCGAAGGCGCCGTCACCGCCACCAGCCGCAGCCGCACGCCAGCTCTGGAGTAGCTGCCCGTGATCCGAACGACCGGGAATGGCGCGATCAGGATTGGCACACCCGAGCCGGTCGTCGGCGCCGAAGGTGCAGGCAGTGGCGACGACGGAGGCGGGACAGGCACCACCGAAGGCGGTGCAGGCGGCGGCGGCGCCGGTGGCGGTGGCACCGGAGCCGGCGGCCTCGGTACGGGTGCGGGCCGCGGTGGCGCCGGTGGCGGGGGCGGGGGCGGCGGCGGCGGCGGTGGCGCGCCAGCCACCGTTACAGCCTTAGACGTGCTTTTGATCGCCCCCCGGTCGTGTTGCACCAGCAGC
>DASVPU010000227.1:0-2114 GCA_036389475.1 Solirubrobacteraceae bacterium
CAGTCCGATGGCGACGAGCGCAAACCCCTGCCCGGCCACCGGCACTGCAGCACCCGTCAGCAACGCAAAGATGCTGCTGGTCGCGGCCATGACGACGGCCAAGGCCACGCCCGCGCGCAGCGCAGTCTCGGCCAGACCAGGCGCCGCGGCGCCCGTTGATGCTGTGCGTCGGCTCGGGACGCCGTCTACGGATCGTGACAGCTCGATGCCCCTCCCAGCACTGTTCACGGCCTGACCGTATACCGGACTGACGCCCGGCAAAGTGATGTTCATCACAACCGACCTGTCCAATCGTCGCTGTCCGCGACCACCATCGACAGACACGCTGGTTTGCTTCTGACGTGGCGCCACAGATGGGTGAACTGATCAGTGCGCATCTGGCAGGCTGTCGGCCCTGTCCAGAAGGAGTCGATGATGACCGGTCAGTCCAACGGTGCCGGGCCTTCGGTCCGTCGCCCCAAGCGATTCTTGTGCGCCGAGCGAGAAGTACGAGATCTGGCTTGCCGTGGTCCGCGGCGAGCACACGATGATTGAGGCGCCCGGCCGGGGCCGCAGTCGATCGCTCGATGGCGCGTCCCGGCCTACCGCAAAGCAGCGTCGACGCCGCACAGCAACGGCGACGAGCCCGCCGCAATCGCTGGCGACGGGCTCGTGTGCCGCGCGGTACATGTCGGCAGAGCTTGTCCTCAGCTCGGGACGCTCGCGCCGTAGATGACCGCGTGCAGGTCGACCGCGTTCATGTAGACCTGCTCACCCATCGCCCAGCAGCGCACCCCGGCGTTGTGGTCTCCTGCCGCGAGATTGGGCTTGTGGCCGACGAGCGGGATCGTCACCTGCGTGTCTGAGCCCCTGATGGTGGTTTCGTACGTGTACGAGCCGTCGGAACCGTCGATCCGCACGTCGCAGAAGACCCGAGCGTCACCGCCACCCCCCTTGCGCAGCTGCACGGTCGCCTCGGCGTGCATCTGCCCAGCGCCCTGCGCGGTCTTGATCGGGCCTCCGGTCGCGTAGGGGTTGGAGAGGAAGTTCACCTGCGAGTACGTCGGAGGGGTCGTGGGCAGCGGCCCATACGAGGGCTCGTCTTGGGGGACCCAGGTTGTCCAGGACTTGCCGATGACCGGGGAGATGCCCGCGGGCTCAAGCGCGGTGGTGGAGGCCAACGCCAAGCCGGTACCACCGAGCGCGAGTACGATGCCGAGCGTGGCGGCAACGGCTCGGAGCCTGCTGTTCTTCGTCGTCTGCTTCATGACTTGCTCCTGGTGAGGTGGTGTCAGAGGGGCCGTGTGACCCGCATCGAGCATGCGCCACGACGCCGGCTTCAGACAGGTCGGGATCTGATGAACCTCCCCGTGGATACAGTGGATTTCGCCATACGGTCGGCGGAATGGCCCGGGCGACGAGCAGAAGGCGCGGCGGTTCGCCCGCAGGGGCCCGGCGCGCGCGCGGCCGCTCGCCTGAGACGCAAGCTCCCGCGGAGCCGGTCCTTAAGGCACCCGTAGAGGAGTCTCTCCAGCCGGCAGTGTCGTGGTGGTCCGCGTTCCCTGCGCCCTACCTCGAACTCCGCGCAACCTCGCGCGGATCCAAGCCCTCGTGCAGCGCCGCGTCGTCTTCGATCGCGACACTCACCGCGTCGGCCCTGAACGTCGTCCCGCACGCGACACAGACCTGACGCTGATCCGGCCAATCAGCGGCCTTGTATGGGTGCGCACGTACCTAACGCATGGGCCGCCGTACGTCTGCGCGAGCCATTGCCCAGCGGCCACGGGGCTGCGGCCGAAGATCTGCACCTCATGCAACGCGCGCGCCCCCGTCGCAAAACGCAGCTTCCAATCAGCGGTGTCGCCGAGAAACTCGAAGGTAGACAGACCCTCCTGAGCAGCGTAGCTCAGCATTTCTCGCGTGATGAGTACTCCTGGACTGGCGTGGGCAAAGGCCTCATCAAACCCGCTCTTAAGATCGTACAGCCGCTGGTGATCCTGCAGCACGAACGCGAAGGCGACCGCGCGGCCGTCGACGCGCAGGAAGAAAAGTCGCAGCAGGTCGCGCTGCGCGGCCCAACGCGCGATTTGCTCATAGAAGCGCCGGCTGTCAGGACGCGATCGGATAGCCGTGCC
>DASVPU010000228.1:0-5733 GCA_036389475.1 Solirubrobacteraceae bacterium
ACCTGGGTCCGCGGCCGGTGGCGCGAGGACGATGGACGTGCCGGGTTGGTTGACGGGGCCGACGGTGAGCCAGCGCATTCCGCCGTACCCGACGTCGTTGCGGACCTCGAAGCCGAGGGTGTCGCGGTAGAAGGCCAGGGAAGCGTCCGGGTCGTCGTGCGGGAGGAAGCTCGCGTGAATGGTGATGTCCATGGCGGTCATGCTAGGTGCGGTTCGGTGACCGCGCTTCTCGATTCCTGATCGGTTTGGTCACCTGTTTCGCCACGCACGACGGCATCCCCGCCGTCGCGCGCGTCGCTTGGTTCCGGTAGCTGCTGGGCGGCATCCCGACCAGCTCGTTGAAGCGACTGCTGAAGGTGCCCAGCGACGAGCAGCCGACCGCGAAGCAGACCTCGGTGACGCTGAGGTCGCCACGACGCAGCAGCGCCATCGCGCGCTCGATGCGCCGTGTCATCAGGTAGCCGTACGGCGACTCGCCGTAGGCGCGCCGGAACTCGCGGCTGAAGTGCCCGGTCGACATGTGCACGCCGCGGGCGAGCGCCTCGACGTCCAGCGGCTGCGCGTACTCGCGGTCGATCCGGTCGCGGACGCGGCGCAGCCGCGCGAGGTCGCGCAGGTGCTGCGCCGAGGCGGGTCTGCTCGTCACCCGCGAAATCGTGCCAGGTCGCGCCGGGGGCGCGTGGTGGACCACCAGCGCCGCCGGTGTCCCACCCCAAGTGGTGCGCCACCAATCTGGCCAGGTGACGCGTTCAGCTGAACTCAGTGAGGCCGCGAGGCTGGATCGAGCCGTTGATGCCTCAGGCGGGGCCATAGTCGTCCGTGGCGTGATCATCGTGGGGTGGTCGAGGGGCATCGTGTTCCGGTATCGGACCGGGGTCTGCGTGTCCAGCACACGATCGACCGGCCGCGGGGCCGGCCCGACCGGGTGCTGGCGACAAGGCCCACTTTTCGCGCGCGATCCGCGCTCGCCTCAGGACCCAGCGACATCGGCCGGGTGATCCCCGAGCCCGAAGACCAGAAAGCGGACCGCAAGCGCATCGGCTCATCAAGCGGCCGACCGGTGACCGGCGACCGCACGTCTACCGCCGACGCAACGTCATCCGACGCGCCTTCAACGGCTTACACACCGGCGCGGGCTGGCCATGGGATACGACAAGCACGCCATCGTCTACCGCGGCGGCCTCGTCCTCGCAGCCGTGCTGCTCTGGCTCACCGACTTAGGAGACACGTCCTTGGTCGCCCTGACGGCGCCGGCGTGCTCGCGCACCAGGGCCGCCGTCCGCTCCGGCTGTTCCCAGAAGAACATGTGACCTGCCCCTTCCAGCAACTCCAGCCGCGCTTCAGGGATGAGGCGCGCGACGAGCTCGCCGTTGACGCAGTCCAGCAGGCGATCGGCCGTTCCGTGCAGGACGAGCGTCGGCACGCTGATCTCGCTCAAGCGCGCGCTCGTGTCGTGGCCGGTGATCGCCTGCAGTTGAGCGATGAGCACGGGCAGCGGAGCGGGATACAGCCCGGCGACCTTCGCGTAGAGCGCGTAGTTGGCGGGATCCTCGGCGTATTGCGGGGCGATCATCACGTCGTAGCCCGCACGTAGCGCGCGCTCACCGACGCCGGACAGGAGTGCCTCGGCGAGCAACCCGACGACGGCCGGGTCGGTCATCTTCGCCTCCGGCCCACCGGGGAACGTGCAGCCCAGCGTCAGCGTGCGCACACGCTCGGGCGCGAGCAGCGCGAGCTCCTGGGCGACCATCCCGCCCATCGAGATGCGACGACATGAGCGGACGCTATCTCCAGCACATCCAGCAGCGCGGCCGCGTCGGCCGCAAGGCTCGCGATCGTGCACGCGCCGTTGAGCGCCGCGCTGCGGCCGGCTCCGCGATGGTCATAGAGGATGAGCTCGAAGTCGCGCTCCAGGTCCGCGAGCAAGGGCTCGCCCCAGTGCAGGCTGTTGCCGCCGAGGCCCTGGATGAGCAGCAGCGGGTCGCCGCTGCCGCGGCGCTCGTAGTACAGGTCGATTTCAGCGATCGAGTTGTTCGGCACCGGCGGCACGCTACAAGGGCAGCGCCAGCTGTCCGCCGCCGTGCTCGACTGCACCGGGATCGAAGGCGGCTACCCGCACCCCCAGCAGCCGCACCGGGCGCGACGGTGCGTACTCGGCCAGCAGCTCGAGCGCGACGGCGGTGACGGTGGCGGGATCGTTCGTGGCGCTCGCGATCGTCCGGGCCCGCGTGACGGTCGTGAAGTCGTCGAGGCGAACCTTGATCGCGATCGTGCGTCCGCGGCGGTCCTGCTTGGCCAGGCGCGAGCACAGCTGCGTGGCGAGGCTCGAGAGGATCTCCCGCAAGCGGGCCGAGTCGCCGATATCGGTCTCGAACGTCGTCTCGTGCGACTCCGACACAGCGACCCGCACCGGCGTCAGCGTCGCCGAGCCCTCGAACTGCGCCCGGCGCTTGAGGTCCGGTCCGTGGTTGGTGCCGAACTCGGCGACCAGCACGTCGAGCGGCGCGTGCGCGAGCGCGCCCAGCGTCCGAATCCCGAGGCGCTCCAGGCGCGCGCCCGTCTTCGGGCCGATCCCGGGCACGAGCCCCGGCGGGTGCTCTGCGAAGCGCGCGCACGCCTCCTCGCGCGTGAGGCAGACGAACCCGCGAGGCTTCTCGGCATCCGACGCGACCTTTGCCACGAGCCGGTTTGGGCCGATCCCGATCGAGCAGTCCAAGCCCGTGTCGGCGCGGATCTCCTCGACGAGCCGCCGCATCGCGGCGCGCGGCGCGACGAGCTCGGACAGGTCGAGGTACGCCTCGTCGAGACCGACGACCTCGACGCGCTCGACCTGGGCGCGGACGCGCTCCATGACCGCCAGCGAGGCAGCCTTGTACGCGGCGAAGTCGGGCGCGACGAGGACCGCGTCAGGACACAGCCGCCGCGCCCGCGCCGTCGGCATCGCCGAGCCGATCCCGTAGCGCCGCGCCTCGTAGGATGCCGTCGTGACGACCGCCCGGCGCCCGCTACCCGAGACGATCACCGGCAGGCCGCGCAGCTCCGGGCGGCGCAGCAGCTCGACGCTCGCGTAGAACGCGTCGACGTCCAGATGCGCGATCGCAGCCATCGTCGCGTGCACGATGACAGGGCGCCCGGAGGGCGGCGCGGTGCATGCTGGGCGTCGTGGAACAATCGACGCATGACCCGCGGCCAACGCGTCTCCGCGCTCGACGCATCGTTCCTGCATCTCGAGGAGGCGGGGGCGCGGGTGCACATCGCATCGGTCACCGTGTTCGAGGGGCCCACGCCACCTTACGACGCGCTGCGCGAGCACATCGAGGCGCGGTTGCATCTCGTGCCGCGCTTTCGCCAGCGCCTCGCGGAGGTCCCGCTGGACCAGGGCCGTCCGGTCTGGGTCGACGACCCGCACTTCAACCTGCGCTACCACCTACGCCACGCGGGCGTGCCGGCGCCCGGCAGCGAGGAGCAGCTCACGATCCTCGCCGGCCGGCTCTTCGCCCAGCGTCTGGATCGCACCAAGCCGCTGTGGGAGATGTGGCTCGTCGACGGCCTTGCCGACGGCGGCTTCGCGATCGTCGCCAAGAGCCACCACGCGCTCGTCGACGGGACCTCGGCAGTCGACATCACGACCGTGCTGCTCGACACCGAGCGCGACGCGCCGCCGCTTCCGGCTGCGAGCAACTGGACGCCGCGCCCGCTTCCGACGAGCGCGCAGCTGCTCTCCGATGCGCTCATCGAGCGCGCGACACGCCCGCGCGAGCTCATCCGGACGGGCTGGGCGATCATGCGCGCCCCGCGCCAGGTGCTCCGGGGGGTGCGCAACGGGCTGCAGTCGATGGGCGCGCTCGGGTTCGCTGGCCTCGGCCCCGCGCCGGCGACGCCGCTGAACGTCGCGACCGGGCTCCATCGCCGCTACGCCTGGATCGATGCGGAGCTCGCGCAGCTGCAACGCGTCAAGGACACGCTCGGCGGCTCGGTCAACGACGCAGTGCTGGCCGTCGTGGCCGGCGCGCTCGGACGCTTCCTGCGCCACCGGGGCGTGGACACGGACGGCCTCGTCCTGAAGGCGCTCGTTCCCGTCGCAGTCCGTGCCGACGAGCAGCAGGGGGCCCTTTGCAGCGAAGTGGCGCCGATGTGGGCGCCGCTGCCGGTCGGGATCGAGGATCCGGTGGCACAGTTCGCCGCCATCAGCGACGGCATCCGGCGGCCCGACGGCGCGCGGGAGGCGATCGGCGCTCGCGCGCTGACCGAGCTCCCGGGCTTTGCATCGCCCACGATCATGAGCCAGGCCGCTCGGCTGCAGCAGCGCCAGCGCTTCTTCAACCTCGTCGTCACGAACGTGCCCGGGCCGCAGGTTCCGCTCTACCTGCTCGGCCGCCGCCTGCGCGCGCTGTATCCGGTCATTCCGCTCGCCGACCGCCAGGCGCTCGGTATCGCGGTGACGAGCTACAACGGAAGGCTCGGCTTCGGAGTGCTCGCCGACTACGACGCCGTGCCCGACCTCGACGTCTTCGCCGACGCGCTGCGCGTGGCGATCGAGGCGCTCGCGGCAAGCGCGTCGATACCGCCTCGCTCCGGGCGTGGCCGGCGCTCCGCAGCCGCTGGATCACCCGTGACGAGCCGCTAGATGCGACGCCCGATCCTCGCGCTCGGCGGGCTCGTGCTGGCGATCGCGGCAATCGCGGCCGCGTCGCAGTTCTTCAGCTCCAAGGATGACGCCACCTTCACGCGCGCCTCCGGACCCGGTGTCCCGCGGCCGGCGGGCGAGAAGCCAATCGTCGTCGACGGCAACGTGCTGCTGCTGCATCGCGAGCGCAACCAGGCGGCGGCGCTGCGCGCGCTGGCAGATCGCGTCGCAGGGCCCGCGAACGCAAAGCTGGCGGCGGCCGGCCAGGCGGTGATCGTGCGCCGCGACGCCGCACTCGCCGTGCCGATCGCCGCGCTCAGCGCGGCCCGCCGGCTCGATGCCGAGCGCGGCGATGACCCGGCGCTCGCGCAGTTCGTCGAGTACTGGCTCGGTCGCAGGGCGCAAACCCGATGATCGCGCCGTTGCGAATCGCCCTTGCCCAGATCAACGCCGTCGTCGGCGACATCGCCGGCAACGAGGAGAAGATCGCCGGCCAGATCGCTGCCGCGCGCGACGCCGGCGCTCAGCTCGTCTGCTTTCCAGAGCTCGCGCTCACCGGCTACCCGCCGGAGGACCTGCTGCTCAAGGAGCACTTCCTGGCCGACGCACGCGCTGCGCTGGAGCGCCTCGCGCACGGCACACACAGGATCGTCGCCCTCGTCGGCTATCCCGAACGCGCCGAGGACGTCTACAACTCGGCCGCGGTGCTCGCCGACGGCGAGGTCCAGTCCAGCTACCGCAAGCTGCACCTGCCCAACTACGGCGTCTTCGACGAGGTGCGCTACTTCCAGCCCGGTCGCTGCGGCGCGACGATCGATGTCGACGGCGTGACCGTCGGCCTGACGATCTGCGAGGACATTTGGCAGCCGGGGCCGCCGCTGTCAGACGAGGCGCTCGCCGGTGCGCGCGTCATCGTCAACCTGTCCGCGTCGCCCTATCACGCAGGGAAGGGCGCCGAGCGCGAGCGGATGATCGCCCAGCGCGCGAAGGACGAGCTCGCCGCGGTCGCGTTCTGCGCGCTCGTCGGCGGCCAAGACGAGCTCGTCTTCGACGGCCACTCCGTCGTCGTCGATCACGAGGGCGACGTGCTCGCGCGCGCACCGCAG
>DASVPU010000229.1:0-5868 GCA_036389475.1 Solirubrobacteraceae bacterium
GAGCAGGGCGTCGCCCTGGAGCGCAAGTTCGACGACCTCGTTCCGTTGTCAGAGACGGCTTTGCGCAAGTGGCCGACGCTCCTGGTCTGCGCGGCCGCGAATGTCTCTGACCCGGGCGCCACACCGCCCGGACGCCGTGTCACGAGCTTCACCTTCAGCGCGCATACGATTGGCGGGCCGCTCGTTGGAGCGCTCAACACCAAGGATTTTGAGGACGCCTTTGACAGCAGCCCGCGGCGAAAGCGCGACTTCACGTTGCCTGCCGCGGTCGCGATGTCCGGCGCCGCGATCTCGCCCTCGATGGGCAAGACAGGCAGCCGCTCGCTGACGTTCCTGATGACGCTGGCGAACATGCGCCTCGGTGTCTGGGTGCCAAACCCGCGGTGGGTCGCCGGCATGAAGACGAGCAACCGCGAGAGTAAGCGCTACAGGCGCCCGCGACCGTCCTACCTGCTGAAGGAGCTGTTCGGACGCAACCGCCTCGATGCCCGCTATCTGTACGTTACCGACGGCGGCCATTACGAGAACCTCGGCCTCGTCGAACTGCTGCGTCGCGGTTGCACGCAGATCTACTGCTTTGATGCCAGCGGCGGCCCGACGTTCTCGGCGCTCGGCGATGCCATCGCGCTCGCGCGCAGCGAGCTCGGCGTCGAGATCGACATCGACCCAACCCAACTCATGTCAGCCGGCGATCCTCTTCGTGCCGAAGCGAACGTGATCCGCGCGCGGATCACGTACCGCTGCGGCGATCACGGCGTGCTCGTCTACGCGCGCAACGTCGTCTCCTCCCGCGCGCCATGGGACGTCCAGGCCCACCAGCTCGAGGATGAGCGATTCCCACACGACTCGACCATGGATCAGCTCTACACCGACCAGAAGTTCGAGTCCTACCGCGCGCTCGGCGAGCGCGCGGGCGAACGCTCGGTCGAGCTGATGGACGAGGCGGCGATCCGCCGACTAAACCCGGCACGAGCCGCCGCCTGACCATCCACCGTTCAGATCAAGCACACCCCGGGAAGGGACCGCAGAACTCGGGAACGCGCTGCTCCTCGCTGTCCTAGCACAGCGTGATTACCCGCCTAGCCTGCCTCGATTTGACAGAAAACGTAGTGTCATCGCAGGCATGCGAGCAACTGGGAGGGTTGATCGGCCGATGGACGCGCTCTGCCGTGGACGGCGCGTCCCCTCGGCTGCCCGCACCACGTTCCGCGTGCAATGCCGACCGATCGCAGGGGCCGCATCGGGCCGCCGGTCAACACGGCGATCATGCTCCGGGCGCTCGGCGGATGCTCAGCCATCCGCTGTTCGCCGTGGTTACGGCCGACCGGTTCAAGGTCGGCCGCCGGCAGCCGATGAATGGCGGGTCGTGTCCCTGCCGCTGCCGAGGAGAGCCCCGTAATCGTGATTGCTCAGCATCCCCGCCGATCCGCGCTCGCCACGGGGGCCGTCATCGCACTCGCGGCGGCGGTCGCGCCGGCCGCCCGAGCGGACGTGCTCACGTTCGGCTCGGACCTGTCGGCGCCCGCGAACCTCACCGAGGCCCGCCAGGCCGACACCGCCTACTGGCAGGCGGGGTTCGCGAACGGCTCGTCCCCGCTGGCCCCCGCCGCCGGCCAGATCACCTCGGTCAGGCTCAAGGGGACGGCGAAGTCCGCTCCGAAGCCAGGTGTTTCGGGCGGCGAGACGATGTGGCATCTGCAGGTGCTGCATCAGCAGGCCGACGGCACCTTCAAGATCCTGCGCACGAGCCAGGCCTTCTTCGTCCCGACGACGGGCGACCCGCAGCAGATCACGACGTATCAGCCCGAGAACCTGTGCGTCGACAAGGGCGATGTCGTTGCGTTCAACACCGTCGGCGGCTGGGACGGCGTCGCCGACCAGAGCGGCCCCTACCCCGGAGGCACGCCGCTGCAGCTCTTCTCCCGCGTTCCCGGTGGATCGGTCTCCCAGTTCACGGGCGCCGACAAGACGAACAACGGTGACGTGCTGCGCGCCGATGACACCCGCGGCGCGGGTCAGGAACTGCTCATGCAGCTGACAGAGGGGACCGCGTCCGACGCCGTGTTCCACTGCCCCGGCGGTCTGTTCAATCCTTACAAAGTCGCGACCCCCGTCGCCACGCGGGCGCCGACGCCGAAGGCGCCGCAGAAGGTCACGATCCCCAGGCAGCGCATCACCGTCTCGCGCAAGGGCAAGCTCGTCGTCGCGCTCTTCTGCCAGCCCGGCGTTACGCGGTGCTCCGGATCCGTGCAACTGCTGTCCAACCACAGAACGCCCAAGACGCTGGCCTCGCAGCGCTACACGATCGCCGCCAAGTCGACCGCCAAGGTCTCGCTGACGCTGAGTCCGTCGGCACGGAGGATGTTCAAGCGCAGCGGTCAGCGCCTACCGGTGAAGGTCATTGCCGAGACGGCGCCGGGCGGCGCCGAGCGGATCGAGAGCGCGGCGGTGACGCTGCGCAATCGCGCCCGCTGAGTCGCGTCAGCCAGACAGCAGTTCGAGGTCGGCCCGCGTCATGAGGCGGATGAGCTGCTCGAAGGTCGTCCGCGGCTCCCAGCCGAGCTTGGCCTTGGCCTTTGCCGGATTGCCGATCAGCTGGTCGACCTCAGCCGGGCGCAGGTGGGCGGGGTCGATCCGCACGTATCGCTCCCAGTCGTCGATTCCCGCCTCGTCAAACGCGATCCGCACGCAGTCGCGGACGCTGTTGGAGCGCTGCGTGGCGATGACGAAGTCCTCGGGATCGTCCAGCTGGAGCATGAGGTACATCGCTTCGACATAGTCCTTGGCGTAGCCCCAGTCGCGCTCGGCGTCGAGGTTGCCGAGCGCCAGCTCGTCGCGCAGGCCATGCTTGATCGCCGCCGCGTGCCAGGTGATCTTGCGCGTGACGAACTCCAGGCCGCGGCGCGGGCTCTCGTGGTTGAAGAGGATCCCCGAGCAGGCGAAGAGGTCGTAGGACTCGCGGTAGTTGACGGTGATGAAATGGCCGTAGGCCTTTGCGACCCCGTAAGGCGAGCGCGGGTAGAAGGGCGTCGACTCGGTCTGCGGGACCTCGAGCACCTTGCCGAACATCTCCGAGCTCGAGGCCTGGTAGAAGCGGGCCTCCGGACAGGCCTCGCGGACCGCCTCGAGCATCCGCGTGACCCCGACGCCGGTGAACTCCGCCGTCAGCGTCGGCTGGATCCAGGACACCGCGACGAAGCTCATCGCGGCGAGGTTGTAGACCTCGTCGGGCTCGGCGGCGCGCAGCGTGTCGACGAGCGAGCGCTGGTCGAGCAGGTCTCCTTGGTGCAGCGTGATGCGGTCTCGCAGGTGCTCGATGCGGTCGAACTTCTCCGTCGAGCCGCGGCGGACCATGCCGTGTACCTCGTATCCGTGCTTCAGCAGGAGCTCGGCCAGGTAGGAGCCGTCCTGGCCGGTGATGCCGGTGATGAGAGCCGTGCGCGCCATGAGGCCGGCGCAGATTACCCTGAGCGCGTGAAGGCGGTGATCCTTGCCGGCGGTCTCGGTTCGCGGCTGAGCGAGGAGACGACGCTGAAGCCCAAGCCGATGATCGAGATCGGCGGGATGCCGATCCTCTGGCACATCATGAAGATCTACGGCGCGCACGGCGTCACCGATTTCGTCGTGTGCCTCGGCTACAAGGGCTACGTCATCAAGGAGTGGTTCGCCAACTACGCGCTGCATGCATCGGACGTCACGTTCGACCTGGGCAGCGGCGAGATGCAGCTGCACCGCTCCACGGCCGAGCCCTGGCGCGTGACGCTCCTGGACACCGGCGAAGAGACGCTGACCGGCGGCCGGCTCAAGCGCGCGCTGCCCTACCTGGGCGACGAGACCTTCTGCCTGACCTACGGCGACGGCGTCGCCGATCTCGACATCACGGCGCTCGTCTCACATCACCGAGAGCAGGGGCGGCTTGCCACGGTGACGGCGGTCAGCCCGCCCGGCCGCTTTGGCGCGCTGGAGCTCGACGGCGACCGCGTGCAGCGCTTCGCGGAGAAGCCGCGCGGAAACGGCGCCTGGATCAACGGCGGCTTCTTCGTCTGCGAGACCGCGGTCTGCGAAGCGATCGCGGGCGACGACACGACCTGGGAGGGCGAGCCGCTGAGCTTGCTGGCCGATCGCAATGAGCTGACCGCGTTTCATCACCGCGGGTTCTGGCAGGCGATGGACACGGTGCGCGACCGCAACGAGCTGCAGGCGCTGTGGGACGGTGGCGAAGCCCCATGGCGCACGTGGGCCCAGTGACCCCTCCAGACAACACAGTCTACGGGCGGCTGGACGGTTAGACGGTCTGGGCGTAGGCAAGCTGGTCGTGCTCGAAGGGCCGAGCCATCCGTTCGATCTCTCTGTCAGGCAACGAGACGTCGACCGCGACGGTGCGCCACGCGGCGGTTGCAGCGGCGACAGCGCGCACGATCGCTTGGCATCCCTGTCAACCAGTCTGAACAGCTCGGCGACCTCGAGTGCAACGTCGAGGCGGGCCTCGTTGGTGCGGCCGTCGATCGAGGTGGCGAGCCGTACCGGGCCCGGCTCGGGGTCCGGGTTAACGTCGAAGGCCGGTGACAGCGACCACCCAGCGGTGTCAGCCCGCAGGAAGCCGTGGTTACGCAGGTGGTCGTCGGTGTTGCGAATGAGGATGCCGAAGACCAGCCGGCGCCACAGCTCGCGCAGGTTTTTATTGCCGCTGGCGAGTGCTCCTCGATGGTCTCGGCGATATGCCCGCCGCCGGTCTCGATTAGGTCTCGGCCGTGCAACGAGAGACAGCCGATATCAGCCGCGTTCGATGCCGGAGCTGGCCGGCACTACCTCCATCATCCAAATGGGGTGTCCTGCGACGGGCCGGTCAGATACAGGTCGAAGGTCGGGGCGAGCCAGTCCGCGATCTCTTTGCCGTCCATCGATGCCAGCGGCTCTACGCGAACGACGAACCGGGCGAAGACCACGCCGAGGAATTGCGTCGCCAGGAGGCTTGCCCGCACGTCCGGTCGATCGCCATCCATGAGCTCGGCGAACGCGGCGAGTTGGCCGCCGATCATCTCGCGCACCGCATCCGCCGCGGACGGTTCGCTGGACGCCGAGCGAACCCGGGCCAGCAGAGCCTGTCGAGCGCCCTCGTCCTCGAGCCACTGCATGAGCAGGCGGGCGAGACGCAGGCCGGGCCCCGCACCCGAGGCGTCCGCCGGGGCCAACGAGAGCTCGGCAAGGGTCACGGGCGGGACCGTGGCGGCGGCGAACAACTCCTTCTTGGAGCCGAAGAACTGGACGACGAGGGCGGGGTCGACACCGGCATCGGCGGCGATGTTCCGAAACGTCGCCCGATCGTAGCCAGCCTCGGCGAAGCGCCGGCGCGCCGCGCGCAGGATCTCGTCCCGCGTCGAGCTGGGACCTGGCCGCCGGCCGATTCGGCTCGCGCCGGTCTTCTTGTCGGGGTCGCTCATCCCGCTCACAACTCTACAGATGTTGACATTAGCCGTGGGGGGCGCTACGCTGACGAGAGCAATATCAACAGTCGTTGAGAAACGAGATGAGCGGAGACGAGAAGATGAAGACACGGCCCACAATCACTGGACCCCTGAGCGTCGCAGCAGCTCCCACGGTCGCGTTGGAGCAGGGGCACTCGTCGACCAGCGACCGCAAGATCGCCAAGGCGTTCGGCCTGGAGGGCGAGGGCTGGATGAGGCATGCGAACCCGGCGAGCGTGTGGACGAGGTTCACCGTGCTGTCCTTGCTCTCGCTGGCAATCTGGAGCCGCGACTGGATCGGCGGGTGGTGCCTGATCGCCGTTGCGCTCGCGCTCGTGTGGATGTTCGTCAATCCGCTCTTCTTCAAGGCTCCGAAGTCGACGCGCAACTGGGCCTCGCGAGC
>DASVPU010000230.1:0-2560 GCA_036389475.1 Solirubrobacteraceae bacterium
CCTGAGGGCTGTACACACTGAGCGCCGCTGGCACGGGCGCGATGATCGCCCATACCGCACGCCGCCACGCCTGCAATCCGCCAGCGAACTAGACGAACACCACCGATCTAGACGAACACTGCCAAGATGGTGGTGCATCGGGCAAACATTCGCGCCGACGCGACCGACTGCGTGGCCCTTTAGCGGGCCTGTCCGGACTTAAAAGATATGGAGACCTCTTCTGATCCGCTGCCGTTTCCGCAGCCTGCGTGGCTTGCGGCCCATACCGAGCCGAACATCGAGGCGATGCTCGGGCTGATGTGCGACGAGACGCGTCGGCTCTATCGCCAGTACCTCGCCGAGGAGGTCCGTGCGATGCGCCCGGGCATCTTGCCGGCGTGGCGCGCATTTGATCGCGCGAATCTCGAGATGCTGCGTCGCAACAAGCAGCGCCAGGCGCGATGAACGCGCGCGAGCGCCGCGAGCGCGATCAGCAGCGTGCGCGCGAGAGCGCGCTGGTTGGGATGCGCGAAATCGTGATCGCTGCGCAGTCTGTCTTTCTAGCGTCGCTGGGATCGGCGGCGGTCATCGATTGCGTCGATGACGCCCTGGCGCGGATGACGCCCGACGAGTGTGTCGGTGATCCCGAGGAGGTCCGGGGGAAGTGGATCTATCGCGCGACGTGCCTGCTGATCAATCTGGCGCAGTCCGCTGAGATGCGCCATCGCGACCCGGTTGCGATCGACGAACACGCCCAAGCGCTGGCGCTCAGCGTGTCTGGTGATGTTGTGGCGCTCAGCGAGGAGGCCCGGCAATGCTGGCGCATGGAGGAGGTCGTGCACCGGGTGCACGAGGAGGATCAGCCGTGGAGTCAGGCATACGCTGAGCGCGTCCTGGATCGGTCGCTTGATCCGGGCGCGCAGCCGCGCGGCCTGCCACAAGCGCTGGGATGGACCACGCAGGAGACCAAGAACGCGTCACGGCGCGCTCGCCGCGCGATGGTCACGTTCATCAAAGAGCGCGCCAGCGGCGAGGTCTGTCGCGACCGCCAAGCGCTGCTGGACAGCTTCATCGCGACCGACAGCGCCCGCGGCGATGACCAACACACCGTGCTTGATCAGAAGCGCTTCCTCGAGATGATCTTTCATCTTGGAGGCTGTCATGACTGCGCACTGGCCTGGCGTGCGCGACGCGCCACGCTTGCGGGCCGTGTCGCACCGCTGCTGGCGCTGCCGCTGGATGCCGTCTCTTGGGCCGCTCGCGTGGCGCGCGACCTGGCCGGCAGCCTCGAGCTTGCGACGCTGTCTGTGCGCCAGCGCCTGGGCCTGGGTGGTACGAGCGTGGTCGTCACCACGATCAGCGCCAAGACGGCCGCGGTCTGCGCGACCGCGGTCTGCGCCGTCGGCGCGGGTAGCGCAGAGCTCGCGGGCGTCCTTCCGCCGATCGCGCCCGACCGGGTCAATCACGTGGCGCGCAAGCATGCTGCCCATCAACATGCGTGGCGAACGCACGCACGCCCGGTCGTCACACCGGCGACCTACAGTGCGGTGACACCGGCGCCCGCGCCGCCGCCGCGACCGCCGGCGACGAGCGCTGCGGACGCGCCGGCGGTACCCGAGGACGACTTCACGCCCGGCGACCTGCCAGAGGCGTCCTCGACGTCGCCCGGCGGCTCCTCGGCAGGCAGCGCGGGCGGGGGCTCAAGCTCGCCAGGCGACCTGCCGTCGGCGTCCTCCACGTCGACCGGCGGCTCGTCAACCGGTAGCCCGGACTTGGGCTCCAGCGCACCCGTCACACCGCCACCGCCGCCACCGGCGGCGGCGGCGGGCGGAGATGGGGCGCATTGCGTTCTGGGGGAGCTCGGATGCTGAACGTCAACACGAACGTCAACACGAACACGATGGGGGAGAGGATGCGTTACGCGCATGCTGGAGGATTGGTCAGGGCGACGCTGACCATTGCCGCGCTCACGGGGGCCTTGGCGCTGGGCGGCGCGACGGTCGCTGTGAGCCCGGCGATTGCCGGGCTTTTGATGCATACGAGCTGCACGAGTCCGGATGGGTCGCCGGCGCCCAGTGAGGGCTGGTCGGGCGTTATGACCGGGACACCGTCCGTCGGGTCAACCAACGACACCAACTGTGGGCCGGGCAAGTCGATGTACGCGTTTTTGAGTATGCAGAGCCCGGCGCCGGCGGGTGCTGGTGAGGCGTTGGCGTACACGCCGCCGAAGGGCTCCACGCTGGTTGGCGGAACGATTCATGTCGGCCTGTCGGCCGACGGCTACGGGGTGCGTGCGGCCGGGACCGCGGCGCTGTTTGAGCCGGCGTTTTCCTATGACGCCGCGAACGTGTTCTTTCAGTGCGTCGCGATCCTTGCACCATGCCAGAACGGCACCTTCAATTTCTACGGCCCGGTCGAGCTGCCGCGCGATCGTGGCGGGAGCTTGTTTGTCGGGGCCGGCTGTATGGGGCAGGTCGCGGGGACGGTCTGCAACACGGGCGGCAGTCATAACGCGTGGGCGCTGGTCGGCGTTTCCTACGCGCATCTGCTGCTGTCAAACACGACCGAGCCCAGCGCCACG
>DASVPU010000231.1:0-12349 GCA_036389475.1 Solirubrobacteraceae bacterium
TGGACGGCCTCGAGGTCGGACTCGAAGGCGGCCCGGAACCGGGAGGAGTAACGCTCATCCCACTCCCGGGCGAGATCGGCGCCGACGTACTCGCCGATGCCTCGCTCGAACTCCGCGGCGGAGCACCCGACGAACCGGGCGGCGAAGTCCTCCTCGGTCAGGTGCCAGCCGTGCTCGGCGAGGACGCCCACGCCGACGCGGACGCTGATCCGCTCGCTGTCGACCAGGACCCCGTCGCAGTCGAAGATCACCAGCACACGCGCCTACCCTACGGCGACGTGCGCTCCCTGACGGACCCCTGGACGCTCGGCGGCCTGCCGATCCCGAACCGCGTGGTGCTCGCGCCGCTGGCCGGCATCGGCAACTGGTTCGTGCGCCTGCAGGCCAAGCGCTACGGCGCCGGGATGGTCGTCTCGGAGATGGTGTCGAGCTTCGGCGTGCACCACGCCAACGAGAAGACGTGCACGGAGATGCTGCGCATCGAGCCCGCCGAGCGCCGGGGCGGGCCGGTCGCGATCCAGCTCTTCGGCCAGGAGCCGGAAGTCATGCGATCGGCCGCGGCGCGCGTCGCGCAGGCGGGCGCGGATCTCATCGACCTGAACATGGGCTGTCCGGTGCCGAAGGTCTGCAAGACCGGCGCCGGCGCTGCGCTGATCGACGACCCCGACAGGGCGGTCGCGGTCGCTCGCGCCGCGCGCGAGGGATCGCAGCTTCCGGTCACCGTCAAGCTGCGCTCGGGAAGGAAGCCGGGCTCGCGCGACGGCTTGGACCTCGCCCACCGGCTCGTCGACGAGGCCGGCGTCGCCGCGATCGGATTTCATCCGCGCTCCGCGCAGGTGCACCACAAGGGCTCGCCCGATCTCGACCTCGCCCGCGAGCTCGTCGAGACCCTGAACGCACCCGTGATCCTGAGCGGCGCCATGAACGATCCCGCCTCGATCACGGCTGCCTTCGAGCACACGGGCTGCGAGGCGGTCATGCTCGCCCGCGGTGCGCTCGGCAACCCGTGGCTGTTCGCTCGGCTGCTTGGACTTCGCGACGAGGAGCCCACGGCGCGGGAGATCGTCGACGAGCTCGAGTGGGTCATGGAGCGTGCCGTCGAGCATCTCGGCGAGCGTCGCGCGGGTCGCTACCTGCGCAAGTTCTATCCCTGGTACGTCGACCGCCTCGGCGGCTCGAAGGCGCTGCAAGCCGCGATGCAGGCGACGGACACCATCGACGAGGCACGGGCCGTGCTCAAGGCGGCCGGCGAGCTATCGGCAGCCGCTTGACGCCTTGCTATCCTGCGGCGTCGCTCGCTGACGAACCGCGCAACCTCCCCCCGCCCCGAGCGGGGTTTTTCTATCTCCTGAAACAATGCCCAAGGACGTCATCCTCACCGCCGACGGCCTCGAGAAGCTCAAGGCGGAGCTCGCGCTCCTGCAGGGTGACAAGCGGCGCGAGGTCGCGCAACGCATCAAGGAGGCGCGCGAGTTCGGCGACATCACGGAGAACTCCGAGTACGACGACGCCAAGAACGAGCAGGCGATGCTCGAGTCGCGCATCGCGCAGGTCGAGGAGCGGTTGCGCTCCGCGACGGTCGTGGACGCCAAGGACGTCTCGACCGACAGCGTGCAGGTCGGCTCGGTCGTCAACGTCAAGGACGAGGCGACCGGCAAGGCGCAGAAGTTCACCATCGTCGGCTCTCCCGAGGCCAAGCCGCCGGAGCGCCTGTCCTACGAGTCACCCGTCGGCAAGGCCCTGCTGGGCCACAAGCGCAACGACGTCGTCGACGTACCGCTGCCCAACGGCAAGACGCTCACGCTCAAGATCACGAAGATCGAAGTCGGCTTATAGCCCGCGGGTCGGGCCATGAGCTCTGACCTGCTGGCGTCACGGCGCGCCAAGCTCGAGCGCCTGCGCGCAGACGGGTTCGATCCCTTCCCGCACGAGTTCCCGGGCGTCGAACCGGTCGCCGACGTACTTCGCGCGCACGAGGGACTGCAGCCGGGGGCCGAGACCGACGTTCGCCACCGCGTCGCCGGTCGCCTCGCCGCTCGCCGCGGACAGGGCAAGATGGCGTTCCTCGACCTCGTCGACCGCTCGGGGCGGCTACAGCTTCAAGCGCGCGTGGACGTCCTCGGCGAGCAGGCGCATCAGCGCCTGCTGACGCTGGTCGACCTCGGCGACATCATCGGCATCGACGGCACCGCGATGTGCACCCGCCGCGGCGAGCTGACCCTCAAGATCGACGACTTCGCCGTGCTCGCGAAGTCGCTGCGCCCTCCGCCCGAGAAGCACCATGGCCTGCAGGACGTCGAGACGCGCTACCGCCGCCGCGAGCTCGACCTGATGGCCAACGAGGAGGCGCGTGAGCTGTTCGTCGCCAGAGCCAAGGTCGTGACGGCGGTCAGGCGCTTTCTCGACGACGCGGGCTTCATCGAGGTCGAGACGCCGATCCTGCAGCCGCTCTACGGGGGAGCGCTGGCGCGCCCGTTCATCACGCACCACAACGCGCTGGACCGCACGCTGTACCTGCGCATCGCCACCGAGCTGTACCTCAAGCGCTGCATCGTTGGCGGCCTGGAGCGCGTCTACGAGCTCGGCAAGGACTTCCGCAACGAGGGGCTGTCGACGAAGCACAACCCCGAGTTCACGATGGTCGAGTTCTACGAGGCCTACTCCGACTACCTCGGCGTCGCCGACCGGCTGGAGGCTCTCGTCGCGTCCGTCGCGCAGCAGGTCGGGTCAAAGGGCCCGATCGACTTCGCCACGCCCTGGCGCCGCGTCACCCTGCGCGATGCGATCTTCGACGCGACCGCGATCGACATCCGCGAGCACCGCGAGCGCGAAGGCCTCGTCGAGGCGATCGGCGAGCGCCTGCCCACGGAGGGCCGCACATGGCCCCAGCTCGTCGACGACCTCCTGTCGAAGTTCGTCGAGCCGCGGCTCCAGCAGCCAACGTTCGTCATGGACTATCCGGTCGAGCTGTCGCCGTTCGCCAAGGCGCACCGCAGCGAGGAGGGCCTCGTCGAGCGCTGGGAGGCGTTCTGCGGCGGCGTCGAGATCGCCAACGCCTTCACCGAGCTCAACGATCCCGACGAGCAGCGCGCGCGCTTCGAGGCCCAGGCGCGGCTGGCGGCCGAGGGCGATGACGAAGCCGCCCCGTACGACGAGCTGTTCGTCCAGGCGCTCGAGCAGGGGATGGCGCCTACGGGAGGCGTCGGTCTGGGTATAGACCGGCTCGTGATGGCGCTGACCGATCGTTCGTCGATCCGCGAGGTCGTGCTCTTTCCGGCGATGAAGGAGCCGACCCATCCCGATGCGTGACGAACGCAACATTAGGGGAGCATCATGCGTTGGTAGACTGCCCCATGCCCGCCTTGCGCACCCGATCACTCATCCGTTTCGCTTGCGGAGCCGAAAGGATGAACATGTCGGTCGTTCCGCCGTCCCACCATTACATTTTCATCCGGACAAAGCATTGAACCGAGGCTAGAGGCCCGCCCCAGCAGGAAGGATCAAGCAGCATGTTCGAGCGATTCACAGAGCGAGCCCGTCAGGTGGTCGTTCTCGCGCAGGAAGAGGCGCGCACGCTCAAGCACAACTACATCGGGACCGAGCACATCCTGCTCGGCCTTCTCCGTGAGGAGGAAGGCCTAGCCGCTCGCGTGCTCGAAAGTCTCGACATCACCGTCGAGCGCGTGCGTGCCCAAGTTGTCCGGATCGTCGGGTCGGGCGAGGAGGTCACCTCCGGCCAGATCCCCTTCACGCCGCGGGCGAAGAAGGTTCTCGAGCTTGCGCTGCGCGAGGCGCTGAGCCTCGGCCACAACTACATCGGCACCGAGCACATCCTGCTCGGCCTCGTGCGCGAGAACGAGGGCGTTGCCGCACGCATCCTGCTCGACTTCGATGCGGACTCCGAGAAGATCCGCAACGAGGTCATCCGCATGCTGTCCGGGCCCGGTGGGCGCCGGCAGGCCGCGGGCGCAGGCGCCGGCGCGGGAACGGCATCCGGCTCGTCCGGCGAGGGCAAGAAATCCTCCAAGCTGCTGGACCAGTTCGGCCGCAACCTCACCAAGCTCGCCGAGGAAGGCAAGCTCGATCCCGTCGTCGGGCGCGCCACCGAGATCGAGCGGATCATGCAGATCCTCTCGCGACGCACGAAGAACAACCCCGTGCTCGTCGGCGAGCCCGGCGTCGGCAAGACCGCCGTCGTCGAGGGCCTCGCCCAGCGGATCACGACCTCCGACGTCCCCGAGCTGCTCAAGGGCAAGCAGATCTACACGCTTGACCTCGCAGCGCTGGTCGCGGGCTCGAAGTACCGCGGCGAGTTCGAGGAGCGCCTCAAGAAGGTGATGAAGGAGATCACCCAGCGCGGCGACATCATCCTGTTCATCGACGAGCTGCACAACCTCGTCGGTGCCGGCGCGGCGGAGGGCGCGATCGACGCGGCCTCGATCCTCAAGCCGGCGCTGGCCCGCGGCGAGCTGCAGACGATCGGCGCGACGACGCTCGAGGAGTACCGCAAGTACCTCGAGCGCGACTCTGCGCTGGAGCGTCGCTTCCAGCAGATCCGCGTCGAGCAGCCGACGACGGAGGAGACGGTGCAGATCCTCAAGGGCCTGCGCGACCGCTACGAGCAGCACCACAAGGTGCAGATCACCGACGAGGCCCTCGAGGCCGCGGCGGAGCTCGCAGACCGCTACATCTCCGACCGCTTCCTGCCCGACAAGGCGATCGACCTCATCGACGAGGCCGCGTCGCGGATGCGCATCAAGTCGATGACGTCGCCGCCGGTCTATCGCGAGCTCGAGGAGGAGATCGAGACGACGCGTCGCGACAAGGAGGCCGCGATCGAGTCGCAGGCGTTCGAGAAGGCCGCCAACCTGCGCGACGCCGAGCGCCGCCTGACACAGCGCAAGCGCGAGCTGGAGGAGCAGTGGGAGGCCGGCGAGGCCGAGACCGAGCGTCCGGCCATCGGCGAGGACGAGATCGCCGACATCGTCTCGATGTGGACCGGGATCCCCGTCTTCAAGCTCACCGAGGCGGAGACGGCGAAGCTCATGCGCATGGAGGAGGAGCTCCACAAGCGCGTGATCGGCCAGCACGCGGCGATCGAGGTCATCTCCAAGGCGATCCGCCGCTCGCGCGCCGGGTTGAAGGATCCGAAGCGGCCGACCGGCTCGTTCGTGTTCCTCGGCCCGTCCGGCGTGGGCAAGACGGAGCTCGCACGGACGCTTGCCGAGTTCCTCTTCGGCGACGAGGACGCGATGATCCGCGTCGACATGTCGGAGTACATGGAGAAGCATTCCGTGTCCCGGCTCGTCGGTTCGCCCCCGGGCTACATCGGCTTCGACGAGGGCGGGCAGCTGACCGAGGCGGTCCGGCGCAAGCCGTACTGCGTGCTCCTGCTCGACGAGATCGAGAAGGCGCACCCAGACGTCTTCAACATCCTCCTGCAGATCCTCGAGGATGGCCGGCTGACGGACTCGCAAGGGCGGACGGTCGACTTCCGCCATGCAATCGTGATCATGACGTCGAACATCGGCGCGTCGGAGATCGCCCGTAACACGCCGCTGGGTTTCGCCGTCTCAGACGACGAGACCGGCATCACCTACGACGACATGAAGAACCGGATCATGGGCGAGCTCAAGAAGGTCTTCCGGCCTGAGTTCCTCAACCGGATCGACGATGTCATCGTCTTCCACAAGCTGCAGCGCGACGAGATCAAGCAGATCGTCGATCTGCTGCTGCGCCGGATCCGCGAGTCGATGGCCGACCGTGGGCTCCAGCTTGACCTGACCGACGAGGCGAAGGATCTGCTCGTCGAGAAGGGCTGGGATCCGGCGATGGGCGCACGGCCGCTGCGCCGCGCGATCCAACGCTACATCGAGGATCCGCTTGCGGACTTCGTCCTGCGCGCCGAGCTCACGCCGGGTGCGACCGTCCTGGTCGAGAAGGCGCCCGACGAGGACGACCGCGAGGTCTCGCTGACGGTCGTCGAGCCCAAGAAGGTGCCGGCGGGCGTCGGCGGCGGCGGCGACGCTACCGCCGTGGGCGGCGTCACGCTCGACAAGCCCAGCGCGGAGGAGCCGAGCGCCGGCTGATCTGTCTGACCAAGGTGTGTCGCCGTTGTGAGCCGCAGGCTCATGGCAAGCGACACACCTTCGGTCGCCCTAGCGCGAGGACTTCGTCGCGCTCAGCTCAGCCCACGCGCAGCCCGACGCCAAAGATCAGGCACGCGGCTGCGGGCGAGAAGTTGGCGTCGCTGCGTGACGACCCGCTGATGAACACCGTCCGCTCGCGGGCCTGCAAGACGAGCTGGAAGAGCGAGTCGGCAAGGCTGATGATCGTCACCGGCTGATTCTTGCCGGCTGTGAACACGATGCCGTCGCGCCCGCTGGCGATGTCTCGGCCGAGCAGCCGCGAGACGTTCACCCCCTCGGGATCGAAGCCCGTGAACGTAATGATCGTCTGCGTGGACTCCATGCCCGGCGTCGGATCCTGGTCGCGGCACTGGGCGTCCAGCCGGCCGATCTTCGGGATGATCGCCAGCGGCACCGTCCGCCCAACCTGGTTGTCCTCCACGCGCAGGTACTGCGTCAGCGACGTCGAGGCGCCGCGCATGACTCCGTCGAGGAACCGCGGAGGGATCCGTCCCTTGCCCGACCCGGCGCCGGCCGTTGCCACGAGCTTGCCGGCCGCACCCGCCAGCGTCGCCTGTGCCCCGACGGCGCTCTTGCCGTCAACGGCCCCGGCGTTGCGCGCGAAGTCCACGGCGGCGATCGCCGTGCCTGAGAGCGCGACGATCAGCGCGATGATTGCGACGACCATCGCGGGTGAGGGTCTCCTCGGGCGCATTGAACCACCTCCATGCGGCGACCGTGAGCCCCGTACCCACGGTCTGTCAGGCAGCACGGTACTCAGCAACATCGACATCTGCGCTGAGAACCTGCGCGCGAGGGGGCGAACTCGTCGGGGCCGCACCCTAGTCTGAGCGAATGGCGCGACCCACGACGATCCACGTCTGCTCGCAATGCGATCACAGGACGGCGCGCTGGCACGGCCGCTGCCCGGGCTGCCAGGCGTGGAACACGCTCGTCGAGGAGCGCGCTCCGAGTCCGCCCGCACCCGGTCGAGCGGGCTCGCGCGGCCGCGGTGGCGCCGGCGGGGCGAGCGCCGGACTGCCCGGGCGCCCCGTGCGACTGGCCGACGTGAGAACGGAGCTGGTTCCGCGGCTGCTGACCCAGATCGGCGAACTTGATCGCGTGCTCGGAGGCGGGCTCGTTCCGGGCTCGCTCGTGCTGCTCGGCGGCTCGCCGGGGATCGGCAAGTCGACGCTGACGAACATGGCGCTCGGCAACCTCGCCGCGGCCGGGCGGCGCACGCTCTATGTGTCCGGGGAGGAGTCGGCGGCGCAGATCCGTCTACGGGCGGAGCGCCTTACGGCGGCTGCGCCCGGTGCACTCCAGGTCCCCGTCCTCGCGGAGACGGATCTCGACACGATCCTCGCCACCCTGCGCGTCGAGCACCCGGAGGTCTGCGTCATCGACTCCGTGCAGACGCTCCACGCGGCCGATCTCAGCGGTGCGCCGGGCTCGGTCGGCCAGATCCGCGAGGTCGCCGGACGCATCATGCAGGTCGCCAAGGCAGACGGGATCGCGGTGCTGCTCGTCGGCCACGTCACGAAGGAGGGCGCGCTCGCGGGCCCGCGCGTGCTCGAGCACCTCGTCGACTGCGTGCTGCAGTTCGAGGGCGAGCGCGAGCGCACGTACCGTACGCTGCGCGCGCTGAAGAACCGCTTCGGCTCGTGCAACGAGGCCGGCGTCTTCGAGATGCGCGGCAGCGGCCTCGTCGAGGTGTTGGATGCAAGCGCGCGCTTCGTCGCCGAGGCGACCGGCAAGCCGGGATCCGTGGTGCTCGCGGCGATGGAGGGCTCGCGGCCGCTGCTCGTCGAGGTGCAGGCGCTCGTCTCAGCGTCAGAGCTCGTCCCGCCGCGGCGCGTCGTCAACGGTCTTGACCGCAACCGGCTGGCGCTCGTGCTCGCCGTCCTCGGCCGTCATGCAGGCGTCGGCGTCGGCAGCGCGGACGTGTTCGTCAACGTCGTCGGCGGCGTGCGCGTTGAGGAGCCGGGCGCTGACCTCGCGATCGCGCTCGCTGTGGCCAGCGCGGCGCGCGGCGTCGCGCTGGCGCCGGCCGGTCGCAGCGGCGTGCTCGTCGCGTGCTTCGGCGAGGTCGGTCTCACCGGAGAGCTGCGCTCGATCGCCCACCCTGACCGTCGCCTGCGCGAGGCCGCGAAGTTCGGGCTGCGCGATGTCGTCTCGCCGGAGACGGCGTCGACGCTGCGTCAGGCGCTGCGGTCGGTGCTGCGCTCATCGACGGTCGGCCGCGAAGCGGCGTGATGGTCTGAGCCTGTCCGGGGATTTGCCAGCGAGGCTCAGCCCGCGAATCCTAAGCACGCGCTAAAATCGCCTGGATGGTCCAAAGAGTCGGGGATGAGTCACATGAGCTCGAGTCACGTCAGGAGCCCCGGCTTGTCAAGGCGCTCGAGATGGTTGCTCCCGGCACGACGCTGCGCGAGGGCATCGACAACATCGTCCACGCGCGCACCGGCGGCCTGATCATCGTCGGCGTGGTCGACGAGCTGAGCTTCCTCTTCTCCGGCGGCATCAAGCTCGAGATCGATTACACGCCCGCGCTGCTCTACCAGATTGCCAAGATGGACGGCGCGATAGTGCTGAATGCCAACGCCACGCGGATCGCCATGGCGAACGTCCAGCTCATGCCCGACCCGACGATCCTCTCGATGGAGACCGGCACGCGGCACCGCACGGCCGAGCGAGTTTCCAAGCAGACCGACGCGCTCGTCATCGCGATCTCCCAGCGCCGCGAGGTCGTCTCGCTGTACGTCGACGGCACGAAGTACATCCTCGAGGAGATTCCCGTCGTTCTTGCGAAGGCCAACCAGGCGCTCGCGACGCTCGACAAGTACCGCACGCGCCTCGATCAGGTGTCGACGCGCCTGACCGCGTTGGAGTTCGAGGGCGGCGCCACACTGCACGACGTGCTGACCGTTCTGCAGCGCGCCGAGCTCGTGACGCGCATGGCCGTCGAGATCGAGCGCTACATCGTCGAGCTCGGCACGGAGGGCCGCCTCATCGAGATGCAGCTCGAGGAGACGATGGTCGGGACGGCCGCCGGTAAGTCCGCGCTCGTGCACGACTACCTCGCCGAGAACGTCGACGAGGAGTTCGCGGCGGCGCTGGATCAGATCGGGCGTTTGCCGCATCACGATCTACTCGATTTCGGTCGACTAGCCGAATTGTTGGGTTACGACCGGAAACTCAACACATTGGACTATCCTGTATCACCACGTGGCTTTCGTATCCTCGGGCGCATCCCGAGGTTGCCGAAGCTCGTCGTGGCGCAGATCGTGGCCGACTTCGGTGGGCTTGACGAACTGCTGGCCGCAACCGATGCCGAACTGGAGACCGTCGGCGGTGTCGGCGAGATCAGAGCGAAGGATATCCGCGAGGGCCTTCGCAGATTGCAGGAAATCAACCTCGTGGATCGTTATCTACAGACCTGAGTCAGGGCGGGGACGTAGCCGTTTGCTGTCGGCCGGGGCCGGCATTCAAGAACAAGGAGGACACCATTCCCGAAGCCATCGAAGAGCAGCTGCTGGAGGATTTCGAGACCAGGACGGTCGAGAACATCGAGTTCGAGCTCGGTGACAATGTCGTTTATCCGCATCATGGCGCCGGGCAGGTCCTCAAGAAGGAGCGGCGAACGATGTTTGGCGAGGAGCGCGAGTACCTCACCATCAAGATCCTGCACAACGACATGACGGTCATGGTGCCGTGCGAGAACGCCGGCGTCGCGGGGCTGCGCCGCGTCATCGACGAGGAGACGGTCAAGAAGGTACTCAACGTGCTCGCCGACGACGTGTCGGAGATGCCAAAGAACTGGAACCGTCGCTTCAAGCACAACCGCGACAAGATCAAGACGGGGGACATCTACGAGCTCGCGGAAGTCGTGCGCAACCTCGCGATCCGCGAGCACGAGAAGGGCCTGTCGACCGGCGAGAAGCAGATGTTCACGCGCGCCAAGAAGATCCTTGCATCGGAGCTGATGTACGCGCTCGACAAGGACGAGGACGACGCCGAGCAGCATCTCGACGGTCTGCTCGCCGACAGCGCCGGCGTGGTGGCCAAGTAGCGATCGCGCTCGTCGTAGCTGCTGGACGTGGAGAACGCCTTGGGTCCGGGGGGCCCAAGGCGTTCGTCACGCTCGGCGGGCGTCCGATGCTCGCGTGGAGCATCGACGCGCTGCGGGCCGTCGAGGCCGTGACGCAGATCGTCGTAGCGCTGCCGCCCGGGATAGCTAACGCGCCAGATGGCGCCATCGCGGTGACCGGCGGCGAGCACCGGTCGCAGTCGGTGCGTGCAGCCCTTGCGGCCGCGCCGCGGGACGGCGATCCGGTCATCGTGCACGACGCCGCGCGGCCGCTCGTGACGCCGGCGCTCCTCCAGGCGGCTCTGGACGAGCTCGCCGCCGGCGACTGGGACTGCGCGATCGCGGCGGTGCCCGTCACCGACACGATCAAGCAGGTCGCGGGCGGAATGGTCAGCGACACGCTCGACCGCTCGACGCTATGGGCGGTGCAGACGCCACAGATCTTTCGCCGGGGGGCGCTCGAGCGCGCGCTGGACGTGCCCGACAGCGTCCTGCGTTCCGCCACCGACGATGCATGGCTCGTCGAGCGTCAGGGCGGTACCGTGCGGATCGTCGCCTCGACGCCGGAGAACTTCAAGGTCACGACGCCAGCTGATCTGGGGGCGGCTGAGCTGGCGCTGCGCGCACGCTCCGGCGTGCCCCCATGAACCTGATTGCGATCGGGATCCACAGCAGCTCGATGCCGGGGCGGCCGTCGGCTTGAGCCGACGAGCAGCCTAGACTGCACGACAGAGCACGTCCTTCGACAGGCTCGTGGCCCGGCGTGTGCTGGAATCCAGCGCCAGGATGCTGACCGACTATCACCTGCACCTGCGTCCCGACGATCCGGGCACCGAAGCCGCGCAGTACTTCACGGGCGCGAACGTCGACCGCTACCGCGCTGTCGCAGAGGAGCGCGGGATCGCCGAACTCGGCTGCGCGGAGCACATCTACCGCTTCGCCCAGGCGCTGGAGGTCTGGCGCCACCCGCTGTGGCGTCAGAGCGCGCACGACGACATCGATGCCTACGTGGAGTTCATCCGCGGCGAGACAGACCTGAAGCTCGGCATCGAGGCCGACTTCATCTTGGGACGTGAGGACCGGATGGCGACGCTGCTGGGATCGCACGACTGGGACTTCGTCGTGGGCTCGGTGCATTTCATCGGCGAGCACGCTGTCGATCACGACGACTACCAGATCTGGGACCACCGCTCACAGCGACCCGACGAGCTCTGGCGGCGCTACTTCGTGACGCTCGGCGAGGCGGCCCGGTCGGGGCTCTTCGACGTGCTGGCCCACCCGGACCTGATCAAGGTCTGGGGTGGGCGCAGGCCGGTGCCGGAGGGCGACCTGCGGCGCTTCTACGATCTCGCGATGGACGGCATCGCTGAGTCGCAGATCACGGTCGAGGTGTCGACGGCCGGGCTGCGCAAGCCGGTCGGCGAGCTCTATCCGGCGCCCGCGTTCCTGGAGATGTGCCTCGACGCCGGCTGCCCCGTGTCGCTGTCCAGCGACGCTCATGTGCCGGTGGACGTGGGCCGCGACTACGACGTTGCGCTCGAGCTGCTCGATCGCCTCGGAGTGCGCGAGCTGGCCGTCTTCCGCGCCCGTGAGCGGGTGCTGGAGCCGATCGGATGAGCTCTCCTGTGCGGACCGGGCTGGGCTGGGACTCGCACCGCTTCGTCGCCGGCCGGCGGCTGATCCTCGGCGGCGTCGAGTTCCCCGCGGCGGAGCTCGGGCTGGACGGGCACTCCGACGCGGACGTCCTGACACACGCGATCATGGATGCGCTCCTGGGCGCTGCGGGACTGGGCGACATCGGCGTGCTCTTCCCGGATACCGACGGCGCCTACGAGGGCGCTGATTCGCTGCAGCTGCTCGGCGAGGTGCTCGCGGCCGTCGCGGCTGCGGGATGGCATGTGGTGCACGTCGACACGACGGTGCTGATGGAACGCCCGAAGGTCGGCCCGTTCCGCGACGCGATCCGCATGCGGTTGGCGCAGGCGCTCGGCATCGACGCCGGGGCTGTGAACGTGAAGGCCTCGACGGGTGAGGGAATGGGCTTCGTCGGGCGCCTCGAGGGCGCGGCGGCGCTCGCGGTGGTGACGGTGACACGCAATCAGTCCTCCAGCGGAGGCCAAACGTCGGTCGG
>DASVPU010000232.1:0-9474 GCA_036389475.1 Solirubrobacteraceae bacterium
CGAAGATGCTCTCGATCAGGATCGTGCCACCGATCAGCTCGGCGAGGAGCGTCCCGATGAGCGTTACGAACGGGATCAGCGCGGTCGGCAGGGCGTAGCGCAGCAGTACCCTGACCTCGTCGATCCCCTGCGCACGAGCGAACTGCACGTGGTCCTCGCGCAGCACCTCCAGCAGCGTGTTGCGCACGAACAGCGTGAACCAGGCGTACTGCGTCAGCGCGAGCACGATCATCGGCAGGATGAGGTGTTGGAGATCGATGCCCCCCGACTCGACCGCGCGCGGGTCCGACGTGCCGCCGGCGGGCAGCCAGCCGAGCTCGATCGAGAACAGATAGAGCGCCAGCAGCCCGATCCAGAACGAAGGTGCCGCCGTATTGAAGTAGCACAGCGTTCGCACGAGCCAGTCGAAGAACGTGCCGCGAAACGCCGCCGCGAGCACGCCGAACACGAGGCCGCCGGCGAGCACGAGCGCCAGCGCGCCGCCGACGAGCATTAGCGACGCGCTCGCCCGGGACGCGATCTCGCCGGCAACCGGCTGGCCGCCGGCAACGATCGAGTTGCCCATGTCGCCCTGCGCCAGGTTGTAGATCCAGCGGCCGAACTTCTCGTAGAAGGGCTGATCGAAGCCCCACGCATGCGCGATCTCGCTCTTGCGCTCGGAGCTGATGTTGTTTTCCGCGCCGACGTACGCCTGCACGGGATCGAACGGCGAGATCTCCGTCAGCGCGAACGTGACTGTTGCGACGGCCAGCAGGATGAGCGGCAGGAGCGCCAGGCGCCGCATGATGAGTTTCAGCATGGGCCGCGACCGCGCCGATTCAGCTCTTCGGGTCCAGGGTCCAGTCCTCCATGTTCCACGTGGTTCCGCGGGAGAACCCGTGGGCATGGGGCTCGACCTGCGGATCGATGCCCTTCACGCGCTTGGAGATCGCTGCGATGTGGCGCAGGCGCACGATCCACAGCCAGCTGGCGTCGTTGGCCAGCTCCTCCTGGAGCTTCACGAAGGCCTGCTTTCGCTTGTCCTGGTCGAGCGTCGAACGCTCTGAGTCGAGCGCCGCGTCGATCGCAGCGTTGTGCGTCCTCGGATAGTTCGTGAACAGGTCGTCGTCGCCGGTCGCGAACTTCGAGTGAAACAGCGTGTAGAGCTCGATGTCGGGGTCGTACGGCGTCCCGTATCCGAACTCCACGGCGCCGCGATCCTGGCTCTTCTCGATGACGTCCCACGACAGGCCCTCGAGCTCGACGTCGACGCCGACCTTCTTCATGTCCGATGCAAACGCGAGCGCGATGTCCTTGCGCACGCTGTCGGCGGCCGGGTACATGAGCCTGAACGACAGCTTCCGGCCGCCCTTGGTGCGCGTGCCGCCGCCCGTGCTCTTCCAACCGGCCGCGTCGAGCTGACGTCGGGCCTCATCGGGGTCGTAGGGCTTCTCGGCGACAGCGCTATAGGCCCAATGGCCCTTCATGATCGGGCCGTATGCCGGCTCCCCGGCCCCGGCCAGCGCGCCCTCGACGATCTTCTGGCGGTCTACCGCGAGGAACAGCGCCCGCCGGACCGAGGGATCGCGCAGCACCGGGTCACCATTGGGAAGCGCCGCGACGCGAGCGTCGGCGGTGCGAATCTCCAGGACGTTGTAGTTGCCGTTCCTGCGGACCCGCGGAGCGAGCTTCGGGACGATGCCTGCGCCATCGATCGTGCCCTTCTCGAGCAGCGCCACGCGCGCGTTCTCATCTTCGACAGCGGTCAGCACGATCCGCTTGATCTTCGGTGCGCCGCGAAAGTAGTTCGCGTTGGCCTCCATGACGATCCGGCCGCCGGGCTGGAACTCCTCGATCACGTAGGGCCCCGTGCCGATCGGCTTGCGATTGAACGGCGCGGTCTTGATGTCCTTGCCTTGAAGCTGGGCCGCCGGGACGATCCCGATCTGCAGCTTGTCGTAGAAGGCCGGATCGGCGCGGTTGAGCTTGAACTGCACCGTCGTGTCGTTCACCGCCTTGGCCGAATCGAGCGTGTCCAGCAGCGTCGCCAGCGGCGAGGCGGAGTCCTTGTCGAGGATCGCGTTGTACGTGAACGCAACGTCCTTCGCCGTCAGCGTGATGCCGTCGTGGAATTTGACGTCGTCGCGGATCTTGACCGTCACGATCTTGGCGTCGGCGCTGCGCGTCGGCATCTCGCTGGCGAGGTCGGGCTCGGCGGTGAGATCCTTGGCGTAGCGCAGCAGGCCGTTGAAGAACTTCAGGTTGCCCTCGTAGACATTGTCCGAGGCGATCGGGTTGAGGTTGTCCGGCTGGCTTGGAAGAGCGATCACGAGCGTGTCATTCGCGGCCTGCGTGCCCCTGGCGTCAGATCCGCCGCACCCGCCGACGCCGAGCGCCAGGGTTAGAACCCCCGCAACGACACTCCCGACACGCACCTTCGTCATCTCCCGCCCCCTTGTCGGCTGACTGCCACAGCCCCCGCGCCATCAGGCGACCCGGCTCATTCATAGGTCCGAGCCAGCAGCCGGCGCTGGCACAGAGCTGGCGCCCCCCGCCGACTCGATCGCGCCCGGACCTGGAACGATGTGACCGTAACCCACTTGCCCTCTACGGTGCAATCGGGTCGCGATTGCGGTGGACCCGGCGGAGGTATCTGCACGCGTGTGAGCGCCGGCGCGCGGGAAGCCCCAGAAAACTGCATCTAGCGCTTGCCGCCGACTGTGCCTAACCTATTCATCCGTTCTGCCCCCCACCCGCGAGCAGCCAATGCCGATCCGATACGTATTCCGTTGCGAGATCTGCGGTACCACGCCCGACGAGGCGACGCGAAGCGCGATCGCACATCAGTGCAAGGAGGACATGTTCGGGGAGTTCATCGAGGCGATGCCGGGGCGGTGGCTCGTCTGGCATGCCGGCGGGCTGCTCGGGCCGGCGCGCTACGCCTGCCCGGAGCACCGCAGGGCGCTCATGTCGCGACTGCGCTTCCACTACCAGTACACCGGCGAGCAGTGGGTGTGGAAACGGCCCCCATACCCGCAACGCTGGCCGCCGGAAGAGCCGCTGGACCCCAACGCGCCTCTGGTCATCCCAGAGTCCCTGCTGATCGACGACCCGCAGGTCTGACGAGACGACGGCGGTCGGGTCAGGCGCTGAGCGTCGCAGCCGCGATCGCGACCTGCCCGAAGGCAATCTGCCCGTCGTTGGGCGGCAGCTTCTCTGGCACGAGCACGCGCAGCCCCGCGTCCTCGAGCGCGGCCGCGGTGAGCTTCAGCAGCAGCCGGTTTTGAAAGACGCCCCCTGACAGCACCGCAAGCTCGGTCCCGGCGCGCTCGGCGGCCAACGCGCACGCGTTGGCCGTGACCTGTGCGAGCCCGCTATGGAAGCGCGCGGAGATCGTCGGGACCGGCACGTCGCTTGCGAGGTCGGCGAGGATCGCGATGATCGTCGGGCGCGGGTTGAGGATGATCGTCTCGCTCGGCTCCATCCCAAACGGGTAGGGCTCGGCGTCCCCAGGATCGGCGAGCGCCTCGAGCTCGATCGCGGCCTGACCCTCGTAGGTCACTTCCAGGCGCACGCCGCATAGGGCGGCAACGGCGTCGAAGAGCCGGCCCGCGCTCGACGTCGCCGGGGATCCCATGCCGGTCATCGCCATGCGCGCGACCATGTTCCACCGCTGCTGAGGGATGTCTTCAAACGCAGGTGGAAGCGATGCGCGCATCTGCGTCAGCCACGAGCAGGCCATCCGCCACGGCTCCTTGATGGCGCGGTCCCCGCCGGGCATCTTCGCCATGACGAGGCGCCCCGCGCGGTCGCACTTGTCGAGGCCGCCGACGAGGATCTCGCCGCCCCAGATCGTCCCGTCGGGCCCGTAGCCCGTGCCGTCATAGATCGCGCCCACCGCGGGGCCGCGCTCGCCGTGCTCGGCAAGCGTCGCGGCGAGATGCGCATGATGGTGCTGGACGGAGAACAGCTCGACCCCGTCCTGCTCGCGTTCTTGCGCGTAGCGCGTCGACAGGTAGTCGGGATGCATGTCGTGGACCACGACCTCGGGCGTCACCTCGAAGAGCCGTTCGAAATGCGCCACGCCGTCGCGCAGCGACTGCAGCGTCTCGTAGTTCTTGACGTCGCCGATGTGGTGGCTGGCCCAAGCGCGGTCGCCTTTGGCGAGGCAGAAGGCGTTCTTCTGCTCGGCGCCCGTGGCGAGCACCGGCCGCGGTGTCGCGATCGGCAGGTCGAGGCTGGCGGGAACGTAGCCGCGCGAGCGGCGCAGCAGCATCGGCCGCTCGCGGACGGCGCGCGCGACGGAGTCGTCGGTGCGCGTCGCGATCGGGCGGTTGTGGATGAGGAAGCGGTCGGCGATCCCGGCCAGCCGCTGCACCGCATCGGTGTCGTCGAAGGCGATCGGCTCGTCGGAGACGTTGCCGCTCGTGAGCACCAGCGGCACGGCGGTGTCGGTCGCCAGCAGCTGGTGCAGCGGCGTGTAGGGCAGCATGAGCCCCAGCTCGGGCACGTTGGGCGCGACCGCCGCCGCGATCTTCGCATCCGGCTTGCGCGGGGCGAGCACGATCGGCCGCTCACGGGCGGTCAGGAGCGCCTCCTCCGCTGGTCCGAGCTCGACGAGCTCGCGCGCGGCATCGAGATCGGCGACGAGCAGCGCGAACGGCCGGTCCTCGCGGCGCTTTCGCCCGCGCAGGGTCGCGACGGCCTGCTCGTCGTCGGCGCGGCAGGCGAGGTGGTAGCCGCCGAGGCCCTTGACGGCGAGGATCTTGCCGGCGAGCAGCTCGTCGGCAGCGGCGCGCACGATGTCGCCGTCGACCTCGACCTCCTTGCCGTCGCGCTCGACCAGCCACACCCGCGGCCCACAGACCGGGCAGGCGTTGGGCTGCGCGTGAAAGCGGCGGTCGAGCGGATCCTCGTACTCGGCGCGACAGTCGGCGCACATCTCGAAGTGCGCCATCGTCGTCAGCGGGCGGTCGTAGGGGATCCCGCGGACGATCGTGAAGCGCGGGCCGCAGTTCGTGCAGTTCAAGAACGGATAGCGGTAGCGGCGGTCGTCGGGGTCGGCGAGCTCCGCGAGGCATTCCGCGCAGGTCGCGCTGTCGGGGGTGACGGGCGCCGTCGCGGCGCCGGCCCGCTCGCTGGCGACGATCTCAAAGCCCGGCTCGCCGGTGACTGGGACGTCCTGCGCTTCCACGCCACGCACGTCGGCGAGCGGCGGCGCATCGGCACTCAGCCGCGCGACGAACGCGCCGACGGTCTCGGCCGGCCCCTCGGCCTCGACGAGCACGCCGCGCTCGTCGTTGAGCACCCAACCGGCGATGTCGAGCTCGTCGGCGAGCCGGTAGACGAACGGCCGGTAGCCGACGCCCTGCACCGTTCCGTCCACACGGACCCGAACGCGCCGCCGCGGCGCATGCTGCTGCGGTGCTGCGGCCATGGCTCAGCCGGCCGCGTTCGGAGCCGCGAGTTCGACCAGCTCGCGCAGTACGTGGTAGACGCTCGCCTGCGCCTCCTGGATGCGCGGGATGTTCTGCGATCGGCTGATGACGATGTGGTCGGCGAGCTGGTTCGCCGCGACGTTGCCGCCGTCATAGCCGACGAATGCCATCGTGACCATCCCGCGCTTGCGGCCCTCCTTCAGCGCTTCGAGCACGCTCAGCGAATTGCCGCTCGTCGACATCGCCAGCAGCACGTCGCCCTCGCGCCCGTACGCGATGACCTGGCGCAGGAAGATGTTGTCCGTTCCGATGTCGTTAGCGACGGCCGTGATGATCCCGGTGTCCTCGGTGAGATCCAACGCACGCCGTGCCGGCCCCCCGAACATCGGCGTGCGGAAGTCCGCGACGACGTCCATCGCATCGGTCGCCGAGCCGCCGTTGCCGAGCGCGATCAGCCGGCCGCCGGCGTCCAAGCGCTCGCGCAGCACAGCCGCCGCGGTCACGAGCTCGTCGCCGTACTCGTTCAGGGTCTGCGTGCGCAGCGCCGTGATCTCGTCGGCTTTGAGGAGCATCGACTGGCGCACGTCGTCGAGAACGGAGTCGAGGTTGGTCTCCTGCTGACCGAGGAACGGGTACAGGAAGCTCGACGCGCCGGTGTCGTGGACGGGCTTGGCCGCGCGGCCCTCGAGCAGCCCGCGGTGGTCGAGGAAGATGTGGACGAGCTCCCACAGCAGGTGGTAGAGCGTCTCGACGATCTCCTGGCGGATCAGCGGATCGTCGATCCATGACAGGTCGAACTCCCACTCCGCGCCCGAGTCGGGCGTGAAGGCGATCGTCAGGCAACCGCGCTGACGGGCGCCCGCAAGCGCGGCGAGCACGTCAGCATCGCCGCCGAACGCCATCGCGATGTCAGCCGCCTCGGCCTCCAGGGCGACCTGAGGCGCGATCGCGCCGCCCTCGCCGGCGAGCCCGAGCGCCGGCAGCGCGCGCTTGCCGACGATCACCGGATGGACGAACTCGACTGCGACATGGCGCGCGTCCGAGCGGTCGGCCGGTGTTGCGCCGAACGCGACGAGCCGCCCCTCGCGAGCAAAGCGCTCGGCCATCTTGTGGCACAGCCGCGCGAGCCGCTCGGCCTCCCCTGAGTAGAAGCGAGCATTGGCCTCACTGCGGTCGCGCAGCAAGGCCTCGACCCGCTCGGCGCCGATGATCGGCGCCTGGCTCACGCCGTGGCGGCGACCCGCGCCGGAAGCGCCTGCAGCCAGGCGCGGAACGCATCGACGCCTTCGCCGGTCTTCGCGCTGACGCGCATGACCGTGGCGTGGGGGTTGACCTGGAGGATGTTCGCCTCGAGGCGGTCCACGTCGAAGTCGAGGTGCTCGAGCAGATCGACCTTGTTGATGACGACAAGCTCGCAGGCCCGGAACATGAGCGGGTATTTCAGCGGCTTGTCCTCGCCTTCGGTGACCGAGCAGACCATGATCCGCGCGTCTTCGCCGATGCGAAACTCGGCCGGGCAGACGAGGTTGCCGACGTTCTCGACGATCAGCACGTCCATCTCGTCCAGCGGCACGGCCGGCAGCGCCGAGCGGACCATGTTCGCGTCGAGGTGGCACTCGCCTCCGAAGCCGTTGTCGGTGTTGAGCTGCACGACGGGGATGTGCAGCACCGACAGGCGGTCGGCGTCGAAGCTGCCCTGGACGTCGCCCTCGAGCACACCGACGCGCAGGCCTTCCTCGGCCAGTCCGTCAAGCGCGCGCTCCAGCAGCGTCGTCTTTCCGGCGCCCGGTGCGCTCATGAGGTTGACGACCGTCACGGTGGCGCGATCGAAGTCGCTGCGGTTGGCCGCCGCGATCGTGTTGTTGGCGTCGAGGGCATCCTCGACCACCCTCACCTTGGTGCGGTGCATGCGGCGTTCTCCTCGTCCTCGACCTCGATCGACTCAACCATGAATTCCTCGCCCGTCGCTACCTCCACGCCACCCGGACCGCAGGTGGGGCAGATGAACGCCGGGATCTCGATCTCCCATTCATCACGACATCTGTTGCACCGCAGCACAGCAGGCACGTCGACGATCTCCAGCGTAGCGCCCTCGCAGTTGGTGTCCTTGCCGACGATCGCGAAGTAGAACTCGAGCGTGTCCTTGACCACCTGACGCAGCCGGCCGATGCGCAGCGTCACGTGCGTGACCTTGCGCCCTGCGGCGTGCTTGCGGACCGTCGCGACGATCGCGCTGGAGAGATCGAACTCGTGCACGACGCCCCCGGTCCGCTACGACGGCTTCTTCAGCGGGAGCGTGGCCGCGTACGCCTCGTCCGTCGTCAGCTCCTTGGCGGTCTCGATGACGAGATCCACCGCGCGGTCGACGGCATCCTCCACCACGTCGCTGAGACCCAACCCCATCTCCTCGATCGTCTGCGGTTCGCAGGCGACGATGACGACCTTCCCGGGCCACGAGCCGGTGATCTTGATGAAGCGCAGCACCGTCTCGGGATCCATCCCGTGCGGGTTCAGAACCTCGCCGTCCTCGACGGCGCCGCCCGGCACGTCGTCCTCCTCGACCTCCATGACATACAGCGTGCCCGGCGCGCCGCCCTGACGGCTGATGTCGATCATCAGCAGCGCGTCATAGCCGTTCATCATCTGATAGGCAAGGTCCAAGCCCCCCGTGCCGAAGTCCACGACCGCGACCTCCGGCGGCAGCTGGCGGTGCTCCAACCGCCGCGCGACTTCGCTGCCGAAGCCGTCGTCGCGCTGCCAGGTGTTGCCGATGCCCGCGATGAGGATCTGCTTCGGACGATCGGAGACGTCGACCTCCTGCGTCGTCAGCGGGGCATCGGGATCCGGCGGGCGCCAGTTGTCCCGGGGCGGCTGGGCCGTCTCGCGATCTCGCTCGTCGTCCTGGCTCACGTGACCACCTCGACCTCTTCTGCGAAGAAGAACAGGAAGCGCCCGCTCTCGCCGAGGATCTCCTGCATCGGATCGTCGTCGACGGTGACACCGAGGTGCAGACGGTCGTCGATGCGCAGGAACAGGCGGTGGATCGTGGCCTTGCGGCCCTCGAGCATCTTGTCGTAGACGTCCGCGTCCTTGGGCGGACGCAGGATGACCTTGTCGCCGCGCTTGTACGTGATGCCGTCGAACGTCACCTGACGCTCGCCGGGCGGGTCCTCCAGCCGGACGCGCCCGTGCAGGTCCATCAGCTGCTGCGGCGTCGTCGCGTCGGCCCGCGCGAGCATCTCGCGCACCTTCGGGTCCTGCGCCGCGATCTCCTCGCGCTCCTGGTCGCTCAGCGCCTGGATGTGCAGGACCAGCGCCTCCTCGATCTCCGTACCGTCGAAGAAGTCGTTGACGCTCTCGGGGGCGAGCTCGGGATGGTCGGGAAGCATGATCGTCGGCGCCAGCAGGGCGTCGTCGTCCTTCGTCACGAGGATCGGCCACGTGTTGACCTGGCAGCAGCCGGCGACCCCGTCGTCGCCGCGGTCCAGTGGCGAGAGGAACGTCGCGCCCTCCACGCGGCCGAGCAGGTGCGTGGAGAGCATGCTCTTCAGCAGCGCGTCCTTGCGGTCGGCCACCGCCTCCTCCTCGGTCAGCGGCGTCGTGTTCTCGACGCTCAAGGTCATGCGACCGCGGCCATCCGGCAGCCGTTCCACGACGAGATCCGCAAAACCCTCGAGATCGTCGAACTCGAAGCTCACCTTCGACGGCGCGGAGCCGAGCTGGACCCGGCGCTCCACCGCCCGGTGCTGCTCGCCGGAGGGTTGCAGGAAGCGCACCTCCCCGGTGACGAGCGCGTCGGCGTCGGTGACGATGCCCTGCATCTGCATGCGGTCGAAGGCGTGCGTTTGATTGCGCGCGTAATCGGCGGGATACACGATCCCGAACGGCGTCGGCGTCGCGTTCTTCGTCGCGCCGGGCGTGTACGGGTACAGCGCGTAGCCCTCGAACAGCAGCGAGTCGACCAGCCGCTCGAGATGCGACTTCGTCGACGTGATGCTGACGTCCGACGGGCTCTCCGGTGTGATGGGCTCGACTTCGCTCATCGCGAGGACCTGCC
>DASVPU010000233.1:0-7749 GCA_036389475.1 Solirubrobacteraceae bacterium
GCGTCGTGCTGGAGCTGTCGTGCTAGGCATCGGCGATCCCTGCTTCCAAGTCGGCAACGTCCTTATCCCCGCCATCGACAACCCTGGACCGATAGGCCAGCCCATGACGCCGATTCGTTGTAAACGCAGAGCCTTTGCTCCCCACACCAACGATTGACCGCAGCATTTACGTTGCCGGCACGCGATACACGATCACAAGCAACACCAGGTTGCCGCATGATCACACGTCTCATCGCGCGTTCGAAGCGCTGAGCTGACCGAGAGCGGTCAGCCGCTGCTGCTCGCTCGGTGAGCCTGATCGACGATCAAACGTAGCTCGGCGCACAACGAGCTGCTCGAGTCTCGGGCCAGCTGTAGGTCCGCGCACATCAGTCAGCCTTTTTGGCTACGCGTGAACTCCCGCCCAGTTGCGGCACCTGGAATACGGCGATGCCGAAAAACGCGATCCCCAACTCAACAAAAGCGTTCGATGATGCCCAGCGCCGGCTGTTCGCCGAGTGCGCGTTGAAGCCTGTCGCCCGGCGCGTGCCTCTGGCGGACCCGCCGCTGGCCGTGCGCGTGCTGGAGGTGGGGGAGGGCCCGCCGCTGCTGCTCGTGCACGGCAGCGGCATGTCGGCCTCGACCTGGGCGCCGTTGATGGCCCACCTCCCAGGCCACCGCCTGATCGCGCTCGACTTGCCTGGATTTGGCCTCAGCGACCCGCATGACTACGGCGGGCGATCGCTGCGCGAGCACGCGGTCGCGCAGCTGACTTCGCTGCTCGACGCGCTCGAACTGGAGCGCGCCGCTGTCGTCGGCACCTCCCTGGGCGGGATGTGGGCGCTGTGTCTGGCCGTCGACGCGCCCCGGCGGATCACCGCGGTCGCCTCGCTCGGAGTCCCCGCCGTCGCTCTGCCCGGCATGGACGGCGATCCGTTCTTCACGGCGCTCACGACACCGGGGCTGCGGCACGTCGCCGCGCAGATACGCCCGCCCAGCGTTGCGATGACACGCCGGTCGATGATCGGCGTCATCGGCCACCGCGCCGCCGACGTGGCGCCCGACGGCTTCTTTCGAACGGTTCACGAGGGCATGCGCCGGCCCGGCTTCCGTGCGGCGATGATGAGCCACCTGTGGCTCGCCATGCACCGCGGGCGACCTCGTCCGGAGAACTTCCTCTCCGACGCCGAACTGCGTGACATCGACGCGCCCGTGCTCATGATCTGGGGCGACGCCGACCCCTACGGGGCTCCGCAGATCGGCCGCCGCGCCACCGCGCTGATCCGCGACGCGCAGCTTGAGATCCTCCCTGGACGTCACGCGCCATTCCTGGACGACCCAGCTCGCTGCGGCGCGTTGATCGGTGAGCTGCTACGGCGAGCACCACCGCCTGTCGCGCGCTGACAAGGCGACAACCGCACGCCGCAACTGCGAACAGCGCAGGATCGCTGCACCTGCTTGACGCTTGCGTGCGATGGAGCGATCACGGAGGACTCATGTCGGGTTGCCATGGTCCGGGCCGTCCAACCGATGTAGAGGAGATCATCAATGCGAAAGATCCTCAGCCTGCTTGCCGCGACGGTCGTCGCCGCCGGCTTGGGCTCAGAAGTGGCGACGGCGATCGCGTCGCACGCCGAGCTGCCCAGTCCCGCCAGCTTCGTCAGCCACGTCGACAATCCCTGGTTCCCGCTGACGCCCGGAACGGTGTACGTCTACCGCGGCAGCCGCGACGGCCTGCCCGCCCGTGACGTCTTGACGGTGACGCACAAGACCAGGACGATCCAGGGCATCCGCGCCACGGTCATCGACGACCGCCTGTATCTGCGCGGTCGTCTGCGCGAGCGCACGACCGACTGGTACGCGCAGGACAAGGCGGGCACTGTCTGGTACCTCGGCGAGAAGACTGCCACGCTCGGCGTCGACGGCCGCGTCAAGAGCACCGACGGCACCTGGGAGGCCGGCGTCGACGGCGCCCAAGCGGGGATCTACATGCCCGCGCACCCGCGCGTCGGCGAGACCGGCGAGCAGGAGTTCTACAAGGGCCACGCCGAGGACCACTTCAAGGTTCTGGGACGCTCCGCGCAGATCCATACGCCCGCCGCGTCCTCGCGTGACGCACTGCTCACGCAGGAGACGACGCCGTTGGAGCCCGGCGTGGTCGACCACAAGGTCTACGTCCGCGGGATCGGCACCGTCCGCGAGGAGGCCGTCAAGGGCGGCAAGGAGCGGCTCGTGCTGATCTCCGTCAGGCGTCCCTAGCGCATGGGCGCGTTTTCAGCAGCCGCAGGTGAACCCGACGGCGGATGAGGCGCTCGGTGCTGGCAAGCTCAGCTGCCTGCTGATCGAGTAGCCTCGCCGTCGCGCAGATGAGCAACCGCAGACATATCCGCCGCGTGGCGTGCCTGACGGTGCTGCTGGCCATGGTGGCGGTTGCGCCCGCCTGGGCGGCCAACCCCGTCGCGGGCACGCTCACCCCCGACGCCGGCGGCTCCGGCGCGCTCTCCTGGAGCGGGACGGTGAAGCTCGGCAGCGAGCTGCTGAAGGGCGATCAGGGCGCGGCGTGCTTCGGGGCCGACAACAAGCCCGCACCGGCCGCTTCGGGCTGCGATCTCTTCCTGCTCGACGTTGCCACCGACGACGCGTTCTACAAGCAGCACTCAGGCGCGGTCGCCATCCACGTCGGCGGCTTCGGGCTCTCGGACCTCGATCTCGCGGTCTACAAGCGCAATCTCGATGGCACGCGCGGCGATTTCGTCACCGCCGGAGGCCAGCTGCTCGGCGTCGCCGAGAACGTCGCGATCGACAAGGCCAAGGGCGCGTACTACGTCGTCGTCAGCCCGTACGCGACGCTCGGGCCGCAGAACTACAGCGCCAGCGCGAGCCTCGTCACTCGCCAGGGCCTGAACCTCGCCGAGGTCGAGAAGGCCGCGCCCGCCGGCGTCATCAACTACCGCGCATCGCGCGACAAGTACACGTCGCACTCCGAGCCGACGATCGCCATGGATCCGCTGGATCACAATCACCTCATGGCCGGCTCGAAGATGTACGAGAACAACGACAAGTACCTCTTCAAGATCGGCACCTACGAGTCCCACGACGGCGGCAGGACGTGGGTGGACCAGGGCCATCTGCCCGGGTACTGCGCGGCGCCCGGCCAGTGCGATCCCAACAACGAGACCGCGTATCGGACGACCTCCGATATCTCGATCGACTTCGACGACGAGGGCAACGCCTACGCGAACGTCCTCGACGCTCCGGGCGGGACGGCGGCCTTCCAGGGCTTCAACATGACCGTCCACGTCAAGAAGCCCGGTCAGCCCTGGAGCGGCCCGACGACGGTGCACGACAACCGCACCAACAAGCTGACGGCGCAGCTGCTGCTCGACGACAAGAACTGGCTCGCGGTCGACAACCACGCCGACGTCAACGGCGGGCCCAACGTTCCGCGTGACGGCAAGACCGGCACGATGTACATCTGCTGGAGCCTGGATGGCACGAGTCTCGTTCCCCTCCAGCAGATCGTCCTCATGCGCTCGATCGACGGCGGCAAGACCTGGGGCGGACTCGTCCCGGGCGACAACATCCCGCTGCCGCTGAGCCAGAAGACGCTCATCTCCGGCATCGGCTGCCACATCGCGATCGGCCCCAGGAGCGAGGTCTACGTCACGTGGTACGACAACCAGCTCAACGCGCTGATGCAGGTGAAGTCCAACAACCGTGGGCGACTGTTCTCGCTGGCCGCGCCGATCGCGGGCATCGCCGGCGTCAACGCGGCGTTCGCCGGTGAGGCGTTCCGCAACCTGTCGCTGCCGAGCACGGCGGTCGACGCGCGGGGCACCGTCTACGTCGTCGCGGCGTCCCGCGACGGCAAGGGCACGCCGCTGCTCGGCAACCTCCCATCGATCGGCGAGAAGATCAAGCGCGGCGACCTGTCCGTCGATGCGCTGCAGGAGCTGCTCAAGACCGATGACGCCAACGACGTCGCCGGCAAGGACTACCTGGTCGGTGGCGACGGCCTCGGGCCACTGTCGGGAGCCGACATCGTGCTGTTCAAGTCCACCAACGGCGGGGCCTCGTACACCGGCCCGGTGCGCGTCAACCAGGATCCGCGCAACGGCGACGCCGATCAGTTCCAGCCCTGGCTGGCGGTGACGCCATCGGGCCAGATCAACGTCTCCTACTTCGACCGCCGCAACGATCCCGCCAACTACTTCATCGATACCTGGCTGTCGCGCTCGGAGGACGGCGGACGCACATTCACCGATCGCCGCGTCTCCGCGCGCAGCTGGGATCCGGCCGTCAACGCGCCGACGTCGGTGTCGGGCAAGTTCATCGGCGACTACCAGGGCATGGTCGCCGACGACGAGGTCGCGATCCCGTTCTGGAACGACACCCAGCTCAACAACCTGCCCGCGGGCGATCCGCAGTTCTCGCCCTATCAAGAGGTCTTCGCCGCACGCGTCCCCAACGGCCCCGAGCCGGCCGCTGCGGCGCGGCCGGCGACGGCGCGCTGCTTCCCGCGCCTGCTGAAGGTCGGCACGCGCGCGATCGGCAAGCTGCGGCTGCGCGCGACACGCGCGGAGGTCGGCAAGCGCCTCGGCCCGCCCGCGAGAACGATCCGCGGCGTGCTGCGCTACTGCGTCAAGGGCGGCGGCACGGTCGTGGCTGCGTTTGACTCCGAGGGGCGCGTGGCGCTCGCCGGCACGACTGCGAAGGGGCACCGGCGCCTGAAGGTCGGCCGCGGCAGCAGGGTGTCGGCGCTGCGAAAGACGTTCGGCAAGCGCCTGCGCAGCATTGGTCCTGGCGTCATGCGCGTGAGCGGCAAGCCCCCGCAGGCGATCTTCGGCGTGCGGCGCGGGAAGGTGACGTTCGTGGCCGTCGCCGAGCGCGCCCTGCAGCGCAACCGCAAGGCGCTTCGCGCGCAGCTGTCTCGGGCCGCCCTCATCCGCAACCGCTGACGCAACGCGGACCGCCCGGACGCACATCTCTAGCGTGTAGGACCGATGCTGAGCCGCACCGTCCCACTCAAGTTCGTTCTCATCGCGCTGCTGCCGATCATGCTCGTGCTCGGAATCTGGCTCGGCGGGCACCCGCGCTGGCTGCCGGGACCGATCGCCGACGCGCTCGTCGGCAGCGAGGACCGGCGCGTCGCGCTCGAGGGCTTGGACACGATCCACGACATGTACTACCGATCGGTTCCGTACGGCAAGCTCTCCGACGCGGCGCTCCAAGGCGCGGTCAAGGACCTCGACGACCGCTTCTCGGCCTACCTCTCTCCGAAGGACTACCACACCTTCCAGCAGGCGCTCAACAGCGAGTTCGAGGGGATTGGAACGGCGGTCCGTGGCGTTCGGCAGGGCCTGCAGATCGTGACCGTCTACTCCGGCTCACCGGCTCAGAGGGCCGGCCTGAAGGTCGGCGACGTCATCACGCATGCCAATGGCCGGCGTTTGGCAGGGCTTGCCGATGAGGCTGCGACAGCGCTCATCAAGGGTCCCGCGAAGACCAGCGTCACGCTGCGCATCCGGCGTGGCGACCGCACCCTGACCAAGCGAGTGACGCGCGCGAGCATCGAGATTCCTCCAGTCCAATCGCGGATCGCCGACGCGGCCGGCCATCGTGTCGGCTACATCTCGCTGTCGACGTTCGGCTCCAGGAAGGCGCACGTCCAGATGGGCGGCGCGATCCGGCGAGCCAAGTCGCGCAGGGCGAGAGGGCTCGTCCTCGACCTACGCGGCAACGGGGGCGGGCTCGTCACGGAGGCGCAGCTCGTCGCCAGCATGTTCCTGAAGCGCGGGCTGATCGTCTCGCTGCGCGGGCGCGCCTCCAAGGAGCAACGGCTGGAGGCGGTCGGCCAGCCGATCGCGGGCGACCTGCCGCTCGTCGTGCTGGTCGATCGCGGCACGGCCTCTGCCTCGGAGATCGTCGCGGGGGCACTGCAGGACCGCAAGCGCGCCCGGATCGTCGGCACGCGGACGTTCGGCAAGGGCGTCTTCCAGGAGATCCTCCGGCTCGACAACGGCGGCGCGCTCGACATCACAGTCGGCCAGTACTTCCTGCCCAGCGGGCGCAACCTTGGCGGGCCGGGCACGAAGTCGGGCAGCGGAATCCGGCCGGACGTGCGGGCAACGGACGATCCCCACACCAAGCGCGACGAGGCGCTCGACCGCGCGCTCAAGGTCCTGGCCGGCAAGCTGTGAGCCTCCGTCACACGCTCGGGTGAATTGGGGGAAGGCGTAGTCGCTGCGGCAATCCGAACCAGCAGGGCAGCGGCTTCGATCAAGGGCAAGCCAGCGTGAGCACGCGTTCTCGCTCGCGGCGCCACGACCGCTCCCCGCAGCCGCCATCGACCGCCGACAGCGTCGTTGCGGTGGTCGAGAAGCGCGGGCGCTTCCTCGTCGCCGTGCCGTTCTTCGAGCCCGGCGGCCGGATGGTCATCGACCGTGACCAGCGTGCAAAGGTCGGCGATCTCGTGCTCGTGCGCCCCGCCACCCGCGCAGGCGGGCACGTGCGCCTCGTGCGCAGCCTCGGGCGCCCGGACGTCGCCTCCGACGTTCTCGAGGCGCTCATGCTCGAGCGCGGCCTGCGGCGGCGCTTCGACCCAGCGGTGCAGCGCGAGGCAAAGCGTGCACGCGACCGCGGTCCGGATCCCGATCTTCCCCGCCGAGACCTCACCGACCTGCCGACGTTCACGATCGACCCACTCACCGCGCGCGACTTCGACGACGCGATCTCGGCGCAGGCGATCGGGGGCGGCCGCACGCGCATCTGGGTCCACATCGCGGACGTCAGCGCGTACGTCCCGGCGGGCTCGCTCGTCGACCGCGAGGCCGCGCGGCGCGGGACGAGCGTCTACGTCCCCGGGCGCGTGGAGCCGATGCTGCCCGAGGCGCTGTCCAACGACGCCTGCTCGCTGGTTCCCTCGCAGGAGCGCGCGGCGGTCACCGTCGAGCTGGACTTCGACGGCCCGCAGGTCAAGCGCGCGCAGTTCTACCGCTCGACGATCCGCTCCGACGCCCGTTTGGACTACGAGCAGGTCGACCGCGTGTTCGCGGGGGAGGAGGAAGCGCAGGAGCCCTGGGCCGGACCGCTGGCCGCTGCGCGCGAGGTCGCCGCCACCCTGCACGAACAACGGCTGCGCCAGTCGGCTCTGGAGCTTGAGACGAGCGAGCCGGAGTTCCACTTCGACCGCGGCGGCCACGTCGCCGAATCGCGGCCGAGCGCGCAGACCGAGTCGCACCGGCTCATCGAGCACCTCATGATCGCCGCCAACGAGCAGGTCGCAAAGCTGCTCAGCGAGCGCGGCGTGCCGACCCTCTACCGCGTCCACGAGCAGCCCGACGGGGAGAAGGCGCTGCGCCTCGTCGAGCAGCTTGCCTCGCTCGGCGTCGCGACCCCGCCGGTGCACGAGAACATGACGCCGGCCGAAGCTGCGGAGGTGGTCGCCGCCTGCTCGCGTGCGGTCACGCGCCACGTCGAGCGGACCGGGCACGGCCGCGACGCGTTGACGTTCCTTGTCCTGCGGGCGCTCAAGCAGGCGTACTACAGCCCGAAGAACCTTGGCCACGCGGGCCTCGGGCTCACGCACTACGCGCATTTCACCTCACCGATCCGTCGCTATCCCGACCTCGTTGCCCACCGCGCGCTGCTGAGCGCCGTCGGTGCGGGCGAGCAGGCGCCGCGTGCCGCCGAGATGGAGGAGGTTGGCGCCTGGTCCTCGGCCCGCGAGCGCGATGCGATGTCGATCGAGCGGATGGCAGACCGAATCGC
>DASVPU010000234.1:0-5505 GCA_036389475.1 Solirubrobacteraceae bacterium
GTGCGTCACCTCGATCGCTAGCAGCGCCTCACGATGGCGGACCGGCGGATCGGAGAACGGCGCGACGCAGAGGTCGGGCGAGAGGAACCCATCGTGGATAAAGAGCGCATCCTGGACGAGCCACTGCAGGTTGTCCGGCAGGGTCCGGCTCAGGTGTCGGTTGAGCTGCGCCACGGTGTGGGAATGCGCCGGATTGGGGTGAACCACGTCGAAGAGGATCCCATCGACGAGTTCCATTCGCCGATCCTCGAGTAGGCCGGCCTCGACGAGCCCGTCGACCTGCTCGACGGTCAGCGGGTGGATGGGTGCGGCGGCCAGGGCCATGGCGTCCGCAAGGGTATCGCGACCGCGCGCCGATCCGGGCCCCGGCTTCGGCATCGCCGCTGGCTCCCAATGAGGTGATCGCGCAGCGACCCGACCTCTGTGTCACTGGTGCGGGCCACGTTGGGCCACGTGGCGCCTCACCCAGCGATGCGGACCCGCACAGACCCAACCCACCACCACCGCTCGTGATCAGCCTCACACACGGCGCTGATGTCTGCCGTTACGGTCACTTCATGACTGAGTGGACGATAAGCCCCGAAGCGCTACGGCACGTCTGTCCAAACCTGGATCGCGCCACTGCGGCCAAGATCGCCAAGGGTTTGGGGGAGGCCTTCGCGCGCTATGACATCGACACCCCCGCCCGGGCCGCGATGGCGGTCGCGCAGTGGGGCCATGAGTGCGATCACTTCCGGACGAGCGAGGAGTACGCTTCCGGCGCCGCCTACGAGGGTCGCAAGGATCTCGGCAACACGCATCCCGGCGACGGCAAGCGCTTCAAGGGCCGCGGTCGCATCCAGATCACGGGACGTGCCAACTACGTCGCCATGGCCAAGGCGCTCGGCATCGATTGCGTCAACAAGCCACAGCTTCTCTCCAAGTCACCGTACAGCGAGCTCGCCTCGGGCCAGTGGTGGAAGGATCACGGCTGCAACAGGTACTGCGACAGGGGCGACTTCATCGGCCTCACCCGCAGGATCAACGGCGGCACCAACGGCCTAGCTGACCGCCAGCGGCTGCTGCACCTGGCCAGGGCGGTTGCATCTGACCTCGTTCCGCGCGATCGCATGGCCGTGCTCACCGATTCCGAGCGCGAGCAAATCGAGATCCTCGCGACCGAGCGCAAGAGCGCCTCTCGCAACGGCGGCTGGGAGAAGCTCGATCCTTCGCATCTGGCGCGAGCCACGAAGGCCAAGCAGTGGCTCGTCGCGCGCGCCGTCGACATCAAGAAGCTCGCCGAGGCCGAGCCGAGGGGCTGGTCGAAGGGCGATCGCCAGGCGCGCTACACGTTCATCAAAAAGGCGATCACCGGCTGAGCCGGCCACCGGCACCGCCGTCGTCACCCCTGCCACCAAAGAGTCAATCGAATGAGCGCAGAGATCAAGCTGGGCGATCGCGGCACCAACGTGAAGGCCTACCAGAGCAGCCTCAACAACCGGCTGCACGCGCACCGCGACCCGCCGATCGAAGAGGACGGACACTGCGGACCGCGGACGATCGATCAGAGCGCGTACGCGGCCTGGTTTCTCGGCGCGCTGAACGCCACGATCGACAAGATCAAGGGCGCCGTCATCCCGGCCGGGATTCAAGCGATCGTTCAGGATCCCAGCAAGCGCGACGGCGGCCAGCTCAAGCGCGCCCGCGAGCGCCGCGAGGAGCATTTCGGAGACCTGGGCACGCGAGCGCTGAAGGTCGCCGATGGGCTCGTCGGCGTCATGGAGGAGGGCGCAAACAACTCCGGCAAGATGGTCCTCAAGATCATTCGCGCCAATGGCGGCTCGGGCCCCGAGGCGTGGTGCGGAGACTTCGTCGCCTACTGCTACCGCCAGGCGGGCTCCGTCGGCGTCGAGCGGCTGTGGTGCTCGGTCAGCCAGGTCAGCAAGGACGCCGACGTGCACAAGGTCACCCAGCCCAAGCCCGGCGACCTGGTCCGCTTCAGCTTTGACCACATCGGACTGTTCGTCCGCAACGTCGGCGCCACGCAGATCGAGACGATCGAGGGCAATACCGGCCGCAGCGGCGCGGTGTCGGACTCGAAGACGGGCGGAGACGGCGTGTACCGCAAGCGTCGCTCCAAGAAGCTCGTCGCCGACTACCTGCGCGTCGAGCGCTGACGCGCCGGATGAAGATCGGCTTCGAGGCGCGAGCCGCCGACGGGGCCGAGCTGGCCCCGCCGACGATCACGACGAACCCGGCACGAGCGGCAGCAGCAGCCTGATCGTCGGCCGCGGCCCTGGACGCAGGACCGACAGCCGCCCGCCCTCGGCCTGCGCGAGCGAGCGGGCGAGCGCGAGGCCGATGCCGTGGCTGCCGTCGTCGCCTGAGCGGGACGGAGTGCCCGGGTCGGACACGTCGCCTCCCGTGCCGCGCCGCACGAACGCTCGCTCCGGATCCTCTCCGAAGCCCCCACCCTCGTCGCCGACGTCGACGGCGAGCCACCCGTCGAGCTCGCGGACTTCCACCGTGACGGGTCCGGCGCCGTGGTGCCCGGCGTTTGACAGCAGCACGTCGATGATCTCACCGACGACTGACGGAGCCGCCCGCGCAACCGCGGCCGGCGCGTGGACGGCGGTCCGCAACGGCCGGCCGCGCGCAGCCAGAGGCCCGCGCCAGCGCTCTTCGAGGTCGGCGATCGCAGCCGCGAGATCGGTCGTCGCGGCGCTGCTGCGCGGCGCGTCGCGCGCAAGCGCCAGGAGCGTCTCGATCGTCGTCTGCAGGCGGTCGACCTGCGCCAGTGCCGCGGGCAGCTCCTCGGGCGCGTCATCGCGCAGCTCGATCGCCTCGAGCTCGATCCGCAGCGCCTGCAGCGGCGTGCGCAGCTGGTGTGAGGCGTCGGCCGAGAACGCGCGCTCGCGGACGATCAGGTCGTCCAGGCGCTGGGCAGTCACGTCCAGCGCAGCGGCGACAGCGTCGAGCTCTGGGACCCGCGCGCGGGGAGCGCGGGCGGAGAAGTCGCCGTCGCCGAGTCGCCGGGCGGCGGTGGCAAGCCGCTCGAGCGGCGCCGCCAAGCGACGCGCCAGCAGCATCGCGGCCAGCACCGAGACGGCGATGATCGCGGCGGCTACGGCGGCCAGCGTCAACCAGGCCTTGCGAGCGCGGCGTGCCGCGCCGGCGTCTGAGCGTTGAGCGAGAAGCGCGCCGGTCACGCGCTCGCCGGTCTGCAGCGGCGCGGCGACGACGAGCTGCCCGGCGCGCTCGCCGTCGGAGGGACGGCCGGTTCGCAGCGCGGCTCGCACCTCGGCCGGCGCGGCAGACGGACCCACTCCCGCGACTCGTCGCCGGCGGGTGTCGTATACCGCGAGCCTGTCGCCGCTGAGAGGCAGCTCGATCGCATCCCGGCGGTCGCCGCCCAGGTCGATCGCGCGCGTCGTGGCGACGGTGTCGCGCTGCAGGCGCAACAGCTCCTCGTCGCGGTAGCTGCGCGACAGTACGAGCCCGAGCGGCACGGCGAGCAGCACGACCGCCATCGTCGCCACCCCTGCGATCGCGAGCACGAGGCGCCGTCGCATGTCAGTCCGCCTCCAGCCGATAGCCGACGCCGCGCAGCGTCGTGATCGCCCCGGCACCGATCTTGTTGCGCAGCGCCAGGACGTGCGTGTCGAGCGTCTTCGTCGAGCCGAGCCAGTCGGTGTCCCAGACGTCGCGCATGATGCGCTCGCGCGTCACCGCCCGCCCGGCCTCGGCGAGGAGCAGCGCGAGCAGGTCGAATTCCTTGGGCCGCAGCGCGAGCTCCTGCTCACCGCGCCAGGCGCGCCGCGCGGCAACGTCCAGGCGCACCTCGCCGGCGCGCAGCGGCTCGTTCGCCACCTCAGCGCCCACTCCGGCTTCGGCCGCGGCCGCGCGCCGCAGATGCGCGCGAACGCGAGCGAGCAGCTCCGACAGCTTGAACGGCTTGACGAGGTAATCGTCGGCACCCGCGTCGAGCCCGGCGACGACGTCGAGCTCGTGGTCGCGCGCCGACAGGATGAGGATCGCCAGGTCCGGACGCCGGACCCGTAGCCGCCGGCAGACCTCGATGCCGTCGATGTCGGGTAGGCCGAGATCGAGCACGACGAGCCCGATGCCGGAGTCCGCAGCGCCAACGGCGGGACCACCGCGCGCCAGGCACCGGACCTCGTAGCCCTGCCCGTCGAGCACGCGCGCGAGCCCGGAGGCGATCGCCTCGTCGTCCTCGACGATGAGGATGCCACGCGCGCTCATCCGTCTGTGCAGCGTACGACCGCGCAGGCGCGGTCGCGAAAGCTTGACCTTGCGTTGACCTCGCGCGGGGCCGGCGCTGACCGGGCCGCTCTACGGTCACGTCCCGATGCACCCACGGCTCACCACAGGAGGCCTCATGCGCACCGCCCTCATCGCCGGCCTGGCGATCGTCGTGCTCGGCGCCGCAGGCTGCGGCAGTTCCTCGTCGAAGAGCAGCGGCGCGCCCGCGAACCCCGACGCACCTGAGGTCAGCCCGGCGGGCGACATTCCCGACAACCAGGCCTTCGTCGCCTACTCACCGCCTCAGGCGGGCTTTACCGTAAGCGTACCGGAGGGTTGGTCGCGCAGCACCGCGTCCGGCGTCGTCACCTTCACCGACAAGCTCAACACGATCCGCCTGCAGACGGCGCATGCGAGCGCGCCGCTGACCGTGCGCGATGCCAAGCGCAGCGTGGTCCCGAAGCTCGCGAAGTCCGAGCGGGGATTCACGCTTCGCAGCATCAGCGCCGTCACGCGCAAGGCCGGCAAGGCCGTCCGGATCGTGTACCTCGTCGATGCCAAGCCGAATGCGGTGACGGGCAAGGCGGGCCAGGACACGGTCGAGCGCTACGTGTTCTTCCACAACGGCGAGGACGCCATCGTGGCGCTGTCCGGTCCCAAGGGCGCCGACAACGTCGACCCGTGGCGGATCGTCAGCGACTCGGTGCAGTGGGCCAGATGAGCGCCGCCGTGCTCGAAGCGCAGAGCCTCTACCGCTTCTTTCATGCCGGCGACGACGAAACGCTCGCCCTCCAAGGCGTCTCGCTGCAGGCGCATCGCGGCGAGGTCATCGCCGTGACCGGACCATCGGGATCGGGCAAGTCCACGCTGCTGAGCTGCCTCGCCGGCCTCGACGAGCCCGACGGCGGCATGGTCCGCGTCAACGGGCAGCGCCTCTCGCGCCGGCCCGAGGAGGAGCGCGCGCGAGTGCGCGCCCAGAGCGTCGGGATGCTGTTTCAGCAGGCGAACCTCGTCGGGCATCTCTCCGTCGAGGCGAACGTGGCGCTGGCTCAGCGGATGGCGCGCCGCTCCGCCGATCGCTCCGCCCGCGCGCAGGTCATCGAGCTCTGCGGCATCGCCCACCGCGCCCACGCCCGCCCGAGCCAGCTCTCGGGCGGCGAGCTCGCGCGGGCCGGCCTGGCCGTCGCGCTCGCCAACGATCCCGCGGTCATCCTCGCCGACGAGCCGACCGGGGAGCTCGACGGCGTGACCGCCCAGCGCGTG
>DASVPU010000235.1:0-2353 GCA_036389475.1 Solirubrobacteraceae bacterium
CTACGACCGCTTCTACAACGTCGTCGCCAACCCGATGCTGTGGTTCATCCAGCATTACCTCTGGGACCTCTCCAATGCCCCCGACATCCGCGAGAACGAGATGCAGGCCTTCGAGCAGGGCTACAAGGTCGTCAACGAGGACCTCGCGAGGGCCGTGATCGAGCAGATCGCCGGCGAGGACGAGCCCGTCGTCATGGTCCACGACTACCACCTCTACACGCTGCCGGCGGTCATCCGCGCGGCGCGGCCCGACGTCTTCCTGCACCACTTCATCCATATCCCGTGGACGCAGCCCGATGCCTGGCGTGTGCTACCGCGACGCATGCGCGACGAGATCTTCAAGGGCGTGCTTGCCAACGACATCATCGGCTTTCATACGCGCTCGTACCGCTGGAACTTCTTGCAGTGCTGCGCCGACCTGCTCGACCTCGACGTCGACTTCGCCCACGGCATTGTGTTCTACGAGGATCGCGAGGTGTGGGTCCGCGCCTATCCGTTGCCGATCGACTATGAGGCAACCCGGGCGGTCGCACGCAGCGAGCGCACGCGGGAGTTCGAGTCCGAGTTGCTGCGCCGGCGCCGCGATCACATCATCTTGCGCGTCGACCGCGCCGACCTGTCCAAGAACGTCCTGCGCGGCTTCACCGCGTTCGATCAGTTCCTGGAAGAGCACCCCGAGTTTCAGGAGCGCGTGACGTTCATCGCCCAGCTCATGCCGTCGCGGATGGACGTGCCGGAGTACCAGGAGTACCTCGAGCGCATCGAGGCGCTCGTGGCGATTGTCAACCACCGCCACGGCACACCGGACTGGATGCCGATCCAGCTCAAGCTGCGCGACGACCTCGAGGAGGCCGTCGCGGCCTACAAGCACTACGACGTGATGATCGTCAACGCGATGTTCGACGGCATGAACCTCGTTGCCAAGGAAGGTCCGCTGGTCAACGAGCGCAACGGCGTCTCGATCCTGTCGGAGAACACCGGGGCTCATGAGGAGCTCGGCGAGTGGGCGATCAGCGTCAACCCGTTCGACATCAAGGACACGGCGGATTCGATCTATCTGGCGCTGACGATGAGCGACGAGGAACGCGAGCGCCGCGCGCGCGGCTTGAGGGGCGCGGTCACGGCGCGTGACCCAGGTGATTGGATCGACGAGCAGCTGGCGGACATCAGGGCCAAGGGCGCCGCGATGGCCGAGGAGGAACTGCGTTAGGCAGCCGATCGCGCCGCAGGCTGGGCGGCTGTCAGCCGCCTTCGAAGTCGAATTCGGTGCTGGGTTGGGGTTCCTGTGGCTGGCTGGGGTGGGGCGTGCTTGGCGGCTTGCGTGGCGCGGGGGCTGAGGGCGGGGCCGGACGTGGAGCGTGCGCAGGCGCAGGCGCGGACCGTGGAACGGGCGCAGGCGCGGGCCGTGGAACGGGCGCAGGCGCTGGCGCTGGCGCGGGTCCAGTTCGTGGCGCCGCCACCGGCGCGCGCCGTGTCGCGAACGCAGACGCCTTTGCGCTGTCCCTCCGGGTGCGAGCGGCAGGGCGGTGATCCGTGCCGCGCGCGCCGGCGCGGGGCCGACCGCGGCTGAGGACGCGAGGGCCTGTGATGCGGGCGGCGCGCCTGCGTGCGCAGCGTTGCTCTCCGATCTCGCCGCTTGGCTTGTCCGTCACGGATGCGGAGGCGGTTGGAGGTCGCGCGGTGGGCGGCTGACGGGCCTCCGCCAGGCGCTGGGGCACGACTGGAGTCGGCTCGGCGGGCGGCAGTCGCGGCTCGCGCGGACTGAGCCGCGGCCATGTCGCGACGACGACACCAAGCGCGACGACGGCGCCCACGCGGCCCACGTTGGCCCAGCGCACCCGGGCGTACAACGGCGGCAAATCGTCGGGGTCCATGCTGTGTGTAGGCGCGACGGCCGCTCGTTTCGCCCCCCAACACGCTCCACCACGCCCGCGCACAACGCGCGCCGTCCAAGGTCTCAGGTCCTGACGGGAAGTGGCTCGGAGATGCTTGATCGACCGCGTCGTCTTCGTCGAATCGGGGTGTTCCGGGTTTGTCGCTGTGAGCGCGACCAACCCGGAACACCCCTCTCGCGGCCGCGAAACTGCCGGTAGGTCCGCTCGAACCACGGTGAGGAACGCGTTGGGTCCTCGCTATCATGCTCGGCCGCCCCCCGGGCTCCTCGTCATGGCCGCACACGACCCCCTCTACGACCTCGTGCTGATGCTCGACAGCGCCGCTCCCGACGAGCAGCGCCAGAAGGTGCTGACCGGGGTTGAGCAGACGGTCGTCGCCGGCGGCGAGATCGTCAACAAGCAGGACTGGGGCGTCCGCCAGACGGCCTACGAGATCCGTCACAAGACCGACGCCGAGT
>DASVPU010000236.1:0-5500 GCA_036389475.1 Solirubrobacteraceae bacterium
GGTTCGCCGCCGCCGGTGCATCGTAGCGGATCGCGCCGGGCCGCGGCCACAGCAGTGCCGCGGTGACCGTCGAGTAGAGCACCGCGCGCGGGCGCTGCTCGACGATCCCCGCGACCGCGGCCCGGTGTGCCGCCAGCGCCCACGCCAGATCGGTCAGCGCGAACGTCCGCAACTCGGGGGGGCGCTGCGCGCGCGCGATCCGCACGCTGGCTCCGGCGCGCCGCAGTGCCGCCACGAGCTCGTCGTCAGACGCGCACAGCCCTGCGGTCGAGCCCAGCGAGACGAGGAGGACGTCGGCCGCGGCCATCGGCCGGCATCCTCGCGCATCGGGTGACGGGCACGTCGATCGGCGCCGGTGCGGTGCTCTGATGGTGAGCGCCGTGCGCAAGCAGCGCCGAGCTTGACCGCCGTCCCGGCTGGCGTGGAAGATGCGCGTGGCCATGACCGGCGACGACATCGATGTGCGCGTGGGGGCGCATTCGCAAGATGCCGACCTTGTCGCGTCGGTGCTCGCCCAGTCCAGGGCCGACGTCCTGCGGGTCCTTGAGGCGCTGTTCGCCGAGCGCAAGCGCACCGGCTACGGGCCGCTCTACGACCTGCTCGCCGACTACCCCTTTCGCGAGGGCAAGGGCCTGCGTCCGGCGATCTGCTTTTCTGCCTGCCGCGCTGCCGGCGGACGCATCGAGCAGGCGATGAACTCCGCGGCAGCGCTCGAGCTCTTCCACAACGCGTTCCTCGTCCATGACGACGTCGAGGACGGTTCGCAGTTTCGCCGCGGCGCGCTGACGCTGCTGGAGAGCCATGGCGCACCGGTCGCGGTCAACGTCGGCGACGCGACGAACGTCCTGGCGCTGGATCTGCTGTTGCGCAACACCGAGTCGATGGGCGTGCGCAAGGCGCTGCTCGTCTTCCGCGAGGTCGAGCGGATGGCGCGCGAGTCCGCCGAGGGTCAGGCGATCGAGCTGGGCTGGATCGCCGAAGGGCAGTTCGAGCTGCTCGATCGCGACTACGTGCGAATGGCCTATAAGAAGACCTGCTGGTACACGGTCATCGCGCCATTGCGCATCGGCGTCGTCTGCGGCAGTCCGCCGGGCCCGGAGGCTCCGCAGTCCGACGACCTGCTGCCGCTCGTCGAGCTGGGATTCCTCGCCGGGATCGCCTTTCAGATCCACGACGACCTGCTCAACCTCGAGGCCGACGAGATGTTGTACGGCAAGGAGATCGGCGGCGACATCTGGGAGGGCAAGCGCACGGTGATGCTGCTGCACTTTCTGCGCAGCACCGACCCTGAGCAGCGGGCGCGCGCGATCGCCTTGCTGCGCAGCCCGCGGCTGATGAAGAACGCGGCCGAGGTCCAGTGGCTGCTCGACGCGATGGTCGAGCTGGGATCGCTCGATCACGGGCGCATACTTGCCCGCGAATACTCCGAGCGGGCGCTCGGCGCTCTCGATGCGTGTGACCTCTTCACCAAGGAAGGCGACCACCGGCAGTTCCTGCATGCGATGCTGCGCTACGTGATCGAACGGGCGAAGTAGCGGTGAAGATCTCCAACGATCCCGCTGGCGACGGTCCCGGCGGCTCCTTCAACGAGTTCCTGCGCCTGCAGACGGAGTTCCAGGCGCGGTTGCTGGAGGAGACGGTCTCCTACCTGCGCCGCCTGCAGGCGGCCGCTGCGCCGAGCAGTCCGGGCACGGTCGTCAGACCGGCGGGCGACGAGATCGTCGAGGGGGCAGGCGCTCCCGGCGAGCGGATCGAGCTGCGCCTGGAGATCGAGAACCGCCAGCGCGTGCACTGCATGGTCACGCCCCTGCTGAGTGCGCTCGTCAGCGCCGACGGGGTGCAGTGGTCGCCGGAGCTCGAGCTGAGCATGCCGTCGCTGCTCGTCGCTCCGGGGGACGTTCCCGTGCTCGCGCTCGGCGTGCAGCTTCCGTCGCAGCTGCCCGCCGGCACCTACCGCGGCACGCTGACGCTGCAGGGATTTCGCGGCAGCGCGCTGCCTGTTGCCATCACGGTGGGCGAGTTGCCCGTGGAGGCAAAGCCGCCCGAGCAAGCGCAGGAGCCCGAGCAACCACAGGAGCCCGCAGCGTGACCGCGCGCGTCAGCCTGATCGACGACGCGGACGAGTCGGGCCGCTCGACGGCGACGCTGCTCGCATCGCTCGCAGCCCGGCTCGGCGTGCTGCACACGGTGTCCGGCGGGCAGGCTGTCGGCTCGATCACGGCCGGGATCGCCGCGTTGGGGCGCGAGGTCTCCGCCACAGCAGAGGGCGCGCGCCTGCGCCGCGCGATCCAGACCGGCCGACCGGCGATCAACGGCGAGGCGATCTGGCGCACGCTGCGGATCGGCGAGCTCGCGACGAGCCAGCCGCCGTCGCCGGTGCTGGACCAGCTGCGCAACGACGTCGCCCTGCTGCTAGCCGACGACCTGCAGGAGACGCTCGAGCTGCTTCCGATCCCGCCGGAGATGACCGGCGTGCGCGGCGAGCAGACCGGTGACACCCCGGCGGAGTTCCTCGATTTCGTCGTCGGCTACTGGGCGCTCTCGCGTGAGGTCGTACAGGCGATCGAGGCGCTCGCCGCGCCCACGCTCCCTCCGGCCGGTGCGATCGGGCAGATCGCCCCGCCGGAGCCGCGGTCCCCGCTGCTGCGCTGATGATCCTCGACGGTTTGCGACCGCCGGGAGCGGCCGACCGCGATCGAGAGCTCTACAAGGACTGGCTTCACCTCAACCTGTTCGATCCGGCGTCAGGAGCGGTCGGCCTGGTCAACGTGGCGCTGCATGGCGCGCCCGAGGATCCGCGCGCGCGCGCCGTCGGCACCGCGCTCGCGCATCTGCCGGGAGAGGGCTGGGTCGGCAACGCCGAGGTCGCCGCGCTGCAAGCCGTCGACGTGAGCGAGACGCACGTCGGCCTGCGCGGCGTCGGCATCGGCCTGGTGCGGCGATCGAACGCGGTCCTGGCCTCCGTGCGCCTGTCCGAGCACGGCCTGACGCTCGACCTCCAAGCGGAGGTTGCGCAGCGTCCGATCTCGGCGCCGTGGAGGCTGGCGCTGGGTCACGGCTGGATCGCGTGGCACGCGGTCCCGCGCCTGACCGTGCGCGGCAGCGCGAGGGTCGCGGGCCGTCCGCTGGACCTCGGGCGGGCCGCCGCCTATCACGACCACAACTGGGGCCGGTGGCGCTGGGGGGACGATCTCGGCTGGGAGTGGGGCTGCTTTTTGGGCGACGAGGACTCCACGATCGTCCTCAGTCGTACGACCGACCGCGAGCACACGCGCCGCAACGCGCCGCTGTTGACGCTGCACCACGCGGGGCGCCGCCGCACGTTCTCCGGCGCAAGCGTCAGCGTCGACTACGGCGGCCAGCTCGCGGCGCCGCCGCGGCGCCTGCCCGGGGCGCTCGCCGTCCTCCACGGCGATCGCGCGCGACCACGGCTGCCGGCGCAGGTCTGCATCGTCGCCGACGACGGACGCGACCACGTCGCCCTCACGTTCACGCCGCGTGCCGCCGCGCAGCTGATCGCCGCCGAGGTGCACTGTCGCGGCTACGGCTTCATCCACGAGCTGCCCGGCAGCTTCTCGGTACGCGGCGAGGTCGCGGGCCGCGCGATCGAGTTTGGCGGGCTGGGGATCTACGAGCATGTCGACTGAGGGCGCTTCGGGATCGCGCGAGCGCGCGGCCGGCGCCGCCGCCGCTCGTTCGCTAGGCGACTACATCCAGGCGCTGATCGCCGTGCTGGAGGAGTCCGACCCGGCTGCCCATGCCCGCCTGCGCCGCGCCGTCGACGGCCGCCGCGCACGCATCGAGCTCGGCGACGAGGCCGTGGTCGTGGGATATCGCGGCGCGGTTCTCGAGGTCGGGCCGGCGACCGGGGAAGAGCCTGTCCACGGCCGGGGCTCGACCGACCTCGAGACCGTGCGCGACCTGCTGCACGGGCATCTCGAAGTCGTCGACGCGATCCTGGACGGTCGCCTGCAGGTGGCGGGCGATTCGGAGGACGTCGAGCGGATCTTCCTCGCGATCGAGATCTTGCTCGACGCCGCGCCGCGCACGCCGCAGCTTCAGCGCCTGGCCGCCGACCTGCTCGCGACGGCGCCGGCGGGCCCCGGCACGCCGGTCGCGCCGCGTGCGCGTGCCGCTTGGAGCACCGCCGAGCTGGATCTCCTAAATCGGCTGGACCTGTTGCCGTGAGCATGAGAAGATCGCCAATACATCCGATGCAAACGGAGTGGGGACGTTGGGCGCAAGCGTCGATGCACATGTAACCGGCGAACTCGGGACGAACGTAAAGGGCGCGGTGGGGATCGTCGGTCCGATCGGACCGGTGACGGTGGCAGGAATTCCCGACACGTTTCACATCCACGTGCCCGAGATCGCCAAGATCACGATCGGGGCTGACCCGGTGCACATCAGCATCGACCACCTGCCGAAGCTGCAGATCGGCGTCGACCCGCTGGAGCTGCGCCTCACCGAGCTGCCCAGCACGCGCACGCACCTGCCCGCCGACTTCCACGTCGGGCTCTCCGTCCTAGGTCGCGAGCTGATGTGCGTACGGCTGTGCGGCGAGGCGCAGATGATCTCCGAGCCCTACCACCCAAACCCCTGTGAGCGCTGCGGCTCCGCGCTCCAGCCGCAGACGCCGGTTCTGGCGCAGGCTCCCAAGGACGGGTAGTCCCGTGGCCGACGAGGCACCCCAGCCGCTGCGCGTGCGCGGTCACGCGGAGGCGCTCGACCTGCGCCTTCCCGAAGTCGGCGCGGCAACAGCGGCCCCCGTCGTGCAGTTCGCTGCGCAGCAGAGGTCCGCGCTTCCGCAACCGCAAGCACAGGCGGGCTACGTCGCCCTGCGCGGCGGCGGCATCGGCGTGCGGGTCGTGCTTCCCGAGACGACGCCGCCCGGCACGTACGAGGGGACAGTCGAGATCGCCGGCCAGCAGCAGCCTTTCGTCGCGGAGGTGCATCCACGCGCTCAGCTGATCCTGACGCCGGCGCTCTTGGAGCTCGCGGCCAAGCCGGGCAGCAGCGCGACCGGGCGGCTGGTCGCCGTCAACGCCGGCAACCTTGTGCTCGATCTGCCCGCGCGCCAGCACATCGGCCTGTTCGACGTCGCCGGCGTCGACCGCAGCCTCGGGCGCACGTGGAGCGCCAAGGCGGAGGGGCTGGAACGCTGGGGCATCCTCGCCGACGAGCTGGCCGAGAGCTTCGGAGGGCACACGCAGCTCTTGATCCGCGAGGGCGCCGGCCCGCTGTCACCGGGCGAGGAGCGCGAGCTGGAGATCGAGGTTCCTGTCGGCGCGGACATCCCCGCCGGCGTGAGCTACTTCGGCCATTGCCGCATCGCCGATTCGCCGCTTGCCGTGCGCGTGACCGTTCTCGCCGGCGAGCCGGATGCGAACAAAGGAGCCTGATGAGCCAGACCAGCACGACCGCCCTGTTTGAAGAGAGCGCCGACCTCATCAAGCGGTCGGTCCGCCTCGGGCTGCAGACGTTGCTCGACATCCACGAC
>DASVPU010000237.1:0-9766 GCA_036389475.1 Solirubrobacteraceae bacterium
GCGCGCGCATCAGCACGGCGTGCGCGGACTCGCGCAGCGGCTCCACCCTGATGATCTCGCGCGCGCGGTCAGCCGCCGTTCCCAGCTCGGGGCCGCCTCGCAGCAGCGACGCCTCGGCGATGCACTCGCGCGCGCGCAGCCCCAGCTCCGTGAGCTCGCGACGCTGCTCCTCCAGCCAAAACGCGGACTCGCCGTGCAACAGGCCGCCGTGCGCGATCTGCAGCGAACGATCCGCGGCGGCCGCGGCCTCCTCGGGACTGGCGCGCCGCAGCGCGTCCTGGGCCTCCGCGAGCAAGCTGAACGCCAGGTGATAATCGACCACCACGTGCTCGGCGAGCTGGAGGCACGTGCGGCTGTGGCTCTGGATGACCTCCGGCCCCAGCGCGCGCCGCAAGCGCGACAAGATCGTGTTCAGCGCAGCGCCACGGTCATGCGTGCGCCCCTCACCCCAGATCGCCAGCTCAAGCTCGTCGCGACTGACCGGCCGCGCGCGGTGGACGGCAAGGAATGCCAGCGCCAACCGGCCCTGCTGATGAATCGACTCGTCCCGGCGCACCCCCGACACGACCAACCGGAAACGCCCACACACGTCAATCTCCACGGGCGGCGCCACGGCTATCCGTTCATGATGTCGATCGGCCAATCGTAAGACGGCATGATCCTCGACCGGCACGCTCATCGCAACCGGCGAATCCGCGCGGCACGGCTCGTGGCGCCGCGGAGACGGCAGCGTCTGATGCTTGCGGTGAACATCGCCCCTGTGGTCTTGATAGAGCGTCGCGAGCGCCAGGAAATACATCGAGTTTCGCTCGCCGTTGACTTTCGCGGTGGCGATCACAAGACTGCCGACTAGGTCTGCTTCGGGAGCAGGCAGGCGGGGCCGTCGGCCAGGCCCTGATCAACATCGAAGGGTGGAGGGGACCAACGTAATGGGAAAGTTGAAAGGCTCGAACAGCCTGGCGCAAGCGCTAGGGCCGATTTTCGGTCTGTTCTATGTCGCGATCGGAATCATCGGCTTCTTCGTGACCGGCTTCAGCAACTTCACGCAGAACACGAACGACGCGCTGCTGGGTTTCCAGATCAATCCGTTCCACAACCTCGTGCACCTGGGGATCGGCCTGTTCCTGATCATCATGACCACGAGCTTCACGACGGCCGTGGCTGAAGGCGCGGTGCTGGGTGTCGGCATCTTCTACATCGCCGCGTTTGCGATCGGGGTAGTCGCCAAGGACAACTTGACGATCCTCTCGATGTACGGCGCCGGTGACCTGGAGAACCTCAACCACATCGTCAACGGTGTCGCGCTTCTGACGATCGGGTTGATCTCGACGGGGGCAAGCGAGGCGCGATCGAAGAAGACCGGGGTCCCGGCCCACTAGCTCCGCGGCCCGCTGACGAGAAGCATCGGCCGCGCCCCGTTCAACGGGGCGCGGCTTCGTTGATAGGGGTACCCGCGTCCACGGCTGAGCTCCAGGCGGCTGTCAGCACTGAGGCGGGCCGGTCCCGATCCACGAGCAGGCCGGCGAGCGCATCGCCGGCGAGGGCGTGGACCTTCCGCGCCAGCGCCCGCTCGTCGAGCGGGTTTCCTGGGGAGCCGGCGGGCGCCATCACGTGGGCGACCGGCAGCGCGTCGACCTCGAGGATCGCCTCCGTAACGCCGAGCCGGGGGTCCGTGTGGATCGCGATCCGGCGCGCGAGCCTGGCTGCGTCGGGGTCCACCGCCGCGAACGAGTCCAGGTCGGGCGCTCCGTGCAGGAGCGCGTATGCGGCGAGGTACGGGATCGAGAACTTCGCCTGCAGCCCATCGCCGACCTCGTTGCGGGCGGCGGCCTGGCGTGACAGCGGATGGACCCGAACGGCGATCTGCGCTGCCGGCCCGGGCGCAGCGCCGGCGGCGAGCGCGGCGTCGATGACGGCGTGCGTCTGCAGGCAGCACGGGTAGGCCTTGATCCAGTTCTGGGCCACCGCGTCGTCACCGTCCGCCGCGTCGAGCATCGCCCCGAGCGTTGCGCCCGAGGTCGTGACGCCGAAGGCCTCGGCGAATCCGGCCACTCCGCCGGCGACCGCCGGTGCATCGACCATCGCACCGCTCGCCGCGAGCCGGGCGGCCTGGACTCCGTCCGCGGCCGCGATCGCCACCTGCAGCGCCTTTCCGTCAGATCCGAACGCTGCCCGCAGACCGCCGGCACGCAGCAGCGCGAGCGCGATCGCCGTACGCGCCCGCTCCGCCTGGAGGCCGAGCAGGCGCGCCGCCACGACCGCGGCTCCTGCGCTGCCGCAGACGGCGGTCGGATGCCAGCCGCCGTCATACAGCGCGGGGTGGCAGATGCGCGCCAGCGTCCCCATCGCCTCGAACCCCGCCGCGTAGGCGTCGAGCACCGCGCCGATGCTCGCCCCCAGCTCGACCCCGAGCGCGAGCGCGGCGGGCGCCGTCGCAGCGCTCAGATGCGAGAGGCCCGGCTGGTAGGTGTCATCGAAGTCGAGCACGTGTCCGGCTGCGGCCAGCGCAACGACGCGGTCGAGCACCCCGCCGCCGCCGACCAGCCGGGCGGCGATCGCGGCGTTCTCGCCCGCGCCGCCCACGGCGCACGCAAGCCAATCGGTGAACGCGACCACGTACGGGTCGCTCGTCATGCGAAGACCTCGGCGACCGCGGTGTTGAGCGCGCGGTGCAGCGACAGGTTGGCCGCGCGGTCGGTTCGGATCTCGATGATCGTCCTGCCGCCGCCATCGAGATGCTCGCCCAGCTCGTCCACCGTCGCGGCGCGCCGGTGATCGAAGCCGTAGAGCTGCGCGGCGTGCGCGAAGTCCAGCCCGTGAGGAGTTGCGACATGCTCTTCGAACATGTCGCGCTCGCCGGCGACCGGCAGAAACTCGAAGATCCCGCCGCCGTCGTTGTTGAGCAGCACGATCGTCAGCGCGAGGTCCAGGCGACTGGCAGCGAGCAAGCCACCGATGTCGTGCGCCAGCGCGACGTCGCCGATGAGCAGGACGACCGGATCCGGACGGCTCGCCGCGGCGGCGCCAAAGGCGCCGGAGACCGTGCCGTCGATGCCGTTGGCACCGCGGTTGCACAGCACGCGCGGCGGGTCGTCGCGGACGGCGGTGAAGCACTCGACGTCGCGGACGGGCATCGACGAGGCCACGAAGAGCGTGGCGTTCTCAGCCAGCTGGGCGCCGAGCCGGCGGGCGACGAGCGGTTCGCTCAGCTCGCCGCCGTCGCCCAGGACGGCATCGATCGCGCCATACGCTCTGGCGTCTGCCCGCAGCCAGCCGGCGAGCCACTCGGGGTCGGCCGATCCGACGTGCTTGGCGGCGGCGGTCAGCGTGCGCGCCGGGTCGGCGGCGAGGACCACCTCGACGCTCGCGCCGGGATCCTGCCACGCGCCGTGCGGGTGCAGCGCGAGCTGCGTGACGCCCTCACCGAGGTCGTCGAGCCACTCGCGCAGCGGCTTGGACGTGGGTAGGTCGCCGCAGCGGATGACGAGATCGGGGCGCCGCGCGCCGGCGAATGACGCGATGCGCAGCAGCGCGTCGTAGTGCGCGATCGCGGCGCCCCCGCGGCGCGCACCGCTCAACGGGTCGGCGAGCAGCGGCCAGCCCAGGCGCTCGCAGGCCGCGGCGATCGCCTCCAGCCCGGGCTCGGCGCGGCCGGCGACGACGATCGGCCGGCGCGCGTCGCGCGCGACGACCGCCAGCGCGCGGCCGCCGGCCGCCGTGTCCTCACCGGGCGTGCTGCGCAGCACCCAAGGCCGGCCGTTGCTGCGCCCCGGCTGGGGATCGTCTTCGAGGTCCGCCGGGGCCACGAGCGGCTCGCGCAGCGCGAAGTTCAGGTGCACCGGACCAGGTCGTCCCTCGGCTGCGGTCCAGACCGCGCGACACGCGAGCGCGCGCATCCAGCGCACCCGATCCGGTGTCGCCTCGTGCGTACCGACCTCGAAGAACCACTTCGCCGCGCTGCCGTAGAGCTTGATCTGGTCGATCGTCTGGCCGGCGCCGACCTCGCGCAGCTCCGCAGGGCGGTCGGCGGTCAGGACGACGAGCGGCACGCGCGCCTCGTGTGCCTCGATGACTGCCGGTGCGAGGTTCGCGGCCGCGGTCCCCGATGTGCAGGTGATCGCGACCGGCTTGCCCGTGGCCTTGGCGGCGCCGAGAGCGAAGAAGCCCGCGCAGCGCTCGTCGATGTGCGAGAAGCAGCGCAGCCGCTCGTCGCGCGCAAGCGCGAGAACGATGGGCGTGCAGCGCGAGCCCGGCGAGGTACATGCCTCGCGGACACCGCAGCGCGCAAGCTCGTCGACGAACGCGCGCAGCAGCAGGTGGGTATCGGTGGCGGCGGGCATCATGGCGGTCGTGTCCGAGCCGCTCCTCCTCCTGCATGGCTTCATGCAGACCGGACGCGGCTGGAGCGAGGTGATACGCGACCTCGACGGCGAACGCTACCGCCCGCTGGCGCCCGACCTGCGGGGCCACGGTGCGGCTGCAGCGCGCCGCCCGATCGACCTCGCCGCCTGCGCGAACGATGTTGCGGCGCTCGCCGCCGGCCCCTTCGCGCTCGCCGGCTACTCGATGGGTGGTCGCCTGGCGCTGCACGTGGCGCTCGCACACCCGCAGCTGGTGGCGCGGCTCGTGCTCATCTCGACGACCGCGGGAATCGAGTCTCCCGCGGCGCGCGCCCGGCGGCGAGCCGACGACGAGGCGCTTGCGTCCTGGATGGAGGAGGACCGGACGATGAGCGAGATCGCCGACCGCTGGGGGGCACAGCCGCTGTTCGCCTCGCAGTCGCAGCAGGTCGCTGCAGCCGCGCGCGCGGACCGGCTTCGCAACGACCCGATTGCGCTGGCGGCGGCGCTGCGCGGGATCGGCACCGGGGTCATGACGCCGCTGTGGCAGCGCCTCGGCGAGCTGCGCATGCCCGTCGCCGTGCTCGCGGGCGAGCGCGACGCGAAGTTCGTGGCGCTGGCGCGGCGGCTGGTCGAGGCACTGCCACAAGCCTCGCTGACGATCGTCGAGGGCGCGGGACACGCCCTCCCGCTCGAGGCACCCGCATCGATCGCAGCTGCGATCGATCGATGCGCGTGATCGAGCGGCCGAGTCGGCGAGCTGTGACGGAGATGCTGACGTCGTGCCGGCAGGCCGGCAGCGGCCTGCGCGCGAGAAACGCCTCGACGGCGGGGTCGGCACAGCCGTTGGGGTCCGCGCCGAGCACGCCGTGGCCGACGCCGCGCTCGACGACGAGCTTCGCGTCAGGGAGCATGGCGACAAGCGCTCGCGCCTTCTCCAGCGGCGTGCGCAGGTCAAGATCGCCCGAGAGGACGAGCGTCGGGATCGGGGCTGACAGCGGGGGCGCGGGGGCGATGGCTCGACCGGGAGCGGGCCAGTCCTCACACAGCGACAGCAGGCCGGCGCGCACCGCCGCCGTGCGGTCAAACGGCGCAAGCGCCTTCTCCGGCGTCACCCCGATCGCGGCCTGCGCCTGAGCGCGGCGCGTCGCGGTGTCGCCGGCGCGATCCCAGGCGAAGGAGGACTCCTCGCACGTCGTGGCGGCGAACAGCGCGGGGCTGAACTCGCTGATGGGACCGCCGTCCTCGGTTGCGATCGCGTCCAGCTTGAGGCGCACGAGCCGGCCGGGGCGGCCGCTCAGCGCGGCCTTCACAGCGGCCGGTACTGCTCGCAGCAGGTCGGAGTCGAGGTCGCCGCTGACGAGCAGCGACAGGACGTCGTCGGCGTCGACGCGGACCGCGACGCGGTGGCGACCGCGCCGCAGGAGCCGGCGGATGGGCGTCCGCCGCAGTCGCCTGGTGAGACGGGCGAGGTCGGCGACGGGGTGGGTCGATGCCGCGCCGCAGCCGCTGTGGCACACCGAGCGGACCACCCGCGCGACGGCGCCGACGGTCTCGCGAGCCAGCGAATCGGGGCCGTCGGGCGCGACAGGTGAGTCCAGGATCATGCGCTCGACATGCTGCGGGTAGCGGCGTGCGTACTCCAGCGCGACGCGCGTCCCGTAGGAGACCGCGTACAGCGCGATCTTGTCGGCACGGATGCGCGCTCGCAGCGCGTCGAGGTCATCGGCCGAATCGGGACTCGTGTAGTACGAGCGGCGATCGCCGAGGCTACGCCCGCACGACCCGGCGGGGGTCGTGAGCGACGATCCGAGGCGGCGCTCGAAGCCTCGGCAGCGCAGCAGACCCGAGCCGCCCGTCCCGCGCTGGTCGAACATGACGAGATCGCGGCCGGCGGTCGGCAGGATGGCGTCGTAGCTGTCGGCGAACGGCAGGCCGGCCTGCCCGGGGCCGCCGGTGAGGCCGACGATTGGAGGCCGGCTCGGACGGCGTGAGCGGATACGGGCGGCGCGCAGGCGGATCGTCCCCGGCAGTGCGCCGCCGCGGTCGAGCGGCACGGTGAGGCTGAAGCAGCGGATCTCCCGCAGGGGCGGGCAGGAGCGCGCGGCGGCCGCGGGCCGGGATGGGGGCACGACCGCGAGCGCAGCGGAGAGCAGCAGAAGGGGGGCAACGCGCGAGGCGATGATGTCGTGTACCACGTATCGCCTCGTGATGGCACACCTCCTGGCGGCACTCCTGTCGATCGGCGGCATCGGTCCACTGCCCCCCGCGCACCTGCCGGTTCCCCAGCCAGCGATGACGCTGCGCCAGGCCGCCGGGCAGCACATGGTCTTCGCCTACGACGGGCTGGTTCCGCCGCGGGACCTGCGGCGCCGCATCGCCCGCGGCGAGGCCGCGGGCGTCGTCCTCTTCGCGCGCAACATCCGCTCCGCTGCGCAGGTGCGCGCGACGATGCGCAGCCTGCAGCGGATCCGTCGCCCGCGCGGTTTCGGGGCGCCGCTGATCGTCATGACCGACCAGGAGGGCGGCGGCGTGCGTCGTATCCCCGGGGCCCCCGTTCGCGCCGCAGCCGACGTCGCCACCGCTTCCCAGGCGCGCTCCGATGGCCGCGCCGCCGCGCGGACGCTGCTGCGCGCGGGCGTGAACATGAATCTCGCCGCGGTGGCCGACGTCGCGCGTCCGGGCGCGGCGCTCGAGGACGAGCGGCGCACCTACGGCCGGAGTTCGTACGACGTGACGCGGCTGGCGAGCGCCTTCGCCGCCGGATTGCGCGACGGCGGCGTGCTGGCGACTCCCAAGCACTTCCCCGGCTTCGGGGCGGCGGACGTGAACACCGATGCCGCAGCGGCGCGGATCGAGTCCTCGCTGGACATGCTGCGCGCTGTCGACGAGCCGCCGTTCGCCGCGTTGATCGCCGACGGAGTGCCCAGCCTGATGGTTTCGACGGCCGTCTATCCGGCGCTTGACGAGCAGCCCGCGGCGCTGTCACGTCTGTGGGTCCGGGGCGAGCTGCGCCGGCACCTGGGTTTCCGCGGCGTCACGGTGAGCGACGATCTCGGCACGCCGGCCGTCGCGCCGTTCGGCTCCGACGGCCGGCGCGCGGCGCTGGCCGTTCAGGCGGGAATCGACATCCCGCTGTTCGCGGGGAGTTACGGCGCGGGAGTACGGGCGTTCCACGGGATCGTCGCCGCGGCGCGTTCGGGTGACCTGGACCTCAGGGTGCTGCGGGACAAGGCGCGTCGGGTGCTGCGGATGCGGGCGAAGCTGGCGCGCTAGGCCTGACCCTCGCATGAGCCAGCGCGCCCCGCGCCGCTGGCGCGCGCGATGTCGGACCTGGTTGAACCAGCCCGCTGCGGTGCTCTAAGTCGGACCCTGCGTGAGCCAGCCCGCTGCGGCGCGCCACGCCGCGCTGGCCGGATCGATCGGATCGCGGTGGCCGCCCGCCGTCTCGATGAGCGTTACGTCTGCGCCGGCGCGCAGCGCCGCGTCGGCATACGCGCGCGAGCGGTTGACCGAGACGGTCGTGTCACCGTCGGCGTGCACGAGTCCGACCGGAACGTTCAGCGGGATCCGCCGGATCGGGTCGGCCTGTGCGTAGCGCTCGGGGACCTCGTCGGCGCTGCCGCCGAGCAACTGCTTGGCCGGTTCGCCGGCTCGGTCGAGATCGGTCACGGCGGCCATCGCCAGGACGGCCTTGGCGCTGACCCTTGGGCTCGCGCCGGGCGCGCCGTCGGGCAGCTGGGCGCGTCCGGCTGCCCAGAGCGCGAGCTGCCCGCCGGCCGAGTGGCCCACCAGCGTGACCCGCTGCAGGTCGAGGTCGTGTTCTGTGAGCTGATCGAGGTGGTCGATCGCCGTCGCGACGTCGTCGAACGTCATCGGCCAGCCGCCGCCCTCCCTGCCCAGGCGCCGGTACTCGACATTCCACGCGGCGAAGCCGCGGCGCACGAGGTCGACGCACAGCGGCTTCATGATGATCTTCGTGTACGGCGGCTGCCAGTAGCCGCCGTGCAGCACGACCGCGACCGGGTGGGGACCCGCTGAGCGCGGCTCGTGCAAGTCGGCGATCTGGCGCGGGTGCGTGCCGTAGCGATGGCGCTGAGGCGGACGCCGCACGGCGGACCGAGCGATGAGCAGTGCCAGCGAGGTCATCTGCGATGCAGCAGCCCTGGCCCTGCCGGCAGCGGGATCGCACCGTCACGCGGTCTCAGCTCCGGGTGCTGCTCGCGTTCGTCGACGAACAGATCGAGGGTCGCCAGCCCGCAGGGCGTCGTCAATCGCAGCGCAGCGACCGCGTGCACGGCCGCTGCGATGCCGAGCGGGCCGTCCAGCGTGGAGGCGACGTAGGGCTCGGCACCGCTCGTGCGCACGAGCGCTGCGCTGGCGAGGAGTCCCGAGATGCCGCCGCAGCGGCCGAGCTTCAGGCAGACGGCATCCGCCGCGCCCGATGCGAGCGCGCCCGGCTGGGCGGCGGTCTCGTCCATCGCGATGCGAACCGCCACGCGCTCGCGGACGCTTCTCAGCGCATCGATTCCGTGCACCGGCTCCTCGACGAGCTCGAGACCGGCGGGCGCGAGCGCCTCGATGGCGTTGACGGCGTCGTCGGGAGTCCAGGCTCCGTTGGCGTCCAGCCGCAGGTCGATCTCCGGGCCGAGCGCCGCGCGCACCGCGGCGACGCGGCCACCGTCGTCGCCGGTCCCGACCTTGAGCTTCACGCAGCGGAAGCCCGCGTCGCGAGCCTCGCCGGCGGATCTGGCTGCGCCGGAGCGATCCTCCGCCGCGATCGTCGCGTTGACGGGTACCGCGTCGAGCAGGGTCTCGGAGAGCAGTGCGGCGACGGGTCGATCGGCCCGCTTCGCCGCCCTGTCCCACAGCGCGAGATCGACCGCCGCGAGCGCCTGCGGAAGATCGTCGGCAGCGCGGCAGGCATCGAGCAGGCCGCCGCCGTCGAGATCGGCTGGTGCTTTCTCGAGCACGTTGCGGTAGGCGTTCAGCGCTGCCTCGGTCCGGGCCGGGCTGACGCCGTCGTAGGTTTCGAGCGGAGCGGCCTCGCCACGCCCGACGATACCGTCCGCTCCCTCGATCGCGAGCTCGAACAGCTCCCGCTCGGTCACCGAGCCGTACGAGGTCTGCAGGGGCGTGCGAAGCCGCAGCGTCCGGTGCTCGATCGTGACTCGCACGCGGGGTTCCTATCGCGTGTGGTCGGTCGGCGTCGCGCGGCTCGTGCGGCGGCGGAGCGGGGGCGCGGGTGCGCAGCACGCGGTGGACGCGTGCGTGTGCCGGAAGTGCGTCAGCTGTGTGCCGATTGGCGCGCGAGTGGTCGTCCGGGGATTGCGAGAGTGGATGCTCGGGCCTATGCCCTTGCCCGATGCTCATCTGACGCTTGGCAGGGCGCGGGTTGGTGGGGTGTGGGTTGTGCATTTGCTGAT
>DASVPU010000238.1:0-13683 GCA_036389475.1 Solirubrobacteraceae bacterium
CTCTGGATCTGCCCAAAGGCGTTCGTAGAAGTTGTCGACGACCTTCGTGAGGCCGGCGGCACCCCCGATCGTCTGGTACATCGCGTCGTGCGTAGTGGTCGCCATGCGCCCGCATCCGTCCCTTCTTGATTCGAGGACACTTGCAATGCGCACGACGCTAGATGCCGATCGTTTCCCGTTCTGGTCGCCAATGTGAACGCACCATGAACCGCTGCCGCGAGCACTATTCATGGCAGGTGCTGTTGTCCACAGTGGCGAACCAGACCACTCCTCCGGTGGCCCGGATGGCAGATACGCCCGGCCTGGGGCGAGCCGAGAGAGGCCGATGAGCTAGTGGACCACTAGTGAGTGTGCCCACCGATGGTGAGCGCGAACAGGCTCACCGTGCTGAGCATTATTCCCAACCTCACGGCGTATCCGCCGCGCAGCCACGCAAACGCGGGACGTCTTACCGCGCTCACGAGCGAGGCCACCATTGCGACGATGAGCAGCTCGTCAAGCGACGCCATGATGTCGATCATCCCGACGGCCTCGGGCTCGCCCGCCCAGGGACCAATCGGCAAGCCCACGGTTCGCGAGATGAGCCACAGCAGGACCACGCCGGCATTCACCCATGCCCCCGCAACGAGCGCCGGACGATGTAACCGCGCCCGACACGCGCCCACCCCCCAAGCCGTCTGCCAGCACGTCAGCAGCCCGAAGAAGACGCCGAAGGGCCAGTAATGCGTCGCATGGTCGACCATCGCCTTGGCATGCAGCATGCCGGCAACGATCGAGAGCGTGCCGAGCACGCCATAGGTCTCCCCCGGCTCCGCGGGAGCGGACAACCGCCGGAGCTGGGCGTCGCCGGCAGGCGGGCCGTCTGCCGGCGATCGGCGCTGCTGTGCGAGTACGTTCGGCGGCGTGCGCGCAGCAGCGCTCATCCCGCACCTCGAAACGTGCCGGCGATGCGGTCGAAGGCGGGCTCCAATGCATCGAGGCGATCAGGTGGAACAGCCTGGAAGACGAGCTGGATCATTCGGCCGTTCTTGAACAGGAAGTAGTGCACGTGCGCGCCGCTCGATCCGTCCTTGGACGAGTACGTGTAGCGGTAGCGCCATCCCGGAAGCCCGCCGAGATCGATCGCGATCGGGGCCGACAGCTGTGTCGCCCGCGTGTCCTGCCGGAGCAGCGTGTCCGTGTACTGCTTGACGATGGGCAGCGACTTGTTCGTCACCGCGTCCAAGCCGCTCTTGGTGACGCGTAGCAGCAGTGAGGTCGAAGCATCGGCAGCCACAAGCAGCCGGACCTCTGTGTCGGGTGTGCGCAGGCGCGTCCAGTTCGGCGGCACCGCGATCGACACGCCCGTGATCGGTTCGTGAAAGCGGCTGTTCTGCGGCGACGACGGCTTCGGCGTCTTGCCCTCGATCACCTTGCGCCCGAGGAACACGCCGCCGGCGAGCGCAAGGATGGCCGCCAGAGCGCCAACGACCATCCACTTGCGATTCACGGCGATCTCGAGCGAGTACCGCGAGAGTCCGGCCGCAGCCGGACTCTCGGAGTAGCGGTACTAGCTCAGCGCTCCCACGGTCGCGTGCCCTTTGCAGAGGTGACCGGTGGTGGCGGCGCGGCCGGAGGTGCCGCAGGCGGTCGATCGCCGCCATGGGGATGAGGCTGCTACTGCTGCGCCCATATCACCTCACTTACCACAGTAGATGCTCGGGGGCCCGCCCTTGGCCAAGCGACCAATGACCGGCCTCAGGAGGTCGTTGAGCGGGGCCGGCAGGCCCTGCGTCGCCGACACGAGCGGCGTGACCAGCAGTGGGCTGCAGTCAATCGCGTTCGCGTGGCCGTGGATGTTGGAGCCGTGCCCTGTCCCCACGAGTCCCAGGACCGAGTGGAGGTCGGTTCCGATCTGCGGCGCTACGTCGAGGATCGTGTTCGCCTGACCGACGATCGTCGCCACGGCGCGGTCGATGCTGTTGACCCGGCTCAGGATCCCGCTCAGGCTGCCCAGGATGTTCCGGGCGCTGCCGTTGATCTCCTGCGCCGAGTTGAGGATCGACCGTCCCTTGCTGCTGATCGACGTGACGCTCGCGTTGATCGAGCTCGCGTTACCGAAGATCCCGTTCACGGTCCCGCCGATCGAGAGCACGGTGGTGTTGATCTCGCCCGCGACCTGGTTGATCTGACCGACCTTGCCCAGGATGGACTTGAGCTTCGGATCGATCCCCCTGCGGGCGATCCGCTCGGTCCGGACGGCTGACGCGTTCAGTGGCAGCGCCGCCTTCCGGATGACCACGGTCTTGTCGGCGATGGACTTGGCTTGCTTGATGAAGCCGCCCTCCGTCCCGATCTCCTCCACGTTCGGGCCGATCACCTTGACCGATCGGTCGATCGAGCGGGCGGCCAGGAGTGTTCCGGTGAGGAACAGCACCGAAAGCAGCGCCCACGCGATCAACACGACCAGCACGACAGGCGACATGCCTCGCGCTCCGCTGAGAATGTCACGCAACATGAGCTGACATCCTCAGCACTTCTGCGTCGATAGGGCGCCCAGGATGGTCAACACCGCCGACTTGCAGACGCTCGTCAGGTGCCTGTTGACTTCGACGAGGCCGCTATTGATCGAGGTGGTGTCCTTGTTCGTCCCGCCCAGCGAGCCGTTGATGTTGTCGGCCTGGTTCGGGATGAGGCGCAGACCCTGGCTGCTCGGGCTCTCAGCCGCACGCAGCGCAGCATTGACCTGACGCGCACGGGTGCTGACGGTGACGAGCACGCCCGACGTATTGCGCAGCGAGCTGCGGATCGGCACGAGGACGCCCGTGATGCCCGTCAACGAGCTGGACGTGTCGGACAGAGATCCGGAGATCGTGCTCAGCGTGCCCGAGGTATCCACGAGGGAGCTCGAGGTGCTCAGCAGTGAGCTGGACGTGCTGCCGAGGGCCGAGTTGATGCGGCCGGCGGACCGGTCGATCGAGGTCAGCGAGTTGAGAATCGAGACGCCGGTGCCGGGAATCGGCTTCAGAGCCTCGTCGATGTCCTTCAGGTTGTTGTTGATGACCTTGACGTACGACGGCAGCGGCTTGGCGTTGCCGCCGACCTCGACCAACGTGGTATCGGTCTCGCCGAGGGCGCTGTCGATCGAATTGAGGGCGCTCGTGATGCCGGACAGGAATCCGATGACCACCACGACGACCAGGATCAGGATCGTGCCGAAGATCCATGTCCACCGGACATCAGTTGCTATACCGCGCTGCACGAGGACCTCCTCGAGACTTCGTTGTTGCTCGTCGCGGGGCTCATGGCTTGCCCTGGCAGTTGGCGCTGTTTGCGTTCGCACCCGGCAGCTTCACGTCGATGCATGCCGCGTTGTCGAGTGCCGCCTCGGCCTGGCCGAGGATGTTGCCCGAGTCGACCTTGATCGACCGTGCGGTGCCGACCGTCGTGTTCAGGCGGCCAACGATCTGTGCGGCGTCGTTGTCGATGATCCGGGCGATCCCGAGGATGCCGGAGCCTGGGCCGGCGGTGTTGTTGATCGCCCGCGCGGTGCGGTTGATCGCTCCGGCGACGCTGTTGATGCCACCCGCGATGTCGTTGATGGACCCGGCGGTGGAGTTGATCGCGCCGGCCGTGGTGTTGATCTCACCGCCGGAGCCTCCGATCGTCGTCGCGCTCGTGTTGATCGTGCCCGCCGTGGACAGGATCGTGCTCGCGAGGCTGTCGATCGAGCCTGCCGAACGGTTGATCGACTTAGCGCGCGACTCGATCTTCAGCAAGATCGGGTTGATCGGCGTCGCGGTCTTGAGGATCGACTCAGCAGTCTTGTTGGTCTCGACCAATTGGCGAATCGCGTCCGTGGACGCGTTGATGCCTACACCGGTGTCCCGGATGCTCTTGGCCTTCGTGTCGATCGACCGCGCGGTGTTGACCGTCTCCGCGAGCAGGCCTGCCGCGATGACGACTGCCGCCGCGACCAGGACCAGGATGATGATGTTGACGCCCTGGACGCCGCCCGAGGCGCCGGTGGCCCGTCCCCCGGACGCGCTCGGGCCTGAGCTCGAACGAGCTGCCTGCGCCTGCGGGCTCTTGGGCTTCCTCTTTAGCGCCGGCACGGAACGCTCCACCGATATGGCGCCGATGCGCCTGGCCGTATAAGCACTGTGGCTCCCCTCTGTGTTCTTTAGCCCCTGAACGGTCGCGACGAGGGCGCCACGAACGGTTCAGTTGCTCGCTCCCTGATTGGCCGGTTCTGGGTCCCGGTACGTCTCCCTCTGCCCCGACCCAGCCGGTTCTGGGCGCGACACTAGTACACAGCGGCCAGCAATGTCCAGTGCTCGAATCCCGCGGTGGCGGCCACGCGCGGCCAGAGTCCCACAAAGACGCTGCTGTGCAGGCTGTTTTAGCTTGTGTTAAGTATCTCTAGCGAGGTATCCCCACTTGGGGTCGCTGAGCCTTTCAGCGCCGTCGCGCGCGCGTGGAGTACCGTGCCGATGATGGCCGTCGTCGACGCCGAGCTCGCCCGTGTGGTCTTGCCCAAGAACTTCCTGCGGCCGTGCCTGTTGCTGCTGCTGCACGAGAGTCCCGCGCACGGCTACGAGCTGCGCGAGCGGCTACGGCCGCTGGGCTTCAACCGCGACGACCCTGGACGGCTGTACCGCGCGCTGCGGGCGCTGGAGGCGGCCGATCTCGTGCACTCGGCGTGGCAGTCCTCGACGGGCGGGCCGGACCGGCGGACCTATTCGCTCACGGCCGCCGGCGAGGAACGGCTGCGCCAGTCGGCCAGCGAGCTGGAGGCGATGCACGAGATCATCGATGCGTTCCTGTCTCGCTGTCGCGAGAGCTTCGCGCTGGACGCCCCGCAGCGGCCGGGCTGACCTGCTTCGCCGCGGCCGCGAACAGCGATGAAGGTCGTCGTCGTCGGCGCGGGACTGGGAGGGCTTGGCGTCGCGATGCGCCTGCAGGGCGCCGGGCACGACGTGACGGTGCTGGAGGCCCGCGAACGTCCCGGCGGTCGCGCATATCAGCTGCGCGACCGGGGCTACACCTGGGACATGGGCCCGTCGCTGGTGACGATGCCCTGGGTACTGGAGCAGACGTTCGCGGCGGCCGGGCAGGATCTGCGTCAGCAGGTGACGCTCGAGCGTCTCGATCCGTTCTACCGGATCCGCTGGGCCGGCTGCGAGGAGCACATGGACTTCGTCGCCGACCGCGACGGCATGTGCTCCGAGCTCGCGAAGTTCTCGGCCCGCGACGCCGGCGCCTTCGACGGCTTCATGGCCGCGATGAAGCCGATCTACGAGGAGGGCATCCTTGGCGCCGGACGGCGGCCCTTCGAGAGCGCGCGAGATCTCCTGGCGTTCACGCCGTCGATGCTGCGCCTCGGCGCCGCGCTGCCGCTCTGGCGCACCGTCTGCCGCCACTTCGAGCATCCGCGCGTGCGCGAGGCGTTCTCGTTTCACTCGCTGTTCATCGGCGGCGACCCGTTTCGCGTGCCCGCCATCTATGGCGCGCTCGTGTACCTGCAGTTCCTCGACCAGGTCTGGTACGCGCGCGGCGGCGTGTACGCGATCGTCGAGGCGATGGCACGCGCCCTCGACGTGCGCTGCGGCGCGCGCGCTGAGCGCATCGAGCATCGCGGCGGGCGCGTGACCGGCGTCGCGCTGGCCGGCGGCGAGCGGATCGCGGCCGACCTGGTCGTGTCCAACGCTGACGTGCTGCGAACGTATGAGCTGACTGGCAGGAGCAGGCCCGTACGTCGCCTGACGCCGACGATGTCGTGCTTCTTGCTGTACCTCGGAACCGATCGCGTGTTCGAGGATCTGCTGCATCACACGCTGCTCGTCGGACATGACTACAGGCGCTTCATCCGCGACGTCACGCGCGAGGGCCGGATCGCCCGGACGTTCTCGACCTATGTGCACGCACCGGCCCGCAGCGAACCCGGGATGGCGGCGCCGGGCGGCGACTCGCTCTGCGTGCTGCTGCCGGTGCCCAACCAGCGCCGCGGCCGGATCGACTGGGAGCGCGAGTCTGACCGGCTGCGCGACGCGCTCGTGACCGACATGGAACAGACCTTCGGGCTCGTGAACCTCGATGCGTCCACGGTCGTAGAGCACCGTATGACCCCCGATGACTTCGCGCGTGATCTGGGCGCTGCGTGGGGTAACGCGTTCGCCGTGGAGCCCACCCTGCAGCAGTCCGCGTGGCTGCGTCCACCCAACCGCGACAGGCACCTGCGCGGGCTGTACTTCGTCGGCGGAGGCACGCATCCCGGTGCCGGCATTCCCGGCGTACTGCTCGGCGCCGAGGTGACGGCGGGACTGATCGCGCGCGATTACCCCACGCCGGCGTGGAGACGCGGCAAGCATGCTTCTGCACCGGTCTGAGGACTCGGAGCTGGCGCAGGCGCGGACCACGACCAAGCGGGTCGCCCGGACCTTCGCGATCGCCTGCCGGCTGCTGCCGCGCGCGCTGCGCGACGACGTCTACCGCCTGTACCTCGTATTCCGCACCCTGGACGACCTCGTCGACGACGACGATGCCTGCGCGCTGGAGCGGATCGCCGCGGTCGAGGCCTGGTGTGACGGCGCTACGGACGTGCGATCGCGCGAGACGCTCGCGCTTGACGATCTGGCGCGGCGACACGCGCTTCCGGGGGGAGCGATCGCCGACTTCTGCCGGGGCATGCGCGACGACGTGCGCGGGCCGCGGATCGACAGCGAGACCGAGCTCGACGTCTACTGCTACCGCGTCGCCGGGACGGTCGGCGTCGTGATGGCGGCCGTACTCGGCGCGACGGACCCCGCGGCGCCGTATCACGCGGCCGCGCTCGGCAAGGCGATGCAGCGCACGAACATCCTCCGCGACATCGACGAGGACATGGAGAATGGGCGCGTGTACCTTGCGCGCGAAACGCTCCATCGGTTCGGATGGCACAGCGTTCCGCCTCCCACGCAACGGGCCGCGGTGTTGCGCGACCAGATCGAGCGCGCCGACGCCCTGTACCGGGAAGGCGTGGCCGGAATCGTCATGCTGCCCCACGGGCGGCGCGCGATATCGGCGGCGGCGGCGATGTACCGCGAGATCCTGCGCCAGATCGAGCGCGACGGCTACGGGATCGCGCCGGGGCGCGCGGTGGTGCCGTCCTCGCGCAAGCTCGTGGTCGCCGCACGCGCACAGGTCGTCGCCACGCGCCGCGCATGAGGCGCCTTGCCGGCGCGCTGCTCGGCGCGCTCGTCGTGGCGCAGCTCTTCTACGGAAAGGTTGCACGGCTGCGCACGCCGGCCGGGACGAAGGCGATCGTCGGGCTCCTGCTGGGCGCATCGAGTGCGGAGGCGGTGGCGGCGCGCGGTTCGCTGCGCGGCGGCGCGCTCGTGGGCAGCGCGGCGGCGGTCGGCTTCGCCACCGAGCTGGCCGGCGTCGCGACCGGCAAGCCGTTCGGCCACTACTCGTACTCGGACCTGCTCGGCCGCAAGGTCGGTGGGGTGCCGGTCGCCGCCGCCGCGGCGTGGGCGATGATGGCGCGGCCGGCCTGGGTCGTCGCGGGGCTCGTCGCGCGGCGAGGCATCGTCCGGATCGTCATCGCGGCGTGGGCGCTGACCGCGTGGGATCTCTTCCTCGATCCGCGGATGGTGCGGGAGGGCTACTGGATCTGGCCGGGCGGCGGGCGCTATGAGGGGGTGCCCGCGTCGAACTTCCTCGGCTGGCTCGTCACGGGCGCCGGCATGTTCGCGCTGTGGGCGCTGATCGACGGCGACGACGAGCCGGCGCAGGACGGAGACGGGGCGCTCGGGCTGTATACCTGGACGTGGATCGGCGAGCTCGTGGCGAACCTCTTCATCTGGCGCCGGCCGCGCGTTGCACTCGTCGGCGGGCTCGCGATGGGGACCGTCGCGGTTCCGGCGTTGCTCGTGCGGCTTCGCGCTGCGGCTCCTGCTGGCCTCGGGCCGGCGCCCGACCGATGAGGATCGTCGTGGTGGGCGCCGGTGTCGGAGGTCTCGCCGCCGCCGCACGGTTGGCCTTCGCGGGCCATCTGGTGACGGTGCTCGAGCAGGGGCCTCGCGCAGGTGGGAAGGCGGGGCGCTGGCAGTCAGGCGGCTTCACGTTCGACACCGGGCCTTCGCTGCTGACGATGCCGTGGGTCTTCCAGGACCTGTTCTCGGACACCGGCGCGCCGCTGGATGCCCAAGTCGAGCTCATGCGCGTGGAGCCCGTCACGCACTATCGCTTCGCCGACGGCAGCGGGTTTGACCTCAGCGCTGACCTGCCGGTGGCGATCGAGGCGTTGGAGGCGTGGTCACCGGGCGCCGGCAGCGACTGGATGTGCTTTCTCGGGGCATGCGCGGCGATGTGGCGGGCCTCGACGCCGTTCTTGCTCGGGCCGCCGCCGTGGCCTCCACGGCGGCCGCGCCGAGATGAGCCCGCTCCCGACCCGCGGGCGTTGTTGCGCGTGCGTCCATGGCACACGTTGCGCTCGCTCGCGCGCGTGCACGCGCGCGATCCGCGGCTGCGGCTCGTCATCGAGCGCTTCGCGACGTATGCCGGAGCGGACCCGCGGCGGGCGCCTGCCGCGCTGGCGGTGGCGGGGTACGTCGAGCACGCCTTTGGCGCGTGGCATGTACGCGGCGGGCTGTACCGGCTGATCGAGGCGCTGGTGGAGCGCCTGGCGCAACTCGGCGTGCCGGTGCGCTTCGGCGAGCAGGTGACGGGCATCGCGCGCTCCGGTCGGCGCGTGAGCGGCGTTCTCACGGCTTCGGGCGAGATGCTGGCGGCGGACATCGTGGTCTACAACGGCGATGCCATGGCGCTGGAGGGACTACTGCATATGGGTTCCTCGAATCGCGGCAGGCGTCCGGAGCCGTCGTTGTCGGGGTTCGCGCTCATGCTCGGGCTGCGCGGGCGCGGCGCGGATCTGGTCCACCACGCGATCACGTTCACGGCCGACTACGACGCGGAGTTCGACGACGTCTTCGAGCAGCGCCGGCTCGTGCGCGATCCGACGCTGTACGTCAGCGCCTCGTGCGCAACCGACCCGGCCCAGGCGCCGGGCGACGGCGAGAACTGGTTTGTGCTCGTCAACGCTCCGGCTGGAGCTCGACTGTCTCCGGCGCAGGAGGATGCGTACGAGGCCAAGCTCATCGAACGGCTCGGGGTGCGCGAGCGGGTGGTCGTGTCGGCGCGGCGCGCGCCGAGCGACCTCGAGCGCGAGACGGGCGCCGCCGGCGGAGCGATCTACGGCGCGGCGCCGCACGGGCGGCTGGGGACGATGCGCCGTCCCGGGCCGGTCGTGCGCGGCGTTCGCGGGCTGTATCGCGTCGGCGGCACGGCACACCCCGGCGGCGGTTTGCCGCTCGTGGCGCTCAGCGGCGCCCTCGTCGCGAAGCTGATCGGAGCCCCGTGAGGCGCCGCCCGGTCCGTGTGCTGCTGTTGCTCACGCTCGTGCCGCTGCTCATCGTGGTCGGTCTGCTCAGCGTCGCGGCCATGCACGGGCGCGGCGCGGCGGGCTCGCGGAAGCCCCCGGCGCCCACGCAGGGATCCGGGGTCGCGGGCGCAGAGCGGACCAACGTCGGCCGTGGAGCCACGGGCGCGGCAATCTTCCGCCCCGCCGGCAGCGCAGCGGGACCTGTGGTCGTGCTGCTGCACGGCTGGACGCGCGTCGACCCCCGCATCTACGCGCCGTGGATCGACCATCTCGTCCGACGCGGTGCAACCGTGATCTTCCCGGTCTACCAAGCGGCGCCGTACCTCGATACCGTGTCGCCGCTGGCGAACACGCTGGCGGCGGTGACGGTCGCGCTGCGGGAGGTCCCGATCTCGCGTGGGCGGCTCGTCGTCGCCGGCTATTCCGCCGGCGGCGCGCTCGCGGTTGACTTCGCCGCGTCGGCACGCGCCGCCGGTTTGCCCGCTCCGGCGGCGGTGTTCAGCGTCTACCCGGGACGCTCGCTGCCCGGCATCCCGCTGCGGATCCCGGCGGTAAGCGCTCGCAACATCGCCGCCGGCACGCGCCTTGTCGTCCTCGCAGGTGAGCGCGATCGGGTCGTGGGCACGCGGGTTGCGCGGCAGATCGCGCGTAGCGCTTCGCGCGCGCGAGTAACGATCGGGATCGTGCGCAACGATGCCGTCGACGACCACGGCGCGCCGGAGCGCTACGACGCGTTGGCGCGCCGGACGTTCTGGATGCCGCTGGACCGGCTCATCGCGGCGGCGCGTTGAGCGGGTCGGCGCCGTCCCAGGCGCCGGACGAGCCGTAGGGGCGGAAGCGCGCGAACAGCTCCTCCGCGTACCAGTCCTCCGCGCGCGTGCGGCGCACGACCTCGCTGTGCGGGCCGGACCGATAGGCGAACCCGCGCGCGTCGTCCAGCGAGCGCCAGAGAGAGAACGTCGCCTGTCGCGCGACCGGCCACTCACCGATGCCGACCGATGCCAGGAGGCCCGGACTGTCCTGGAGCGCAGACGCCGGAGACTCGATCGCGCGGTAGAAGCGCAGCAGCCGCGACGGGCGAATCGTCGCCCGGGTGAGGATGGCGACGGGGCCGGCCGCCTCGACGGCGGCGGGCGCGAGCGGGTTCGCGCCCCCCCAGGCGCCGTGCGCACGGACCGGCTGGAGGCGCACGTGCCACGCTTCGCGCGCGAGCTGCGCCCAGCGTCCCGCGATCTCGCTGTGCTCCAGAAACGCGTCGAGCGTCGCCTCGTTCTCCCAGACGGCGAAGAGCGCCCAGCGGCGCAAATCCGCGCCGAGCGTCATCGTGGCGCCGCGGCCGGTCCCGAGAAGCCTCCAGAACCGCAAGCCCGGCGTATGGCGAAGCTCAGGGCGATCAAGGCCCATCCGCGACAATCCCTGCGGCGCGGTCGCGCGCGGGTAGCGGATCAGGTGAAAGGAGGCGATCTGGGACATGGAGTACGCGGTCGCCTGCATTGTCGGCTACGTGCTCGGATCGATCCCCGTCTCGCTGCTGTTGGCGCGTCGCCACGGCGTCGACCTCTACCGCACGGCGGACGGTAACCCAGGCGCCTGGAATGCGCTTGAGCAACTCGGCTGGGGCCGCGCTTGGCCGGCGTTCATCGGCGACGCGCTCAAGGGCTCTCTGGCAGGCGCCCTCGGACTCGCACTCGGCGGAATCTGGGTGGGGTACGCGGCGGTTGCAGCAGCGATGGTCGGTCACGCGTTCCCCGCGTTCGCGCAACTGCGCGGCGGCAAGTCGGTCATGACCTTCGCCGGCGGAGCCGTGGTGCTGGCGCCGGCGGCGGGCGCGATGGCACTCGCGCTGCTGGCACTGCTGTCGTTCACGCGCGGGGGCTTTTCGCTCGGCGCGCGAGTCGGGGTGTTCGCGTTCCCGGTGCTGCAGCTTGCGACAGCGCCGGTCCAGCACGTCATCGCGACCGGAGCGCTCATGTGCCTCATCGGCCTGCGGTTCATCAGCGGTAGGTCCGCCCGCGCCACGAGCGTGTCGGACAGATCGCCGACCACGTGAGGCGCGTAAGCACCGCGATGTCCAGCAGCGGGGCAAACCAGAAGGCCGCGCCGCTCGAGCGATAGTTGCGCTTGAGCGCGCCGTGCAGCGCCAGGCGCACGGCGAGGAGCAGCACGTCCAGCGGTGTGCCGCGACGGGCGAGCAGGCGCGGTAGCGGCAGCGCCATCGTCAGCCACAGGACGGCGAGATCCTCGGCCAAGCGCAGCGGCGTGCTGGCGTCGGGGGCCATCAGCGAGCGGCTCCAGCCGTTCCACGTCTCGCGCGCGGACGCGTACATGTGAACCTCCAGCAGTTCGGAGGCGTCGACAAAGGCAATCGTGGCGCCGTCGTCGCGCAGCGCGCGGGCAAGCGCGACGTCGTCGGTCATGTTCTGACGCACGCGCGCCCATCCGCCGGCGTCGAGGAGCCGCCGGCGGCGCATCGCGATGCACTGGCCGTTGGCGATCGCACGGCTCGGCGCGGGCTGCCAGTTCAGCGCGTCGCCGGGGCCGGTGCGGTATGGAATCGTGGCTGCCATGGCGGGGTGCAGCAGGCGCTCGCCCGTGCTGTCGCAGCGAAAGCTCGGGCCTGCGGTGACGAGGTCGACCTCGTCCAGTAGCGCCGCGAGCTCGCGCGCGAGGCCCGGGCGAGGGCGCGTGTCGGCGTCGAGGAAGAGGACGATGTCACCGCGGGCGGCCTGCAGTCCCTGGTGCAGGGCCCAGGCCTTGCCGCGCCAGCCGGCGGGCAGATCCTGGCCGGCAACGACGCGGGCACCGCCGGCGCGCGCCACGTCGGCGGTGGCGTCGGTCGAGCGATCGTCGACGACGATCACCTCGCCGACATCGGGATCCGCACGCAGGCAGTCGAGGCAAAGACCGAGCCGCAGCGCCTCGTCGCGCGCGGGGATGACGACGCTGATCTCAGCCCGTGGCGGCGGCGACGCCCCGGCGCGCAGCGGCTCCCGGCGCCGGCGCCCGCGCGCCAGCCGCCCGAGCACCATGGCTGTCGCGCAGCCTTGTGCGAACACGAATGCCGCGGGTCGCATGCCTGTATCGTGCACGACCGCCCGCCGTCGCCTCACCGCACACGCTGTGCGGACGACCGCCGGTCCTCGATACGATCTTGACTGGCCAGTCAGCCAAGGAGGAGCGACGTGGACCTCAACGACACCCCGCAACAGGCGCAGTACCGTCAGAAGGTTCGCGCATGGCTCGAGGAGCACAAGGCCGAGGCGCCCCCGCTGACCGGTGATGACGAGGACGAGGTCATCCGTGGGCGCCGAACGTGGCAGGGCAAGCTGGCTGGCGCTGGATTGGCCGGCGTGACGTGGCCCGTCGAACTCGGCGGGCAGGGCTTGGGCCCTGTCGAGAGCGTCATCGTCAGCCAGGAGATCGGGCGGGCGGGCGTTCCCGGGATCCTCGACGTGATCGGCGTCGGGATGCTCGGTCCGACGATCATCGCCCATGGAACGGAGGAGCAGAAGAGCCGCTACCTCGGGCCGATGCTGCACGGAGACGAGGTCTGGTGCCAGCTCTTCTCAGAGCCCGCCGCCGGCTCGGATCTCGCCGCGGTCCAGGCGCGCGCCGTCCAGCTCCCGGACGGCGGCTGGAGCCTGTCAGGCCAGAAGGTGTGGACGACGAACGCGCACTTCGCGTCTTACGGGCTGCTGCTGGCGCGCACCGACCCCGACGTACCCAAGCACAAGGGCCTGACGATGTTCATCGTGCCGATGGACTGCGATGGCGTGACGATCCGCGGGCTGCGCCAGATCTCAGGCGACGCAGAGTTCAACGAGGTCTTCTTCGACGACGTGAAGCTTGACGCCGACGCAGTCGTGGGGCCGCTGGGCGGCGGCTGGGGAACGGCGATGACGACGCTCATGTTCGAGCGCCTGACGATCGGGCTGAGCTCGGACTTGCTCGGGTATCGGGTTGAGCGCTTCGCGGCCGCGATCGCGGCAGACGACCACGCCCGCGCTGATCCGGAGGTGCGCCGCCGGCTGGGGGAGCTGGCAGTCGAGCTGCTGGCGGTGAAGTTCACCGGCTACCGCACCTTGAGCATGCTTCAGCATGGCCAGACCCCAGGACCGGAGGCGGGCCTGGCGAAGGTTACGACCGTAAAAGCCGGGATCGAGGGCGGCGATCTCATCGCCGACGTCATCGGCCCGGACGCGCTGGACGAGGACAGCGAGTGGGGGTACATGATCTCGTTTCTGCCGGGGTTGAAGTCGGCCGGCGGCACCGAGGAGATC
>DASVPU010000239.1:0-16871 GCA_036389475.1 Solirubrobacteraceae bacterium
CGAGGCGTCGCTGGGCGTGCCGATCTGCCAGGAGGACATGATCGGCGGGCAGATGATGTTCTCGATCCAGGTGCTCGATGCGCTGCATCGCCTGGGCATCCACATGAGCCAGGACGGCGCGGAGGCCTACTACTACGCGTGGCGCGTCGTCGGAGCGATTCTTGGCTGCGACGAGCAAGCCGTGCCGGCTGATCTGATCGCGGCGCGCTCGTTCTCAGACCAGTACATGACGCGGCACATGGGCCCGTCACTGGAGGGCACGCACCTCACGCGGCAGCTCATCGATCTTTACGAGGAGGTCGTGCCCGGCACACTCTTCGACCCAGTGGTCGCCGCCATGATCCGCTACCTCATCGGAGACACAACGGCCGACTGGCTGCAGGTCCCCCGGACTCGGTGGGACACAGCTGCCCGAGTGGTGCCCCAACTTCTGGGCGCGCTCGAGCGCATCGAGGACAGCGGGCCCGTCGGTTCGTGGCTGCTAGACCGAGCGGGGCAGATTACGACCCGGATGCAGCTGTCCTCGCTGACCCACGGCCGCGTCATGCACTACGCGATCCCGGAGGACCTCAAGGGCAATTTCGGTCATCAAGCGCGATCTAACACAAAGCGATGGACTCCCCCTCCCCCATGGATCGGCGAGTAGGTCTGCTTGATTTCGGCGAGGACAAAGACGAGGCAGATGTTCATGCAAGCCAAGCAGCATCGCGACCATCGTGCTGCGCTCGGCTTCGGCTCGGACGAGGGCTCGGTAAGCCGCCGAGGGAGGGGGCGGTTAGCGAGCTGATCACCGAACTGCGCCAGCCAAGCTCACGCGCTCGTTCGCAGCGCCGGCCTCGACCGCGCGCGGACCGCCCGCCGCGATCGAAAGCGGCGCTGCCGCGGCCTTTGACAAGACCGCTCAGCTCGGCGAGGTCGTCGATCCCGTCCGGCGCTTACGAGACGCTGCTGGCCGCCGACGAGGGCATGGATCTGCTGCGCTTCGCGCGCCGCCGGCGCGAAGAGGAAAGAGAGGACCGCCAAGCCATCGGCAGCTTGACCCGCCGCGAACTCGAAGTGCTCCAACCCCTCGCCGGGCCTCGACAGCCAGGCGATCGCCGACCAGCTTCACATCAGCATCCGTACCGAGCGCAACCACGTCGCGCGCATCCCCAACAAGCTCGGCGTCCAGCCCCAGCTCCAGGCGTTTTGTTCGCGCTGCGCTACAGAGTCATCGAGGAGAAAATGATCGGCATCAGAGCAGTCGGCTTGGCGGACCCGGACACAGATGCATGGCGCTGAGAGGCGTAGCCCCCCGGTGCATAGCTTGAGCAAACAGCTCAAAGGGCAAACCATGCGAGGTGGCGCGTGATTGAATATCCGGCGACGCAGCCCTGCGGATCCTCATCCGGCGGCAGCGATCTCACGGTGGTGATCCCTGTGTGGGACGCCTACGTGCGGTGGCTGGCGAGATCTGTGGCGATGATCCGCAGGCAGGTTCCCAGTGCTCGCGTCGTGATCATCGACAACGCGTCCGCTGTGCCGCTGCCGCTGCTGCCTTTCGACGTGGAGGTGCTTCGGCTGCCCATGCGCCACAGCGTGGGCGCGTCGCGAAATCTCGGGCTCTGGGCGGCTCGCACGCCCTACGTCGTGTTCATTGATGTCGATGACGATCTCCCGGACGGCTACCTGGAGCGCCAGCTGCAGCGCTTTCGTCGCCGACCGGAGCTCGTGGCGGTGGGGGTGCGACCGACGATCTGGCATCCAGAGCGCGCAGAGGAGCAGCCGTTCGCATGGCCGCCGCGATACACGCTTGTGCTGTGCCGGGTGCGGCGTCTCTTCGCGCTTGTGCATCTGCTCAAGCCGCATCTGATCATCGGCGCCACGATGCTCTCGACCTCGGCCGTACGACTGGCAGGAGGATTTGATGACCGCAATTACCGCGAGGACATGAACCTCGCGCAGATCCTCGTCTTCCTGGGCCCCGTAGAAATACTGCCCGGACCCGGCCGCCGCTACCGCCAGCACGAGAACTCGCTGAGTCGATCGGCGACCGCTTCTGACATACACGCCGGGTATGTGAGCGGATGGCGACTGCTGGCAGCACATCCGCACGTGCCGCGTCTGGCCAAGTGGCTGCTGGGGGTGGCGCGGCGCACTCAGAGCCAGTCGCTTCGCGCCGCCGCGGCCTCGCGATCCACGGATCTGCCGGCGTAGGTCGCGCAGGCGCGTGTGTTTCGGCGAGCTTTCTGAGCCTGTGCTCGACGGGCGTGAACGTGTTCTCGAGCGTGGCGACGAGGACGTCGCGGCCTGCCCACTTCGTGCGCGTCTTCGTCGGGCCGCGCCCGAACTGCTCTTTGTAACTGCGCACCATCTCATTGGAGATCGCGCTCAGGATGCCATCTGCGGGCGCGGCGTGATCTTTGATGGCTCGCGCAAACTCTGCGTTCATGGGACCTCTGACTTCCTTGAAACAGCTAGAACCCTGGACCATCCGCGATCCACCAGGAGCGGCGTTTAGCGGTGCTGTCCCAGAGCGAGCGTCCACTTCCCGAAGACCATCGATACGCGAGATCGTCGTAGCGGCAGCAGACGCGATACGCGGGCGCGACGTCAGCGTCGCGCAAGGTGGCCGCGCCTCCACGACAAGAACGCTGTGCTGACGTTGATCCAGCAGCCGGGACGCCGCCGACGGACAGTGCATCGCCGGCCGGGCAAGCGACGGTCGGGAAGGGCGCCTGATAGGTGAGATGGTCCGCAGCCAGCAGTGCGTCACGCGGAGACCGTGCGGCTGCAGCTATAACCACGATCGCCGCTCGCGTGGAACATCTGTAGTCCTGATCGGCGTGCAGGAGGAGCCCGCCGGAAACCGGGTGACTGTAATGCTGGCGTGCGGTGCGCCACAAACGCCGTCTTGCGTGTCAGTTTACCGAGCACCGGCGCGTATGAGAGAAGTATGAGACGTTATCAGCGCCGGCGCCGCCAGCTCACACCTAGCCTCGTGCGGCTGTTGGCGCCGATCGTGCGCTATTCCTATGGACGAGACGGGTATGTCCTGCGCGGCATCGGCAGGCGCTTCGGGCCGGTGCTCAAGGTACGCAGCGACAAGGACCGCGCCAGCAAGCGATAGACCGGACGTCCCGCCCGAGGATCACGGTAGGTGATGAAGCCTGCCTGTCACGCGATCGCAGGGCGGGAGTCCGTTCGTTGATGTGCTCGTCACGCTCGCCGCAAGCGCGAACGAGGCGAGTTACTCCTGTTGATGTGGGGCAGGTGCTCGACAGAACGCAGAGCCTCGTTCGCTGCCGATGTTATGTGCTGGTCTGATCCATGACAGGCTCGGTGATCGTGACCATCAGCTTTTGAGCATCTCGCGCAGCTGGGTCAACAGACCGGGCGTGCTGGCGCCGTTGCTGCCTTTCTCGTGCGCCAACGTGGCCTCCGGACCCCGGTGCATGTCCTGGGGCACTGGTTGTAGCTCGGGCCGCGGCGCCGCGATCGAGCGCGGATCGACGACATGGAACGTTCCCTTGCCGTCCAGGGACGGGCCGCTGGTCCATGCGGCGTCGGCCGGCGGCTCGACATCAGCATGGTTGAAGAATCCGTAAGCGATCGTGGCGAACTGATCCTCGTTCTCGAAATCACCGGGGGCGTTCGCCGGATCTTCGAGCTCCTCCAGCACGGCCAGCCACTGCTGCTGATGCATCGTGTCGCGCGCGATCAAGAAGCGCCACATGTCCTTCATGCCCGGATCGTCGGTCGCCTCATACAGTCGCGTAGCGAGCGTGCGCCCAATCGCTTCGGCGGCGACGTTCGCGCGCATGTCCGCCCGCAGGTTTCCGCCCGCGTCCACATATCCCGCGGAAAACGGAACGCCGTTTGAGTCCGCAGGCGTAGCGCCGCCGCCGGTCGACAGAAAGTGGCGCGGGTCAATGCCGCCCATACGCGCGGCGATCATCGGGTTGGTTGCGACCTGGTCGACGACCTGCGCCTTGGCGCCCTCAAGGTTCATGCACACCGCCGTGGCGAGCACCTCGACATGTCCTATCTCCTCTGTAGCGGTTGACAGCAACATGTCTCGGTAGCGCGTCGGCCCGCGCGCGTTAAAGCCCTGGAACATGTACTGCGACATCACGCGGAGCTCGCCCTCCGGCCCACCGATCGCCTGTTGCAGCATCCGCGCGTACATTGGGTTGGGATTGTCGACGCGCACCGTGTACGCCAGATCCGAGTGGTGAAAGAACATCGTGGCTCCTCTGCTGGGTGATCGCGGCGGTTACCCGCAACGGCGCTGCACCTACCATTTTCTAAAGACGTACATCGCGAAGCGTCCAGCAAGACCGGTTCCCGCCGCGCGCGTTCGAGCACCAACCGCGGGCGTCCAGCTGCGCCGGCATGACGATTTGGGCGAGAGGACGAGTGCGCCAACAGCCGACCACCATCCGGCTGCTCTAGGGGTAGCCGCCTCCTCGACTCGGTCGAGTCAGGCGTGACAGCGCGCGACAAGCCTCTCGTCAGCGCGACGACGCGCCAGCTCACGCGACGGTGCCTGCAACGAACGCTGGACACGACGACATCCTCCCTTCAGCACACCTACGGGGCGTGATGAGGAGTGTCCGAACGCTCCTGTCAAGAGCCATCGTCCGCCGCCTGATCCGCGACCGGCCATCGCCTCCAGAGAGTCGACGAGACGGTCCCTCTGAATCTACCGCCGCTTGTGCCTGCGAAACGTTCCACGGCGTCGATGATCACCGCGGGATGCTGGCTCGCTCCTTGCGACGCCGATTAAAGCGCTGCGATAGCGGTTGGCTAGCGGCGGCGTGCAGCTTAAAGGCGTCGAGCGGCGACACGAACATCGAGCGCGCCGCACGCACCAAGCACCGCGGGGCAGTCTGACAGGACCGACAGGCTCGGGCGCTGCCTGATCGCAAGCCGACAACGCCGGCAATGCCGAAAGCCGATCGCGCTCATTCGGCGACGGAAACGCAGTCGTCGTAGCTGTTGCGCGGGTCCAATGCCCGTCCCGGCCCGCCCTTCAACTCAACGACTGATCCCCGGCGATCACAAAGAGCTCAGACCAGGGTCCAAAGCCTAGCCAAGACGCTTGCGACGTGGTGCACAGCTCGCGGCTTTGACATAGATCAGGCAGGTGTACGAGCGCAGGGCTGGACTATTTCGCTGCAGCGTGCGCGCCATCGTCCGCTTGCCTAAAGTCGTCGGGCGCCAGCAGGAATGTCTCGGCGGCGACATCCGGATCGATGTGGTTATCGCTCATGAACGCGACGACCTTTCGCCCGAGGATCTCTTCGACGCCGCCGATCAGGTCGTGGCGCATCGTGCCCTGAAACGCCTTGCGCGTGCTCAGCACGAGCTCTAGACGACCGTCATCGACGAGGCTGCGCTCACCCTTGGTGAGCGTGTCCTGCAGCACGACGGTCACGAGGTCGCCGCTGATGTAGGTCCGCGCCTTGGTCGGTCCGCGGCCGGTGTACTCACTCATCGTGCGCACGACCATGTTGGAGATCGCGGCTGCCTTCGAGCCGCTGATGGGATGCTCGGTCTGCGTGCTGGACAACGCCAGCTCCGATCTCGCCTCCCTCCTCAGGACGGGCCGCGCGAAAAGCAGGAGGGAAACGAAGAGCATCCGCCCGCACGGCCCACGTTTCCCTCTCGTCCCGAACTCGCTGGCCGATCAGAGTGAAACTCGCGTCGCACAAGCCTAGCGATGAATACAAGCGCGTTCGGTGCGTGTATCCACGCGCGCGCGTGGAAGCTGGCGCGTTCGCGTGCAGCAGCACCTTCTCCCGGCGCGAAAGGGCAACAGGGTTCAGCCGACACCCTTCCCCTGTGCTACAGCCGCGCTGACGAGCGCGCCGATGAGCCTGCTCGTCTCGTCGGCCTCGGGGTGCCACTGGACACCGAGCGCGAAGCGGTTGCCCTGCAGCTCCAGCGCCTCGGGCAGGTCGTCGATCTGCGACCAGCCGGTCACGACGAGGCCCTCGCCGACGCGGTCGACTCCCTGGTGGTGGTGGGACTTGGTGGCGTGCAGCTCCTCCCCCGCAGCGCGCGCCGCGAGCGAGCCGGGCGCGAGGCGCACGTCGTGATCGGCTCCGTCGAAGGAGCCGAGCACGCGCCGGTGCTCGTCATGGCGCAGCAGCTCGGGCAGATGCTGATGCAGCGTGCCGCCGTAGGCGATGTTCATCACCTGCATCCCGCGGCAGATCGCAAGCAGCGGCAGATCGCGCTCAAGCGCGCGCCGCACGAGCGACACTTCGAACGCATCGCGCTCGGGAACGCTGCCGATCGTCTCAGCGTGGGCGTCGGCGCCGTAGGCGGCAGGCTCGATGTCGGCTCCCCCGGCAAGCATCAGCCCGTCGATAAGGTCGAGCACCTCGTCGGGGTTCTCTGTCAGCTCCGGGTCGGGAGCCAGCAGCAGCGCCATTGCACCAGCGCGCTGGACCGCATCGACGTAGCTGCGCGGAAGCAGGAAGGCCGGCAGGTCCCAGGCTCCCCAGCGGGCGCGCTCGAGCGGGGTGCAGATGCCGATGACGGGGCGGGCCATTGGATGCACCGTAGCTTCCCTACACGTTACGATCGGCAAACGGATGGCCGGACAGTCCTGCTGGCGCAGGCGGATGCCCTTCGGGGCTGCGCCGGCGTCGCAGACGCCGGATCACGAGCCGGAGGTGGGCCTGGATGACTCGATCAATGATGCGCGTCTACGCTCAGTGGACCGTCGCGACGGCCTACAACGTCAAGCCCATCTCCATGCCCCGCCCATAGCAGCCTGCTCGCCCATGTACGACACCATCGAGCTCGAACGCCGCGGCGCCGCCACGATCATCCGGCTGAACCGGCCCGACGCGCTCAACGCATGGAACGCCGCGCTCGGACACGAGCTGTTCGACGCGGTGCGCGACATCGCGGAGGACGACGACGTGCGCGCTGTCTGCGTCACGGGCGCCGGCCGCGCATTCTCCTCGGGCGCCGATCTGAAGGACATGACCGCTCGCAAGCGCACGCAGGAAGGCCACCTCGACGTATACACGACCCTGACGACGGTCTACCACCCGATCCTCACGACGCTGCGCACGATGCCCAAGCCGGTCATCGCCGCGATCAATGGCCCGGCAGTCGGCATCGGCTGCTCGCTCGCGCTTGCCTGCGATCTGCTCATCGCGGCGGAGTCCGCCTATCTCGCGCTCGCCTTCGTGAACATCGGGCTGGTCCCCGACGGCGGCGCGCTGCCGAGCATATGCGCGCGAGCCGGCGCGGGACGCGCGGCGCAGATGGCGATGCTGGGCGAGCGCATCACCGCGTCGACGGCGCGGCGCTGGGGACTTGTCAACGAGGTCCTGCCCGATCACGAGTTTCCCGACTACGTCCACGAGCTCCTCGACGGGCTCTCGACCGGACCGACGAAGTCCTACGCCGGCACGAAGCGACAGCTCAACGCCTGGTTGTATGCCGGCCTGGAGGAGCAGCTCGAGGTCGAGGCCCGCATCCAGCAGGAGATGGCGCGGTCCGGCGATTTCCTCGAAGGGGTGACTGCGTTCGTCCAGAAGCGCCACCCGAACTTCGAGGGGGCGTAGTCGCAGCATTCGAATGCCTGAGCCTTGCGGATGGCGACGGCGGTGTATCGCGGCCGCATGAATAGAATGCCGCCGCCTTGACACCCCTACGCCCCCGATTCCAGCGCCGCGTCTTTGCGCTGACGCTCCTCGCGGCTGTCGCGGGCATGCTCGCGCTGGCCGCGGGCGCGCCGGCGGACGTGCTCACGCCTGAATCCGGCGGGTCGCCCCAGGCCGGCAGCATCGACACGCTGTACAAGATCATCCTCGCGGTCGCCGTGGTGGTCTTCGTCGGCGTGGAGGGAGCGCTGGGCTACTCGCTCGTGAAGTTCCGCGCGCGCAAGGACGCCGTACCGGCCCAGATCCGCGGCAACACGCGCCTGGAGGTCGGTTGGACGGTCGGCGCAGCCGTGATCCTCGTCGTGCTTGCGGTCGTGACCTTCGTCATGCTCGACGACATCCGCAATCCGCCCAACTCCGATGCCGACGGCTTCCCGACCGCGGTCGTCGAGAACGTCTCCGACGCATCGGCCTTCCAGCCGCGGACGCCCAACGGCAAGGCACTGAACATCACCGTCAACGGCCAGCGCTACGCCTGGCGCTACACCTATCCAGACGCCGACGACAACACGCTCAACAACGTCTTCTCCTATGACGACATGATCGTGCCGACGAAGACCACCGTCACGCTGGAGATCGTGGCCCAGGACGTCGCGCACTCGTGGTGGATCCCGCAGCTCGGCGGCAAGTTCGACGCCGTGCCCGGGCACAAGAACTTCACCTGGTTCAAGATCCCGAAGCCGGGCGTCTACCGGGGCCAGTGCGCTGAGCTGTGTGGGCGCAATCACCCCGACATGGTGGCTCGCGTGCGCGCGATCGAGCCGGCGCAGTTCAAAACCTGGCTGCAAACCAAGAAGCGCGAGATCCAGGCGGCGGATGAATTGGCGCAGCGGCTGCGCAAGCAGATCGACACCTCACCGCCGAAGGGCGCGAACTAGAGGTACGTGTGATGGCAGCCACCGACACCGCCGTCCGGATCCCCGAGATCACCGCCCACCGCGTCGAGCCTGAGCCGACCGGCTGGGTCTCGTGGGTCACGACCACCGACCACAAGCGCATCGGGATCCTCTACCTCGTCACGACCTTCGTCTTCTTCATCCTGGGCGGCGTCGAGGCGCTGCTCATGCGCATCCAGCTCGGCGCGCCCGACAACACGTTCCTGACGCCGTCGACGTACAACTCACTGTTCACGCTGCACGGCACGACGATGATCTTCCTCTTCGTCGTGCCGATCATGGCCGGCTTCGGCAACTACTTCCTGCCGCTGATGATCGGGGCGCGGGACATGGCTTTCCCGAAGCTCAACGCGCTGTCGTACTGGCTGCTGCTGTTCGGAGGCATCGTCTTCTACGGGTCGCTGTTCTTCAGCCCACCGGAGGCAGGCTGGACCTCGTACGCCCCGCTGAGCAGCGGCTCGTACTCCTCCAACGGAGGGATCGACGCCTGGATCTACCTGATCCACCTCACCGGCATCTCGTCGCTGGCCGGCGCGATCAACTTCTACGCGACGATCGCGAACATGCGCGCGCCCGGCATGGGCTGGGGCCGCCTGCCGCTGTTCGTCTGGACGCTGCTCGTGTACGCGATCCTGCTGATCCTCGCGCTGCCGGTGATCGCGGGGGCGGTGACGCTGCTGCTGACCGACCGCCACTTCGGAACCGGCTTCTTCGACCAGGGGCAGGGCGGTGATCCGCTGCTGTGGCAGCACCTGTTCTGGTTCTTCGGACACCCCGAGGTCTACATCATGATCCTGCCGGGCTTCGGGATCATCTCCGAGGTCCTGCCGGTCTTCGCGCGCAAGCCGATCTTCGGCTACAAGGCGATCGCCGCGGCGACGGTCGTCATCGCCTTCCTCGCGCTGCTCGTGTGGGCGCACCACATGTTCTCCACGCCGAGCGCGACGATCGTCCTCGTGTTCTTCATGATCAGCTCGTTCTTGATCGCCATACCGACGGGCGTGAAGATCTTCAACTGGGTCGCGACGCTGTGGCGAGGGACGGTCGAGTTCAAGACGCCCCTGATCTTCGCCGTCGGCTTCATCTCGGTCTTCCTCATCGGCGGCATCACGGGCGTGTTCCTCGCGGTCTTCCCGGTCGACTGGCAGCTCACCGACACGTACTTCGTCGTCGCGCACCTGCACTACGTGCTCGTCGGCGGCTCTGTGTTCGCGATCTTCGCCGGGATCTACTACTGGTTCCCGAAGATCACGGGCCGGATGCTCAGCGAGGCCGTCGGCAAGTGGTCCTTCGCGCTGATGTACATCGGCTTCAACGTGACGTTCCTCATCCAGCACTCGATCGGGCTGGACGGCATGCCGCGGCGCGTCTACGAGTACCCCGACGTCGGCAACCTCGGGCTCTACAACCTGATCTCGACAATCGGCTCGTTCATCCTCGCGCTCGGCATCGGACTGACCGTGCTCAACGTCGTGCGCTCCTATCGCAAGGGCGTCAACGCCGGGCCCGATCCGTGGAAGGCCAACACGCTGGAGTGGTTCACGCCCTCGCCACCGCCTGTGAACAACTTCGACGTCATCCCGCGCGTGCGCTCGGTTGAGCCGATGAAGGACATCCGCCGCCAGGTGGCGCGGCAGGCCGGCGCGGGCCCGGAGCTCCCGCCCGAGCCGCGTCGCTGAGAGGCGCTTGGATCATGCAAGCCTCCCGTGCCACAGCGCTGCAGCCGGCCGCCGACTCCGGCGGCGCGCGCCAAGTCATCTGCGACTACGTCGAGCTGACGAAGCCGAAGGTCCAGTCGCTGCTGCTGCTCACGACGGTCTGCACGATGGCGATCGCCGGCGACCCCTCACTGGGCCTCATTGCGATCACCGTGCTCGGCGGCTACCTGTCGGCCGGCGCGGCGGGCGCGGTGAACCACTACTTCGACCGCGACATCGACGCGCTCATGCCGCGCACCGCCAACCGGCCGGTGGCGTCGGGTCGCGTGTCACCGCGCGCCGCGCTGATCTTCGGGATCGTGCTCTGCGGGCTGTCGTTCCTGCTGCTGGGCACGGCGGTGAACCTGCTGGCGGCATCGCTGGCGCTGTCGGGCTTCGTGGGCTATGTCTTCGTCTACACAATCTGGCTCAAGCGCCGTACGCCGCAGAACATCGTCATCGGCGGTGCCGCCGGCGCGGTGCCGCCGCTGGTCGGTTGGGCCGCGGTGACGGGTGGGTTGACGGGACTGCCAGTCTATCTCTTCGCGATCGTGTTCTTCTGGACGCCGCCACACTTCTGGGCGCTGTCGCTGCTCATGAAGGACGAGTACGAGCGCGTCGGCGTGCCGATGCTGCCGGTCGTGCGCGGCGAGAACGAGACCCGCAAGCAGATCCTCCTGTACTCCGTGCTGCTGTACGCGGTCAGCCAGCTGCCGTTCTGTGCCGGCGGCCTGGGCAACGTCTACCTGGTCTCGTCGCTCGTGCTCGGTGCTGCATTCATCGGCGGCGCCTACGTCCTGTATCGCCGCGCCGACCGCCGCACCGCGCTACGCCTGTACCTCTTCTCGCTCGCATACCTCGCGCTGCTGTTCGCGGCGATGGTCCTCGACGCGCACGTGTGACGTAGACTCCGCCCCGTCGATGGATCAGAAGCTCGCACGCAAGAACGTCCGCTCCGGGCTCCTCGCTGCGGTCGTCTGCTTCTTCATGTTCGGCATGACGTTCGTAGCGGCCAGCATCTACGTGTCGTGAGCCCGCTGAATCCGGATGTCCCGCCCACCGGCGAGGAGATCCATCTTCCGGGACCGAGCCTGCAGCCGGTCCTACTCGCCTTCAGCCTGACGCTCACGCTGCTTGGCGTGACGCTCGGCCTCCCGTTCATCATCGCCGGCGCCGTCATGTCGATCTGGATCATCGTCCGCTGGATCGCCGACACGCGGCGTGACATCGGCGCCCTCCCACCTGAGCTCGACGAGCACTAGACAGTCGTCTACTCGTCGTTCGGTCAGTCCAAAGGGCCGCTCCGCGGGTCTACCGGAGTGCGTACGCGCCAGATTTAGGCAATATCGAGCGACGCGCTTACCCCCACGCGGGTAGAGCGACGTAAGCATGAGCATGGATCTTCCACTTCAGCGCCCGGCCACGGTCCGTCATCGCACGAGCCTGTTCCGTGATGCCGTGGCAATCGTCGAGGCCGAATACGGCTCTGACCTGTCGCTCGACGAGATCGCGCGCCGCGTTGCCTCGTCGAGGCGTCAGTTGCAGCGCTCGTACGCCGAGATCGGCGACACGACGTTTCGAGAGCACCTCACCGCGGTCCGCATGGAACGTGCGGCCGAGCTGCTCACCTCGCGCGGGCTGACCGTCCGCGAGGTGGCCCAGCGCGTCGGCTACCGCCAGCCGGCTCAGTTCGCGAAGGCCTTTCGCCGCCACCACGGGCTGGCGCCGTCAGCCTTTCGTGACACCCGTCGCTTTCGCACGGACACGCGCGTAGCAGCCTGATTTGCTTCGCCGCGCGGGGCCGCGCGGCTTCTCGGCAGGGCGAACGTCCGTAGCGAGCCTTGATGGGCGGCGGACCCAGCGCCACCGGCGAACGACGAGGCGCGCGGCGCCCGGTACTGAATTGTCGTTCGTCGCGCCGAGACCATAGGATGCCGGGCCGCATGCGCAAGGAACGAGGGCGCCAGGAGCGCACGCCGGTCGGGTGGATGGTGATCCACGGGCTGATCGCTTCGGCGTTCGGCATCGCCGCGGGCCTCGCGATCGATTGGTTTCCGCAGCAGGCCGCGACGCAGTCCAGTGCGATCGACCATCTCTACGACGTGCTCATCTGGGTGTCGGTCCCCGTCTTCGTGACGGTGATGATCATCGTCCTGTTCAGCGTGCAGAACTTCCGCATGCGTCCCGGCGAGGAGAACCTCGACGGTCCGCCGATCCACGGCAACACGCGGCTCGAGATCATCTGGACCGCGATCCCCGCGATCATCCTCGTCGTCCTGTGCTCCTACGCCTGGATCGTCCTGCGCGACATCGAGGAGGCCAAGGCCGGCGAGATGCGCATCAACGTGACCGGCCAGCAGTTCGCCTGGAGCTACGAGTACCCGCAGCCCGGCGGCAAGCCCGTCAAGTCCAGCGAGCTCTACCTGATCAACAACCAGCCGGTGCGCTTCAACGTCAAGGCGCTTGACGTCATCCACGACTTCTGGATCCCGGCGTTTCGCCTCAAGATCGACGCCGTGCCTGGGATCGCGACGAGGTACCGCGTGACGCCCAATCGCCTCGGCACCTACCCCGTCGTCTGCGCCGAGTTGTGCGGCCTGGGCCATTCGGTCATGCGCTCGAGGGCGAAGGTCGTCTCGCGAGCGCAGTTCAACACGTGGATCGCGGAGCAGAAGGGACCGGCCAAGGCATCGGGCGGCGCGGCTGTGGATCCCAAGAAGCTGTTCACGGACGGCAACGGCGCGGCGACGGCGTGCGGCGGCTGCCACACGCTCGCAGACGCCGGCACGAATGGGACGACGGGTCCGAACCTCGACAAGGTCGTGCCCGGGATGAGCCCGGCTGAGATCAAGCAGTCGATCGTCCAGCCGGATGCCAAGATCGCGCCAGGATTCCAGCCGGGGATCATGCCGAAGAACTACGGCGATACCCTCTCGCCGAAGGAGCTCGACGCTCTGGTGAAGTACCTCAGCCAGGCAGCCGGGAAGTGAGTAGACGGATGAGGAGGAAGCGCTAGATGGTCGCCAAGTTCCGCGGACCGGGCATGTACAGGGCCTTCCTGTTCACGGCCTATGGTGTCGCGCTCGCGTACGGCATCATCTTCGTGTTCCGTACGTGGTATGGGCTGGACCCCGTGCTGAAGGGCACCGCGGTCCTGGAGCTGGCGCTGTTCAGCGCGCCGTTGGGCTTCCTCGTCGGCCTCGGCGCCTTCAGCTACTGGTTCTACTGGGCGGCCGGCAAGAAGACGCTGCCCGAGGATCACTCCGGTCACGGCGCGCACTCCTGGCGCGACTACTTCCGCGTCAACACCGATCACAAGGTCATCGGCATCCAGTACGTCGTGACCTCGTTCTTCTTCTTCTTCGTGGGCGGCCTGTTCGCGATGCTCATGCGCGCAGAGCTCGCCCAGCCCGGCCGCCAGTTCGTCGATCCGAACACGTTCAACGGACTGTTCAGCGTCCACGCATCGCTGCTGATCTTCCTGTTCATCATCCCGGTCTTCGCGGGGCTGGCGAACTTCGTGCTGCCGCTCATGATCGGTGCGCCGGACATGGCGTTCCCGCGGCTGAACGCGCTGTCGTTCTGGATGCTGCCGCTCGCCGGGATCATGATGCTCATGTCCTTCGGCGCGCCCGGCGGCTCGTTCGCCAGCGGCTGGACGGCCTACTCCCCGCTCTCGGTGACGGCGCCCGAGGGGCAGGTGTTCTTCACGATCGGCGTGCAGTTCGCCGGTGCCTCGTCGATCGCGACCGCGCTGAACTTCCTGGTGACCATCATCACGATGCGCGCTCCCGGGATGAGCTTCTTCCGGATGCCGCTGCTCGTGTGGGCGAACTTCTCAACGTCGCTGCTCGTCGTCATCGCGACGCCGTTCATCGCCGTCTCGCAGTTCATGGTGCTGTTCGACCGCTCGCTGGGCTTCAACTTCTTCGAGCCCGCCGGCGGTGGCGACGTGCTGATGTACCAGCACATCTTCTGGTTCTACTCCCACCCGGCGGTGTACATCATGATGCTGCCCGGCTTCGGGATCGTCTCGGAGATCCTGGCGGTGAAATCCCGCAAGCCGATCTTCGGCTACCGGATGATGGCTTTCTCGCTGCTGGCGATCGTCGTGCTGGGCTTCACGGTCTGGGCGCACCACATGTTCGTCTCGGGCATGCAGGACTGGATCCGGATCCCGATGATGATCACGACCGCGATCATCGCGGTGCCGACGGGCATCAAGATCTTCTCGTGGCTGGCGACGCTGTGGCGCGGCGTGCTGCATCTCGACACGCCGATGCTGTTCGCGCTGGGCTTCCTGACGATGTTCACGCTCGGCGGCATCTCGGGCGTGATGCTCGCCGTCATCCCGGTGACGATCCACGTCAGCGACACGTACTTCATCGTCGCCCACATCCACTACGTGCTCTTCGGCGGATCGTTGTTCACGATCTTCGCCGGCGTCTACTACTGGTTCCCGAAGATGACGGGCCGGATGTACGACGAGCGCCTGGGCAAGCTGCACTTCTGGACGACGTTCATCTTCTTCAACCTGACGTTCGCTCCGATGCACGTCATCGGCATCCAGGGCATGCCGCGGCGCGTCGCCGACTACGCCGAGCAATGGGCCGGATGGAACCTCGCGATCTCGATCATGAGCTTCTTCCTCGGCCTCAGCGCGCTCCTGTTCGCCTACAACATCATCGCCTCGTGGCGCGGTGGCCCGCATGCCGGAAACAACCCGTGGCGCGCCCTGACGCTCGAGTGGCAGGTCACCTCGCCCCCGCCGATCTTCAACTTCGATGCGGTCCCAACCGTCGTCGGCGGCCCCTACGAGTACGGCGTGCCCGGTGCGGTGCACGGCGTCCTGAAGGGCGGCGCCGAGGTACCGCAACCGGCGGGCGCGACGGCGTCGGGCTCACATGCGGGTGCGTCGCTGAGCAAGGATGGGGAGTAGGCAGGCGATGCCGCACATCCTCGTCGTCGCCAACCAGACGATCGGCGGAGCAAAGCTCCTGAACCTCGTGGAGGAGCGCGCAAAGGCGCCGGATACGAGCTTCACGCTCGTCGTCCCGATGACCCGGCCGCGATCCGGCTACGTCATCTACGACGAGGCCGTGCGCGAGTCCGCTCAGGTGCGGCTGGATCTGACGCTGTCCTACCTGCGCGGTGAGGACGTCGTCGCCAGCGGCGAGCTCGGTGACGAGGATCCCTATATCGCCACCCTCGATGCGATCGACGAGTACCACCCCGACGAGGTCATCATCTCGACGCTGCCGCAGTCCTCGTCGGGCTGGCTGCGGCGGGACCTGATCGAGCGCATCCAGGATGCCGCGGCCGTGCCCGTCACGCACGTCATCTCCGACATGGATGCCGACGGGCTGCCCTTCAAGGTCACGCTCGTCATCGCCAACGTGACCGCCGGACGCGGCACGCTGCGCGCTCGGATGAAGGAGATCGCCGCGGAGTCCAAGGACATGCTGTTCCTCGTCATCGTGCCGCTGCAGGCGCACGGGGACGGGCGGGCGGCGGCGGTCGCGCGCGCCAGGCTGGGGAACACCGTCGACCGCATGCGCCGTGAAGGGCTGCTCGTCGCGGGGATGATCGGCGACCCCGACCCCTACACCGCGACGATGAACGCGCTGCAGTTCTACCGCGTCGAGCGCGTCATCATCTCGACCCTGCCGGCGACGCGGTCAGGCTGGATGCGCGCCGACCTCATCTCGCGCGTGCGCAAGGCGTCGAACATCGAGGTCGAGCACATCGTCGCCGAGCGCGACGGCGCCGAGGCGGCGCGCTGATGGAGGCGGCGGGAATCAGCGCAGGGATCGCGCTTGGCAAGCACGACGATCACGATCACGACGATCACCACGGGCCGCCGGCGGCCAACCGCAGCTCGCGCGTCTCGCACGAGATCCTCGGGATGCTGCTTTTCATCATCTCGGAGATCATGGTCTTCGGGGCCTTCTTCACGGCCTACTTCTTCATCAGGCTCGTGGCTCCCGACCACCACTGGTTCCCGTTCGACGGCTTCGAGCTGCCCGTCGCCATCGCCGGCATGAACACGGCGATCCTGCTCAGCTCGTCGCTGACGATGCACTGGGCGCAGACGTCGGTCAAGAACGGCAACCGCTTCGGGCTGAAGGCGGGCATGCTGCTGACGACGCTGCTCGGCGCGACGTTTCTCGGCATCCAGCTCAACGAGTACGTCCACATCGGATTCGCTCCGCAGGACCACGCCCAGGGCACGATCTTCTACGGACTGACGGGCCTGCACGGCGCGCACGTGTTCGTGGGGTTGACGCTGCTCACGATGGTCACGGTGCGATCGTTCAGGGGACACTTCACGCCCGAGCACCACCACGGCGTCGAGGTGCCAGGCATCTACTGGCACTTCGTCGACGTCATGTGGGTCATCGTGTACACGGCCGTCTACATCCTGTAGCGCGGCGTCGTCTGTGCTGTGCGTAAGCCCTGGGAATCCGAGGACGCAGCCTTCTCGTTCCTGCTGCGCGTACTGGCGGTCTGCATCGTCGTCGCGCTGCTGTCAGTGGCGCTGAAGGCGATCCTCTAGCCGCGATCGCGTCGAAGGGGCACGCGGATCGATTGCGACCGGCTAAACATCG
>DASVPU010000240.1:0-6514 GCA_036389475.1 Solirubrobacteraceae bacterium
GGCGTCTCGTCTGCCATGTCTCTCCTCCTGTGGTCGAGTGCCTGAGGCCGTACCCGATCATGGCGGCAATGGAACCACCAATGACGAATACGAGTTGGCGCGTCGGGGTACGGACCCACCACCGCAACGAGAGGAGAGGCAGCATGCCGGACGAAGAAGGCAAGACAAGCGGCCCCGGAGTACAGGACACGCCTGATCACGCGTACAAGAGCGGCAGGCTGGAAGATGTCGAGGAGGGCTCGCTGGGGGTTGACACCGGTGGAGCCGACGTGCAGAAGTCACGGCTGCCGGAAGGCGCCGACGAGAAGGGCTCGTTCCAGTCAGGCGGGTTCGCCGGTCAGGACGCGGATGACACGCCCGACACGGGTACTCCCGCCGCGGACGCGGGCGAGGGCGATCCGAGCCCGCATGGCACCCCGGACGAGTTGAGAGGTGAAGGAGAGAGCGGCGATCCTCTGCGCGACGTCGGCGAGGGTGCCAAGGACCTCGCTCCGGGTGAGCGCGGCGACGATCCGAACATCGGCGAGCGTGGCTACGGTCAGCAGCCCGACTACGATGCCAACGATCCTGAGAGCCGTCAGCAGCACCCGAAGACCCCGAGCGACATGGGGAACCGCTAAGTCGCTTTGTTTTCGCCACCGCTTGCTTTGAGCGGGCGGTGCTATAGCACTCGTGCAAAATCGACCCCGGCAGAACCTGTCGGGGTCGACGCACGACGTAGGCGTGAACGAGGTCAGTGTGCCGCCCTCTGCACGGGCCCGTCGCGCATTGCTTCATAGCTGGCGGGCTCGACCGTCGTTTTGCCCGCTGCCGGCTAGGGTATGGCGCTCATGGGAGGAAAAGCCTCGATCTTGAAGGGGGGAGAACGTGGCAACACCTGACGCGACAGCAGCGCAGATCGGCGAAGGGACTGCGCCCGACGGCTCAGTTCGCGAGCGGCGCGTCCGCGACGACCAGCGCCTGTTCAGGGCGTGGCTGGATTCCGGAGACCGGCATGCTCGCGCGGCCCTCATCGAGCGGTTCCTGCCGCTGGCGCGCTCACTGGCGCGGCGCTATCACCGTTCCGGTGAGCCGCTGGAGGATCTCATCCAGGTGGCCTCCGTTGCCCTGGTGAAAGCGATCGACCGGTATGACCCGGCTCGGGGCTGCGCTTTCAGCTCGTTCGCGGTCCCGACGATCACCGGTGAGCTCAAGCGCCATTTCCGTGACCACACCTGGACCGTGCGACCTCCGCGCGACGTCCAAGAGCTCACCTTGCGCGTCGAGACAGCGCTCGTCCGGCTCACGCAACAGCTTGATCGCTCTCCCACAACCACTGAGCTTGCCGGCGCGGCCGGTCTCGACGAGGAACAGATTCTCGAAGCGCTGCAGGCGCGCTGCGGGCGCACCGGGCTCTCGCTGCAAGCGCCACAAGGCGCTCCCGGTGACGCGACCACGCTGGAGGACACGCTCGGGCGCGAGGATCCGGACATTGCACGCGCCGAGACGCGTGCCGAGCTGGACGGCCTGTTCAAGACGATTTCGCCGCGCGCCCGCGAGATGTTGCGACTTCGATTCGAAGAGGACATGACCCAGGCGGAGATCGGCACCATCTTCGGTGTCAGCCAGATGCAGGTGTCACGGATCCTGCGCCAGACGATCGCGCACCTGCGCCACGTTGCCGACCAAGCCGAGTCGCTTCGGCTCGGCCACACCGATCAGGCAGACGCCGGATCTGCTCAAAGCTGACAGCGGGTGCCCGCCTTGCGATTCCAGCGGTGATGGCCTAACCGATACAGAGACGACGACCGTTCAAGAGAAGAGGATTCATGCCAGCCAGCCAAGGAGCGAGTACAACCGATCATGACGAGATCCGTCGCTGGGCGGAGGGGCACGACGGTAAGCCCGCGAGCGTTCGCGGCACCGGGGACGAGAACGACCCGGGCATTCTGCGGATCGACTTCCCCGGCGGTGCCGGCGAGGACGAGTTGGAGCAGATCAGCTGGGACGACTGGTTTGAGAAGTTCGAGCAGCAGCAACTCGCGGCGATCATCCAGGAGCGCAAGGCCGACGGCGAGCCGAGCACGTTCATCAAGCTCGTCAAGCGCGACAGCGTCGACAAGGGTTGAGCCGGATTCGGCTGAGCGGCGCCCGAGCTAGTGGTCCGTCCTGCAAGTCCGCACCCGTCTGGATCGGCCAAACGCGCACGGACTTACAGGACGAACCACTAGTTCCGGACCGCGCTGAGGAACTCCGCGACGACACGAAGATCCGCGGCCAGCGCCGCGCGCATGGTGTTGCGCGCATCCTCGTCGCGAGCACGAAGGATCGCCGACGGATGGGCCGTTGCGGTCACGAGCTCGGCGAGGTCGTTGTCGATCGGTCGCCCGCGAGCCTCGCCGACCTTGAAGCCAGGGCCGAGCAGGGCTTGGCCGGCGGTCGCACCGAGCACCACAAGTGCTTCAGGTCGTACGAGGTCAAGCTCGGCGCGCAGCCACGGGTTACATGCGCGGACCTCCCACCGGCTGGGCTTCTGATGGATGCGCCGCTTCCCGCGCTCCTCGAACTTGAAGTGCTTGACCGCATTCGTCACGTACGCGTCGTCGCGTGCGATGCCGACGCTCTGCAGTGCGCGGTCGAGCTCCCGTCCGGCGGGTCCGACGAAGACGCGGCCGGCGCGGTCCTCCTGATCGCCTGGGACCTCGCCGACGAGCATCAGCCGAGCCGGGCAGGGCCCCTCGCCGAACACGGTCTGCGTGGCGTGCTCGTGCAGCGGGCAACCGCGACAGCAGGCGGCCGCGCTGCGCAGCGCGCTGAGTGAACGACGCTCTGGAAGGTATGGCGTCGCGTCGAAAACGTCGTCGTCGGGTATGGCGGGCGCCTTTCGATCTGAATCGCTCGGCGGCAATTTGGGACTACCCGGGCAGCCGGGCACGCACGCGCGCGTGCTCAACGCCTCGGCGGGACGTCAAGGCCTCGGCGGGACGTGCCCAAACCGGTTAGCGTGAATGGTGTTCGCGACAGTTTCGCCGGGTACGTGCGGCTGCGTGCCAGACCAAGCCGACAGAACCGCGCTCGTCGTCGTGGACGTGCTCAACTCCTACGACCACGAGGACGCCGACCGCCTCGCGCAGAGCATGGCGGCCGCGGTGCCGCAGATCGCGCACCTCGTCCAGCGCGCCCGCGACGAGGAGATTCCGGTCATCTACGTCAACGACAACTATGGTCACTGGAACTCGTCCTCCGGAGAGCTGGTCGACATCGCGCTGCACGAGGGTCGCCACCCCGAGCTCGTCGAGCCGCTGCGGCCCCCGCCCGACGCGAGCTTCGTCATCAAGGCCCGTCACTCGGTCTTCTACGAGACGCCGCTGGAGTTCCTCCTGCGCCAGCTCGACGTCTCGCGCATCATGCTCTGCGGCCAAGTGACGGAGCAGTGCATCCTCTACAGCGCGCTCGACGCGTACGTGCGTGACTTGAGCGTCGCCGTGCCGGTCGATGCCGTTGCGCACATCGATCCCGAGCTGGCCGATGCCGCGCTGCGGATGATGTCGCGCAACATGCGTGCGGACGTGACGCCCGCCGCTGACTGCGCGTTCTGACCCAACGCGCTGCAACTCGCAGACGACCTCGGCAAGCGATGAGTTCCTGGCCTTCCGCCGGTCTGAGTTGAAACATCCCGGCGATCCGGAGGATCAAGGACATGGACGACACTCTGATGTCGCCGCCACCGCAGCCCGGACGGAGCAGAGCCGCCCTGGTCATCGCCGGCGCGATCGCTGCGGGCGATGTGCCGGAGCTCTGCGAGCGCCTTCGCGTCCTGCTGACCCGTTGCGATGCCGAGATCGTCATCTGCGATGTCGGCGCCGTGCACGCGGACGCCGTCACCGTCGATGCGCTGGCCCGCCTGCAGCTCACCGCGTGCCGCTTCGGAAGCCAGATCCGGCTGCGTCGCGTGTCGCGCGAGCTCGCTCAGCTGCTCGCGTTCGCCGGCCTGGAGGATGTCCTGCCTACAACTCCCGGGCTAGATGGTTGATTCCAAATTCGCGCACCGCGGATGACAGGCCAGGATCGGCGCCGGATCGCCACCCGCACGCTCGCCGGTACTACCGGTACCTGCTTTGCATCCGTGCGGCGCCCGGCATCCGCCCTGACCTGCCCCCGCATGCACGCGAATTAGGAATCAACCATCTAGGACTCGAGCTTCAGCGCCAGCCCGAAGAGCGGGAACAGCCGCGCCGTGTCGAGGAACGAGTTGATCGCGAGGACGCGGTCCCCTGAGGTCTCGATGACCTGCAACGCCCACGGTTCATGGCTGCCTCCGGGGCCGCTCGGCCGGTACTGCCCGAACGCCGGCGAGCCATTGGCCATGACCGGCACAAGCCGCGAACCGCGACAATGCTTTCCGGTCCCGAGGAACCAGCTGCGCAGATCGAGCTGCCCGCGCAGCCACAGCTCGTACGGCGGCATCGAGAGCGTTGCCTCTTCGTGCAGCAGCGCCACGAGCGCGTCGATGTCGAACTGCTCGAAGGCGTCGACGTATCGCGCCAGAAGCGCACGGTCAGCCTCGTCCATCGGCGGGACCGGATCGGTGACAGCTACGTTGCTCGCCGACAGTGTCGATCGCGCGCGCTGAAGCGCGCTGTTGACGGAGGCGACGCTGGTGCCCAGCAGCTCGGCGACCTCGCTGGCCTTCCAGCGCAGGACCTCCCGCAGGATCAACACCGCGCGCTGACGGGCCGGGAGGTGCTGCAGCGCGGCCACGAACGCGAGGCGAAGCGTCTCGCGCGACATCGCCAGCTCGGCGGGATCGCCGTCAGCGGGAAGGACGCGGCCGTCGGGAATCGGCTCCAGCCACGTTGCCTCCGGAAGCGTCGTTAGTGCCCCGTCGACCGTGCTCGCGGGACTGAGATCCATCGGACGGGCACGGCGCCCGCGCCCGTCGAGCATCGTGAGGCAAACGTTCGTCGCGATCCGATACAGCCACGACTTGAGTGCCGCACGACCCTCGAAGCGATCCAAGCTCCGCCACGCGCGCAGCATCGTCTCCTGCACAGCGTCCTCCGCCTCGAACGCGGACCCCAGCATCCGGTAGCAGTAGCCGGTCAGCTCGACCCGATGCTGCTCGAGCTGCGACTCCTGATCGCCGCCGGTCGGCATCACCGCTGCTGTCGCTTCGAGATCAGCCATCTGGTCGCACCTCTCGGTTCTCGGAGACGGAGTCCCAGAGATGTTAATGGCCCGTCAGAGGCTCTACGCCGGAACGCGCACGACCGCCCGGCCTCCATCGGGGGCAGGTGTGTACTCCACGTCGGCCCCGACCCCCGCAAGCTCTGATACCAGGCGCGCCGCGGAGGTGCCAAGGCCGGTCGGGCCCGCCGCGAAGGCCGTCACAGGTCCGGCGTCGGCGCCGACCTCGTCCGGCGCGTACCTGCGCTGCACATGATCTGGCTTGTAGCGGCCACTCAGGTGACTCCAGTCGAACATTCCCGCCATCCAGTCCTGGATCGACGCGACCCTCGCGGCGAGGGCTTCTCGCTCGTCGTCGTCGAGATCGAAGCTGTCGGCCACGAAGGGCAGCTCGGTGGCAAGGATGTGCTCGAACTGCCGCATCCGCTGGGTCATGAGATCGCAGACGACGAGCACCGCCTGGGCAGGCTCGATGCCGAGGAAGTTCTGCACGACGAGGACGGCGTTGTTCAGCTCGCCTTCGTACTGGATCTCCTTCTGGTAGGAGACGATGTCGTTCAGGAGGCCGCAGTAGTCCTGTGCCGCGTTCTCGAGCTCGATCATCGGTCGCGTCGCAAACAGCTCGGCGGGAAGCGTGCCGCTCTGCGCGATGCGGCCGAGCTCCATCGTCAGCTCCGCGCCGAGCGTCGTGCGGCGCATCTCGATGTAGTCGACGGGGTCGGGAATGCGGTGCTGGATGTGGTTCTCCAGCTCCCACAGCCAGGAGGTGAACGTCTTCTCGACGACCGCGCGGAACGCCTGCCTGTCGGCCATCGACATCGGCGCCGCGGTGCTCGGCCACAGGTCAGCCAGTCCTGCCTCGACCGGATTGGTCGGCGGTGGCATCGACTCGCAGGCCAGCGGCATGAACAGCGACATCCGGGCGACAAAACCCTTTGCGCCGGCGAGGTCGCGCGTCGTCGCGTAAATCCGCGGAAAGTAGTCGTCGGCGTAGGTTCCCCACACCACCCAGCGCGTTGCGGCATCCAGCTCGTCGCCCGTCGCCTCCGGATAGAAGCGGGCCGTCGCCTCGCCGAAGTCGAAGTCGGCGAGCTGCTCGCCGGTCCAGATGCGGGCGCCGGGCACGTTTGGAAGCGCTTCCAGCATCCCCATCGTGCGGCACCATTCGATGATGTTCAGGCGCACCTGGTCACAGTTGGGGTTGATACGCGCGGTGTAGGGCATGTAGAAGTCAGGCAGCGTGGTCGGCCCAACCTGCTCGTAGGGCCGGTGCATGTAGCTGCGAAAGCGGGTGAGGCCGGCTGATCTTGGCGTCAGGTTCAGCAGGCGCGCGGCTGCTGTTCCCAGG
>DASVPU010000241.1:0-2057 GCA_036389475.1 Solirubrobacteraceae bacterium
CACGTACGTGCGCCGCGGCGGCTGCGCGCTGCCGTGCGCCGTGCGCCAGGCGACGGTGCATGTGCCCGCGCGGGCGCTGCGCGGCCGCGTCGGCCTGCTGCCGGTGTCCGCGCGTAACGGCAACGGCGCCGCCGTCGCGGGCTGCGACGAGCCGGTCCGCAACGCCCCGCAGCACGTCGGCCGGACGCTGCGGCGGATGTTCTACAAGACGCCCGCCGAGCTGCGCCGCCGGCGCAACGCCGGGCGCTCCGGCGGCGACGGCGCGCGCTGGTCGAACTACGGCGATCCCGGCGCCACGTACGCCTCGGCGGGGCGGCCGCCGACGCACTACGACTACCTGCTCTGGAACCTGCCGCGCACGACGCGCGGCCTGCTGCCGGGCGGCGGCATCGTCAAGGCCGTCCTGCCCGCCGGCGTGCCGCTCGCGCTCTGCCGCGGCGAGCGCCTGACGCTCGCCGCGTTCGACCGTGCCGGCGCGCGCAACGGCCACGTCGACTTCGCCTACGCGAAGGTCCGCGGCGCGACGCCGGGCGGCGGCTCCTACGCGATCTACGGCTGGGTCCTGCTCGGCTACCGCTACCGCGACGAGCCGTACACGCCGACCACCACCGCAGCGCCAGCAGCACAGGCCGCCCGGCCATCGACCGACGGTCCCGCGCCGCCGCGGCCGATCACAAGGAGATCGGCGGCGGGAATAAGCGTGCGGCCGCGGGCGTCCTGGTGAGGGTCAGGCAGTAACGACATCCCTCACATCCAAAAGGAGTTCGTCATGACCCAGTCGGCTCGCCAGCTCGTCGGTGCCACCAAGTACGTCCGCTACACGCTCGGCTCGCTGAGCGCGGTGCTGTTCGCGGCGTGCGCGGGCGGCTCCTAGTGGTGGGTCCGGTTAGTTGTTTGTCTCATGCGGCGAGCACTTTGCCGGTGTACGTCCACGCGAACGGGCGGGCGGTCAGGTTGTGATGCTCGACGTAGGCCAGCATTTGCGTGGCGAGGTCGTCGGGACCGCTGAACTGACCGTGTTTGAGCAGCCGGCGGGTGAGGATCGAGAAGAAGAGCTCGACCTGATTGAGCCACGAGGCGTGCTTGGGCGTGAACACCATCTGCCAGCGCGGGTGCTGATCGAGCCAGGCCTGCACGGCCTGCGTCTTATGGGTCGAGAGGTTGTCGAGCACGGCGATGACGCGCTGCCCGGCTGGGATCTCTGTCTCGAGCTGATCGAGGAACGCGATGAAGTCCCACTGGTTGCGTGTCGCAGCGGTCATCCCGGCAACCGTGCCGGAGTGCACCTGCAGCGCGGCGAACAGGTTGGTGGTGCCGTTACGGATGTACTCGCTGTCGCGGCGCGTCGGCTGGCCGGGCTTGGCGAGCACGTCGCGACGGGCGGGCTGGCGTGCCGCGATCGACGTCTTCTCGTCGATCGACACGACGATCGCGTTGGTCGGCGGATCGACGTACAGGCCGCAGACCTCGGCCGCCTGGGCGTCGAAGTCGGGGCCAAGCTCGCTCATCACCCAATACTCGGTCAGGTGCGGACGCACGTCGGCAGCGCGCAGAATCTCGTGCGCCTGGGACTCAGACATCCCCGTCCGCTCGGCCAACTCACGATGCGTCCAACGCTCGCGCCTGACGCCCTCGGCAGTGTCCGGCGGACGTGTGCAGGCCAGCGCGATCAACCGCGCGCGGACGTCTTGGCCGTAGGTCAGCGGCCGCCCCGTCTTGGGCAGATCGCTGAGCCCATCCAGGCGATCGCGCTCATAGCGTGCGCGCCACGTCTTGACCGTCGGCAGCGAGCACCCGACGTGCTCGGCGATCTCGCTCGCCGGCCGGCCCTCACCCGCCATCAGCACGATCCGGGCGCGATCGACCAAACGCCGCTCAGTCGCCCTCGCCCCCGCCCACTTCTCCAGCACCGGCCGATCCTCGGCCACGATCTCGATCCGCTTCGCGTGCGCTGCCATCGCCGCTCCCATCGTCACCGAACCCGGACGACATGGCAATTCGCCTGCACAACCATCGATTCCTGCAACCGGCAGACAACTTGCCGGAGTGACCACTAG
>DASVPU010000242.1:0-1516 GCA_036389475.1 Solirubrobacteraceae bacterium
ACACTTGCAATGCGCACGACGCTAGATGCCGATCGTTTCCCGTTCTGGTCGCCAATGTGAACGCACCATGAACCGCTGCCGCGAGCACTATTCATGGCAGGTGCTGTGTCCACAGTGGCGAACCAGACCACTCCTCCGGTGGCCCGGATGGCAGATACGCCCGGCCTGGGGCGGGCCGAGAGGCCGATGAGCTAGTGGACCACTACTAGTGAGTGTGCCCACCGATGGTGAGCGCGAACAGGCTCACCGTGCTGAGCATTATTCCCAACCTCACGGCGTATCCGCCGCGCAGCCAGGCAAACGCGGGACGTCTTTCTGCGGCGGCGACGGCTTCGGCGTCTTGCCCTCGATCACCTTGCGCCCGAGGAACACGCCGCCAGCGAGCGCAAGGATGGCCGCCAGAGCGCCAACGACCATCCACTTGCGATTCACGGCGACCTCGAGCGAGTACCGCGAGAGTCCGGCCGCAGCCGGACTCTCGGAGTAGCGGTACTAGCTCAGCGCTCCCACGGTCGGGTGCCCTTTGCAGAGGTGATCCTGTTCGCGGGTGGTGGTGGCGGCGCGGCCGGAGGTGCCGCGGACGGTCGATTGCCGCCCTCGGACTCGCTCCTTTGCGCTGCTGGCGGCGCCGCCGCCACGGAACGTCCCGTCGCGTCGCGGGGACGCTCGCCCCGCGTCAGCGCCGGGGCGCCACGACCGAGGGTCTCGAGGATGCCGACGCCGCGCGTGTAGACCGTGCCGACGTTCACCACCTTGCCGGACCTGCCCACACGGCGCAGGAAGTTCGCGCCCTCGCCGGGGAACAGCGACTCCACGAGCCCCGCGGCGTCGGGACCGGCCTTCTTGAGGTGCAGACCCTCGAGCGCGTCGCGAGCCATCACCAGGTTCTTGACGATCCCGCCGAGCACTCCGTTGATCGGAGCGGTCTTTGCGCCGATCTCACCGACCGCCGGCAGCACGACGTCCAGCCCCGCGTTGATCTTGAACAGCTGGATGATCGTCGCGATGAGGTACACCGCGAGCGCGAGGATGATCAGGACGACCTCGATCAGGATGATGAGTACCTGAATCTTCATGCCGAGCCTCCTAGTAGTCCGGGAGGGCGACGTTCAGCGAGCCGCCGTAGTCGAGGACGCTGCCAGTGATCTGGCTGATGTAGTTCTGCGTCGTCAGCAGGACCACGACCGCGTCGAGGTCCTTCGACGCGGCGGCAGCGACGCCGGCGATGGCGTCGATCCTGGGCGGGATGCTCGTCGCGGCTTTCAGGACGCCGATCAGGAGCCCCGCGAGGATCGGCATCACAACCGCCAAGACGATGACCATGAGCCACAGGGGGATATCGGGATCCATCGCCTAGCCCCCCGTCGCCTTGCGCACGACCAGCCGGGCCTTGGCAGCGATGCCAGGCAGCGTGACCGCGATCGTGTTGAGCGGCCCGTTGACGTCCGCCACCAGCTTCGGCAGCGGGCGCAGGTGCTGAGACTCGACCGTGGCCAAGGCCCCGCCGAGCGTTCCC
>DASVPU010000243.1:0-18314 GCA_036389475.1 Solirubrobacteraceae bacterium
TGGTGGATGTCGATCAGGCGCTTGTGCGTGCGGATCTCAAAGTGCTCGCGCGAGTCCTTGTCCTTGAACGGCGAGCGGATGACGCAGTAGACGTTCTTCTCGGTCGGCAACGGCACCGGCCCGGACACGGTCGCCCCGGTACGGGTCGCCGTCTCGACGATCTCCTTCGCCGCGGTCTCTATGGCCGAATGGTCATAGGCCTTCAAGCGGATGCGGATCTTGTTTTCGGGGGTGGTAGCCATTGCGTGCTTGGGTCCTGTGAGCGCGGAGAAGCGGGCCCGCCCCGATGGGCCGACCCGCTGCTCGGAGTGCTGTAGGTCCGCGTGCTCCTTACTCGATGATCTCGGTGACGACGCCGGAGCCGACCGTGCGGCCGCCCTCACGGATGGCGAAGCGCAGGCCCGCGTCCATGGCGATCGGCTGGATGAGCTCGATCTCCATCTGGACGTTGTCGCCGGGCATGACCATCTCGACGCCCTCGGGCAAATGTGCCGACCCGGTGACGTCCGTCGTGCGGAAGTAGAACTGTGGCCGGTAGCCCGTGAAGAACGGCGTGTGGCGGCCACCCTCCTCCTTCTTCAGGACGTAGACCTCGGACTTGAATTTCGTGTGCGGCGTGATCGACTTGGGCTTGCAGAGCACCTGGCCGCGCTCGATGTCCTCGCGCTTGGTGCCACGCAGCAGGCAGCCGACGTTGTCGCCGGCCCGGCCCTCGTCGAGGATCTTGCGGAACATCTCCACGCCGGTGACGACCGTCGAGCTGGAGGGCTTGATGCCCACGATCTCGACGGTGTCGCCGGTGTGGACGACGCCCTGCTCGATACGGCCGGTCGCGACGGTGCCGCGGCCGGTGATCGAGAAGACGTCCTCGACCGGCATGAGGAACGGCTTGTCGAGGTCGCGCGCGGGCTGGGGGATGTAGCTGTCGAGCGCCTCGGCCAGCTCCATGATCTTGGCCTTGGCGTCTTCGTCGCCCGCGAGCGCCTGCGTCGCGGAGCCGATGATGAACGGGATGTCGTCGCCGGGGAAGTCATAGGAGCTCAGCAGCTCGCGAACCTCGAGCTCGACGAGCTCCAGCAGCTCGTCGTCGTCGACGATGTCAGCCTTGTTGAGGAACACGACGATGTACTCCACGCCGACCTGGTTGGCGAGCAGGATGTGCTCCCGCGTCTGCGGCATCGGGCCGTCGGCCGCCGAGACGACGAGTATCGCGCCGTCCATCTGCGCGGCGCCGGTGATCATGTTCTTGATGTAGTCGGCGTGCCCCGGGCAGTCGACGTGCGCGTAATGGCGGTTGTCGGTCGAGTACTCGACGTGCGAGGTGGCGATCGTGATGCCGCGCGCCTTCTCCTCGGGAGCGTTGTCGATCTCGTCGAAGCTCATGACCGTGCCACCGCCGTGTTCGGCGAGCACCTTCGTGATCGCTGCCGTGAGCGTCGTCTTGCCGTGGTCGATGTGACCAATCGTGCCGACGTTGACGTGCGGCTTGTCGCGATCGAACTTCTCCTTTGCCACTTTCTGTTCGCTCCTCTACGTCTGTGATGAACTGGATGAAACTATCGAATCTGCTGCTCGGGGGACTCGATCAACGCGGTCAGGCGGCCTTCGGCTCTCCCATGCGGTGCTCGACGACCTTTTCGGCGATGTTCGGCGGCACTTCCTCATAGCCGTCGAACTGCATCGTGTAGCTCGCGCGACCCTGGGTGTTGGATCGTAGGTCGTTGACGTACCCGAACATCTCACTCAGCGGGACGCGGCCGGTGACGGCGAGCGCGTTGCCGCGCCGCTCCTGCCCCTCTATGCGCCCGCGCCTGCGGTTGAGGTCGCCGATGACCTCGCCGAGGAAGTCCTCGGGGGTCACGACCTCGACCGCGAACACCGGCTCGAGCAGGACCGGCTTGGCCCTGCGCGCAGCTTCCTTGAAGGCTAGCGAGCCGGCGACCTTGAACGCGATCTCCGACGAGTCCGTGTCGTGGTACTTGCCGTCGACGAGCGTGACGCGAATGTCGACCATCGGGTAGCCGGCCTTGACGCCGGTCACCAGCGCCTCCTCGACGCCCTTCTCGACGGCGGGGATGAACTCGCTCGGCACGGAGCCGCCCTTGATCTTCGAGACGAAGTCAAAGCCCTCGCCGGGCGCCGGCTCCATGTCGATGTACACGATGCCGAACTGGCCCGAGCCGCCCGTCTGCTTGACGAAGCGCCCCTCGACCTTGTGCGCGGTGCCGCGGATCGTCTCGCGGTAGGAGACCTGCGGGCGCCCAACGTTCGCCTCGACCTTGTACTCGCGCTTCATCCGGTCGACGAGGATCTCGAGGTGCAGCTCGCCCATGCCGGAGATCTCGACCTGCCCGGTCTCCTCGTTGGTCTGCACCTGGAAGGTCGGGTCCTCCTCGGCCAGGCGGGCGAGGGCGACGGACATCTTCTCCTGGTCGATCTTCGTCTTGGGCTCGACGGCGACCTTGATGACGGGCTCGGGGAAGTCGATCATCTCGAGCTTCACGGGACGAGCGGGATCGCAGAGCGTGTCGCCTGTGACGATCTGCTTGATGCCGACCGCCGCGGCGATGTCGCCCGCGTAGACCTCGCCGACCTCCTCGCGATCGTTGGCGTGCATGATCAGGATGCGCCCGATGCGCTCCGTGCGGCCCGTCGAGACGTTGAGGACCTTGGACCCGGCCTTGAGCGAGCCGGAGTAGACACGGAAGTACGTGAGCTTGCCGACGAATGGGTCGGCCATGATCTTGAAGCCGAGCGCGGCGAACGGATCGGCGTCGTCGGGACGCAGCACGATCGGCTCGCCGTCATCGCCGTGGCGGTCCACGAGGACGCCCTCGATCGGCTTAACCTCCAGCGGCGAGGGCAGGTAGTCGAGCACCGCGTCCAGCAGCGGCTGCACACCCTTGTTCTTGAACGCCGAGCCGCACATGACCGGCGTGATCTCGATTGAGAGGGTCGCACGGCGGAGGGCCGCCTTGAGCGTCTCGACCGGGATGTCGTCCTCGTCGAGGAAGAGCTCGGCGATCTCGTCGTCGAGGTCCGAAAGCTGGTTGAGCAGGTGCTCCCGCGCCTCGTCGGCGGCCTCCTGGTACTGCTCGGGGATGTCGATGACGTCCTGTTCCTTGCCGAGGTCGTCCTTGTAGACGATCGCCTTCATGCCGAGCAGGTCGATGATGCCCTTGAACTCGGACTCTGCCCCCATCGGGAGCTGGACCGGCACGGCGTTCGCGCCCAGGCGCGTCTCCATCGTCTTGAGCGAGCCGGCGAAGTCCGCGCCGATGCGGTCCATCTTGTTGATGAACGCGATCCGCGGAACGGCGTACTTGTCGGCCTGGCGCCAGACGGTCTCAGACTGGGGCTCGACGCCGGCGACCGAGTCGAAGAGCGCGATCGCGCCGTCGAGCACGCGCAGCGAGCGCTCGACCTCGACGGTGAAGTCGACGTGACCCGGCGTGTCGATGATGTTGATCCGATGGCCCTTCCACTCGCAGGTCGTGGCGGCCGAGGTGATCGTGATGCCGCGCTCCTGCTCCTGCTCCATCCAGTCCATCGTGGCTGCGCCCTCGTGCACCTCGCCGATCTTGTAGGTGCGGCCCGTGTAATAGAGGATGCGCTCGGTCGTCGTCGTCTTGCCGGCGTCGATGTGCGCCATGATCCCGATGTTGCGGGTCTTGTCGAGCGGGAATGTGCGTGGCATGGCTGGTGTGGTCTCGATTCGGTCCTGAGCAACAAAAACGGGCCTCTGGGGCCCGCGCGCACGTCCGATCACGTTTCCGTACGTCGCGCTATCTACTCGAGAAATCCATCGTGGGCGGGCGGCTCCGGCGGCGGGCGCTGACGAGCACATCGGCCCCGGAAGCGGGGTCGACTATAGCAAAGGCAACACGATCGACCGGGGGATTCTCGCCACCCCAGGCTCACCGCGTCCAGTCGACCGCCTGCATCGGCAGCGTGAGCACCGTCTGCCAAGTTGGTGCATCGGTGGTGGCGCTGGGGACGAGACCGCGAGTCGTCTGAAGCGCGATCAAGGCGGCTTCGGTGGCCGCGGTGAACTTGCCGTCGATCGCGACCGACGGGTCGGCCGACGCGAGGTGCTGCTGGAGCCAGATCACCTGGTCTCCGCTGGATCCCTTGCGCAGCGACGGCCAGCCCGGATCGGGCAGCACGACCGGCGCGGGCGCAAGCTGCGCGAGCGTCGCCCATGTCGTGTCGCTGGACGCCTGCCAGCTCCACCACGACAGCCCTCCGGCTCCGTAGCCGGCCCAGATCGCCCGGAAGCGCGCGAGGTCCGCGGGGTTGGGGTTGTCGTAGGCCTGGCCGAGCGGCGCCAGGGGGGTGCGGTAGATGCGGTTGTTCGCGAGCGTCCGCGCGCTGACGGCGTCGACCGATGCACCGATGGCCTTCCAATAGACCTGCGGCAGGTTTGCCCGGACGCCGCCGGGGCCCAGAAAGACGGAGTAGGGCAACCGCGGGTGGTACTCGACGTATGGAAAGGACGTCAACGCCAGCGGATAGTCCGGCCCGATCTGGGCGCGCAGCGCGGTCATGTAGCGCTGGGCGGCGGCATAGCGGCCCTCGTAGCGCGTCTCGGCATCGATCACGAGGCAGTCCGCGCCGGCCTGCGCAGACGCTGCGCCCACCGCCGCCTCCCCGACGGGATCGGCCCCGTAGACGAACTGCCAGGCGCAGACGCGCAGGCCGCGGTCGTGCAGACCCTGGACGAGCCCGGGGGTGAACTGCGGCCACAGCTTGGCAGCGTCGGCGCTCTTGATGAACACCGTGCGAATCGAAGCGGCGCGCGCGCGGGCGCCGATCGCGTCGAGGTTGGCGCCCTCGCTCTTGGCCAGCATCCAGATCCACATCCCGTTGCCCTCGAAGACCCCGGGCAGCTTTCCGGGCACGGTCGCCGCTCGCGGCGGCAGCGGCGCTTCGGCGATGACGACGATCTGGCGGGCGTTGGATCGCCGCCGCGCGCGATCGCGGACCGTCACGCCGACCCTGCCCAGCGCGGTGCCGGGCGGGACGACGGCCGACCACCCGACCTTGCCGCGGCGCAGCTTCGTCGCCAGCGCGCCCTTGGGCCAGCGAAACGTCACGCGCATCCCGCTCACGAGGCCGCGGCCGCGCAGCTGGATCTGGTTTCCGACGGCCAGCCGGATCCCGCTACGGCAGGCGGATGCCGTGGCTGGGACGCAGCGCAGGCCGGTCAGCCGCGGGGCCGACGATCGCGCCTGCGCGGAGGCGAGGTCCGCGAGCCCCAACACCATCAGCGCTGCGCAGACAGCCGCCGTTCCCCGACCGATCATCGAGGACTACAAACCTGCGCGGGCGCGCAAGTAGCGCTCGCAGCGTTCAGGTGGCGCGGCGCGACTCGCGTCAGGCGCGAGCGACGCAACTACCAGCGGTAGTGCGCAAAGGCCTTGTTGGCCTGGGCCATCCGGTACGTGTCGTCCTTGCGCTTGAACGCCCCGCCCTGCTGGGACTGGGCGTCCATGAGCTCGTTTGCCAGGCGCTGGGCCATCGTCTTCTCGCGGCGCTGGCGGGCGAACTCGACGAGCCAGCGCACCGCCAGCGTGCGCGCGCGCCGCGCGGGCACCTCCACCGGCACCTGATAGGTCGCGCCGCCGACGCGACGCGACTTGACCTCGAGGACCGGGGTCAGCGTCTTGATCGACAGCTCGAGTTGCTCCACCGGATCCTTGCCGGTCCGCTCGCCGATGATCGCGAGCGCGTCGTAGACGATCTTCTCGGCGGTCGACTTCTTGCCGTCGAGCATCACCTTGTTGATCACCTGCTGGACGATGCGCGAGCGGTGGACGGGATCCGGCTCGACGGGTCGAAGCTGGGCGGCGGCGCGGCGGGGCATATGACTACTTCCGCTTCACGCCGTACTGCGAGCGCGCCTTCTTGCGGTCGCTGACGCCGGCCGCATCGAGCGTGCCGCGAACGACCTTGTAGCGCACGCCCGGCAGGTCCTTGACGCGGCCGCCGCGGACCAGCACGACGGAGTGCTCCTGAAGGTTGTGGCCCTCGCCGGGGATGTAGGCGGTGACCTCGATCGAGCCCGTGATCCTCACGCGCGCGACCTTGCGCAGCGCGGAGTTCGGCTTCTTGGGCGTCGTCGTGTACACGCGGGTGCAGACACCGCGGCGCTGCGGGGCAGCGACCTTCTTCTTGCGACCCTTGCCGGACTTCAGACCCGGGGTGGCGAGCTTCTTCTTGGGCACCTTGCGGCCCTTGCGGACTAGCTGTGACGTCGTAGGCATGCGCGGCGAGATGCTAGCAACCCCGGCAGCCGCTCAGCGCGCGGCCGCGACCGGCTTGATCGCGATGCCGGCCTGACGAGCGCGCGCAGCCTCGGGGTACGTGAGGCGGTAGGTCGAGCCCGGCACGTGCCGGATCGTGCGCGAGAACGCGGCCTCGCCGTCGATCCGCAGCCGCAGCAGCTGTTGCCAGCGACCTCGTGGGCGCCGGCGCTGGAGCTGGACGGTCTTCCTGCCCGCGCCGAGGCGCAGGCGCCCGTAGAGGAGCACGCGACCCTTGGGCTGCTTCTGGGCGAAGAGGCCGGCGAGGAAGGTCTTCGCGGCGAGCTTGTCGGTGCCGTCGATGTTCAGCAGTCCCGTCGAGTACTCGCCGAACGGTCGCCCCGCGCTCTGCGAGACGCGCGTCGGCGACGGTGGCTGGTCGCGCAGCAAGAACTGCGCGAAGGAGCGCACGGTCGGCACGCGGTCGGCGAGGTACTCGGCCCACGTCAGCCAGCGCGCCTGCTTGAGCTCGTCGACGTGCGGGCGCCCCGGAATTCCCTTCGTCTCGTACCCGAACTCGGTGAGGTAGATGTTGCGGTTGCCGGGCGCGAGCCGGCCCCTCTTCACGAGCGTGTTGAGCGTCCTTGCGAGAAGCGGAGTGTCCGCGAGGCGCAGGTCGTCGGGCTCCTTCTTGGGGAGGCTGACGCGCGAGGGGCGTTCGTTCTGGGCGTAGGGATGGTGCGCCCAGCCATCGCCGGGCAGCGCGCTGTAGCCGGCGCAGTCGCCGCCGGACCGCGGGTTGAGGTTGCGATCTACGCACGCCAGGTCGCGCAGGAACTCGAGCGGCGCCACCGGGCCGGCGCCGCGTCCGCCGCCGGTGCTCGACGTGTTGCCGATGAGGACCATCGCGCTGCGGCGCACGCTCTTCACCGCCGCGTAGGCGGCGCGCACCATCGCGCGGTAGACGCGCGGGCTCGCGGGCGTGGTCCTATCCGCCTCCCATTGCGGGAGCAGCAACCCCTGGTGGTTGGGCTCGTTCCAGAGAATGAACTCGTTCACGCGCGGGAGCGGCTCGTCGGGCGTCCCGAGCTGTGCGGCGTGGACGCTCGGCGCGGGCGGGGGCGGTGGCGGCGGCTTCGCCGGCGGCGGCAGCAGCGGTGGCACCGGAAACGGCACCAAGGGCTGCAGCAGCGACTGCAGGAGGTCCTGGTCGGGCGTCGCCGGCACCGCCTCCCCGGCGGGATCGGGCGTCGGCGCAAACGCGCCTGAGTAGCGCAGCGCGACGGCGGCGGCGAAGTCGGCGTATGCCTGCGGGTCGATGTTCGCGCGCGCCCGCGGCCCGGGATCGGTCGTCGCCCACGGCGGCGCCCAGAAGCCGATGTCGACGAGCGCCTTGAGGCCGCCGGCGTTGATCGCGCGGATCGCGGTGTCCAGCGCCTGCCAGCGCGACTGCTCGTATGCGGCCGGATCGCGGGCGTCGAACTCGGGCTTCTGCTCGAGGTCGGCGCCGCGCGTCAACGACGACCAGCTGGCCGTGATGCGGACGCGGTCGATACCGAGCGCCTTGATCCGCGCAACCGCGGCCTTGACCTCTTCGGCGGGCCGGTAGAGCATCAGGCCGTCGTCCTGCACGATCGTCTCCAGGCCGCGAGCCACGCGCGGCAGTGCCGGGACCGCGGGGACAGCGGCGTTCTTCTTCTTCGCCGCCACTGGCCGCTTCGGCGCGGCCGTCTTGGCCGTTGCGGTCGTCGTCAGCAGCACCGCGGCGACGACAGCCGCCAGCACGGCGGCCAGGGGCGGGCGCCTCATGGGCGCCATTCTGCCTTCTGCGGCGTCCACGTGCGGCGACCATCACCCGTCCGCCTCGGGACGATCCGGCTCAGGGTCTACGTTTGCCCCGTGTGTAACTACGTCCGCCGCGGCTCCGGCGAGCCGCTCGTGCTGATCCACGGGCTGGGCAGCCAGTGGCAGATGTGGAGTCCCGTGCTGGACATCGTCGCCGCCGAGCGCGACGTGGTCGCGCTCGACCTGCCCGGGTTTGGCGAGTCGGCGCCGCTGGACGTCGCCCCGACCGTTGCCGCGCTTGCCGACTCCGTCAGCGCCCTGATCGACGCGCTCGGACTTCACCGCCCGCATGTCGCGGGCAACTCGCTCGGCGGCGCGATCGCGCTCGAGCTCGCGCGCACCGGCCGCGCCCGCAGCGCCACCTCACTCTCGCCGGTCGGCTTCGCACGCGGGCGCGAGCGCACGTTCGCGCGCACGTCGCTCAGCGCCTCACGTGCGACCGCGCGCCTGCTCGATCCGGCGGTGGACGTCGTGATGAGGACCAGGCTCGGCCGCACGCTGACCCTGATCCAGTTCTTCGGCAAGCCGTGGCGGCTTGCGCCCCAGGAGGCGGTCCGCGCGACGCGCGGCCTCGCGCACTGCCCCGGCTTTGCCGCAACGCTGCCGGAGGTCGAGCGGTTTGCCTGGGAGCACGGCGATCTCGACGTCCCCGTGACGATCGCCTGGGGCATGCGCGACCGGCTCCTGATCCCCCGCCAGGGCCGGCGCGCCGAAGAGATCATGCGCCGCGCGCGGCACGTGCGGCTCGCCGGCTGCGGCCACGTCCCGACCTGGGACGAACCCCATCAGATCGCCGGTGTGCTGCTGGCCGGCTCGCGTGACCGGCTCGCCGACAACGAGGGCTAGACGATTGATTGCAGTGGTCCGTCCTGTAAGACCTTGCCCGTTTGGACGATCGCTGGCGCCGCCTGGCAAGGACGCAGGGAGGAAGGTGTGCCCCTGGCACATCGACGACCGAGGACGCCGCCAGGCGGTGATCAGCGGCCGATCCAAACGGATGCGGGCTTACAGCGCGGACCACTAGCCTGGCGCCTATGGCGACGTTCACATTCAGAGCCGCAACGACGGCTGACCTCGGCACGATCGCCGACAACCTCGTGGCGGGGTTTGAGACGTACCGCTCGTGGGCTGCCGTGAGATGGAAGCCGCCGGACCGCCTGGAGATGCTGACCGGATTGCTGCAGCGCTTCCCGCGCGATGGCTCGTGGGGCGTGATGGCCTTCGAAGGGCGGCAGCCGGTTGGGCACGCGACAGCGCGGCCGGAGCACGATGGCGACGAACAGCCGCTCGGTGACATCGCGCGGCTGGCGCACCTGTTCGTGCGCAAGGAGTATTGGGGCTGCGGCGTCGCGGACGAGCTGCACGCGCGCATCGTCGAGGGCATGGCGCAGCGCGGCTTTGACAGCGCCCGCCTATGGACCCCGGCCGGCCAGGCACGGGCGCGGGCGTTCTACGCGCGCCGCGGCTGGCGGCCGACCGGGGCAACCGATCCGTCCAACGAGCTGGGCGTCGAGCTGCTCGAGTACGAGCTCGAGCCGCTTCTTACGCAGGCGACGCCGCCGGCGCCGCAGGAGCACCGGTCGCTGCCCGCGCCGCGCGGATCGGCGCCGGCGTGAGCGCCGAAGCCACGATGACGAGTACGAAGGCGAATGCCTGGACGACGATGCCGAGCGCGTCGCTGGGGATCGGATCGCCGAAGACGATGATGCCGCCGGCGATCGTCGCGATGTTCGCGGCCGTGCCGGTGATCGCGATCACCGGCACCGCGTCGCCGTCCTGAAGCGATCGTGCCGAGGCGTAGAACGCGGCCGCCGAGGCGGACAGCGCGACCCACATCCAGGGGCTGAGCAGCACGCCGCTGACGCCGTGCGGACCGACGATGCCGGTCAGCGCCTTGACGCCGAGGTTGCAGACGCCGAAGAGAATGCCGGCTGCGGCCGCGAGCATGACGCCGTGATGCTCGGCCGGGCCGCCGAGGCGCGGGCCCATGATGAACAGGGCGCCGAGGCCGAACAGGCCAGCCTCGAAGGCGATCATCGCCGCCACGGAGAAGGATGCGTGCGCGCCATGGCTGGCCGGCAGCGTGATCCCGAGCAGGATGAGGCCGACGCCGGTCATCGCAAGGCCCCACCACTGGCGCGGCCCGACGCTGAAGCCGAACAGGCGGTCGGCCATCACCGCGAGCAGCACCAGGCCGCCGGAAAGCACTGCCTGGACGATCGAGAGCGGCGCCAGCGAGATCGCCACGACGTGCAGCAGCCAGGCGATGAGCCCCACGCCCATGCCGATCGCAAAGCAGCGCTGGCTCCATAGCGATATCGCCGAACGCAGCGGATGGCGGATGTCAACGCTGCACGCGGTGCATGCTCCGCGGTGCTTGTACAGGAACGCCAGGTTCGATGCGAACGCGCATAGCAGCGCGATGAGTATGCCGAGTTCAATAGCCATGAGCGGTCAGCGCGATGCGTCCGACGGCAGTGCTAGGCGCCGGGCGACACCCCTACCATCGACCGCCCGGTGGACATCCTTGACCCCCGTCGTGCGCTGAGGGCAGGCTAGCGAGATCGGCGCCATGATGAGCGACCGCAACAGAATTTCGACAGGATCCCAGCAGATGCGGGACAAACCGCTCCTCTTCGTTGACATAGACGGCGTCATCTCCCTGTGGGGCTGGGAATCAAACGTTTGTCCAGCCGGCGCCTTCCATGATGTAGACGGAATCATGCATTTCCTTTCGGGCGTCGCGGGAAACCACCTCCTCGCGCTCATGCCGTCGTTCGACCTTGTCTGGTGCAGCGGCTGGGAGGAGAAGGCCAACGATCACCTGCCCCGATCGCTCGGCCTACCCGGCGAGCTTCCGTTTCTCTCCTTCGACCGCAATCCGGGCCGCGGCCATGGCCATTGGAAGCTCGCGTCGATCGAGGCCTACGCCGGCAGCGAGCGCCCGCTGGCATGGATCGACGACGCCCACGACGACGCCAGCCGCGCCTGGGCGGCCCGCCGCGATGCGCCGACGTTGCTCGTCGAGACGGTGCCGGCATCGGGCCTGGTCCAGACGCATGTGGCGCGCCTGCAGGCATGGGCCGGCGAGCTGCCCGCCCGCCGCGTCTGGACGCCGCAGGCTCGGCGACGTTGACGCTCGCCGCGCGCTTCGTCGGCCTCGAGCGCCGCACGCTGCCTGGTGGGCTGGTGCTCCTCGTCGCCGGCAATCGCCGCTCGCGGATGCTGGGACTTTCGAGGCTCGACGAGCTGCCCGCCGACCACGCGATGCTCTTTGACCGCTGCCGGTCGATCCACACCGGCGGGATGCGCTTCGCCCTCGACCTCGTATGGCTCGATCGTCACCTCCACGTCCTGCGCCTCGATCGAGGGGTCGGACCGCGGCGGATGCGCACATGCCTGCGGGCGCGGGCGGTCGTGGAGGCCAACGCCGGGCACGGCGAGCGCTTCGCGGCGGCGCTGGCGCAGGCGAGCGCGCGGTCGACCGGCTAAGCGCCCCTGGTTCGGCGGGGCCGGGCGAGTTGTTCAGATCCTGCATGAACAGATCGACCAGCCCGGTACGCGGCCCTCCTACGACAGAGGGCCCGCCGAATTCGGCGGGCCCTCGTCGAACACCACCAGGCGCGGGGATCTACGCGCGTTCGTCGGGCACGTCCAGGTCGGCGAGCTCCTCGGCGAAGCCGGTGTCGCCGACGCCCGTGCCGATCTCCTCCAGCGAGGCAATGTCCTCGTTGAAGGCCGAGCCGAACCCGCCCAGGCCGTCGCCGTCGCCGAGCCCCAGCTCGGCGGCGATCTCGTCCTGGTCGAGCAGGCCGACATCGTCCATCGCCCGCGGCAGCGGCTCCGCCGGCTCGATCTCGATGCGCCGGTAGCGCTTCAGCCCGGTGGCCGCCGGGATCAGCTTGCCGATGATCACGTTCTCCTTGAGGCCGTTCAGGCGGTCGATCTTGCCCTCCAGGGCGGCATCGGTCAGCACCTTCGTCGTCTCCTGGAAGGAGGCGGCCGAGAGGAAGGAGTCGGTGTTCAGCGACGCCTTCGTGATGCCGAGGATGATGTCCTCGTACTGGGCCGGCTCGCCGCCCTTGGCGATGATGTCGCCGTTGATGCGCGCGAACTCGAAGCGGTCGACGAACTGGCCGGGCAGGTAGTCCGTGTCGCCCTTCTGGTCGACGCGCACCTTCTTGAGCATCTGGCGCGCGATCAGCTCGATGTGCTTGTCGTTGATGTCCACGCCCTGGGAGACGTAGACCTCCTGCACCTCCTTGACGAGGTACTGCTCGGTCTCCGTGCGACCGCGGATCGCCAGCAGCTCGTGCGGGTACAGCGACCCCTCGTTGAGCTGCGTGCCGGCCTCCACGCGCTGCCCGTTCTCGACGAACAGGCGCGTGCGGCGCGGGAACGTGTGACGGTGCTCCTCGCCGGCGTCGTCGGTGATGACGACGGTCAGCGCCTTGTCGGAGTCCTCGATCGTGATCACCCCGTCCTGCTCGGCGATCTTCGCCAGGCCCTTGGGCTTGCGCGCCTCGAACAGCTCGACGACGCGCGGCAGGCCGTGGGTGATGTCCGCTCCGGCGACGCCGCCGGTGTGGAACGTCCGCATCGTCAGCTGCGTGCCCGGCTCGCCGATCGACTGGGCGGCGATGATGCCCACCGCGTCGCCGATCTGGGCCGTCTTCCCGGAGGCCATCGAACGCCCGTAGCACGCCTGGCAGACGCCGCTGGTGGCCTCACACTTCAGCACCGAGCGCACGCCGATCTTCAAGACGCCGTGGTTGTCGGTCGCGATCTGGTCGGCTGAGTCGACAATGTCGCTGAGCTCCGGACGGTCGATCTCACCGCCCTTCTCGACGATGACGCGCCCGCGCTTGGTTGCGATCTGCCGGGCCGCGAAGCGTCCGAGCAGGTTGGAGTTCAGATCGCCCGTCTCGATGTACAACGGCAGCTCGATGAACTCCTCCGTGCCGCAGTCGACCTCGCGGATGATCACGTCCTGGGCGACGTCGACCAGACGGCGCGTCAGGTAGCCGGAGTCGGCGGTGCGCAATGCCGTGTCGGCCAGACCCTTGCGCGCGCCGTGCGTGGAGGTGAAGTACTCGAGCACGTCGAGGCCCTCCATGAAGTTTGCCTTCACGGGACGCTCGATGATGTCGCCCTTCGGGTTGGCCATCAGGCCGCGCATGCCGGCGAGCTGGCGGATCTGCTTGAACGAGCCGCGGGCGCCCGAGTTGGCCATCATGAAGATGGGGTTCAGGACGTCGAGGTTGGCGACCATCGCGTCGGCAACCTCCTCCGTGCAGGCGTTCCACTGCTCGACGACCGCCTCGTGGCGCTCCTCCTGCGTGATCAGGCCCATGTCGTACTGGGAGGTCAGCTCGGCGACCTTCAGCTCGTAGGAGCGCACGATCTCGCCCTTGCTCGGCGGGATCACGACGTCGTTCTTGGAGATCGTGATGCCGGCCTTCGTGGCGAACTCGAAGCCGAGGTCCTTGAACGCGTCGAGCACCTGCGAGATCGTCGTCGCCCCGTAGGTCTGGACGAGCTGGTCGACGAGCTCGGTCGTGTCGCGCTTCTTCATCGAGCGGTTGATGAACTCGTACTGCGACGGGTCGAACTCGTCGCCCATCGCCTCCAGCAGCGCGCGCTCGATGCGGTCGTTGTAGATGATCCGTCCGACGGTCGTCAGGACGTGGCCGCCCTCGCGACCCAGCGGGCGGAACTCGGCGAGGTCGTGCAGCTTGACACCACCCAGCTCGTAGGAGAGCTCGGCTTCCTGCGCGGTGCGGTAGACGTGCGGACGCGGGTCGTGCGTCGAGCGGTCGACCTTGGCAAGCTCCTCGGCCTCGGGACCGTAGGTCAGGTAGTACGCGCCGAGGATCATGTCCTGCGTCGGCGTGGCGAGCGGAGCCCCGTGCGCCGGCGACAGGATGTTGTTCGACGACAGCATGAGGATGCGGGCCTCCGCCTGCGCCTCGGCCGAGAGCGGCAGGTGGACCGCCATCTGGTCGCCGTCGAAGTCGGCGTTGAACGCATGGCAGACGAGCGGGTGCACCTGGATCGCCTTGCCCTCCACGAGCACGGGCTCGAACGCCTGGATGCCCAGGCGGTGCAGCGTCGGCGCGCGGTTGAGCAGCACCGGGTGCTCATGGATGACCTGCTCGAGCACGTCCCAGACCTCGGGGATCATCGAGTCGACCATCTTCTTGGCCGCCTTGATGTTCTGCGCCGACTTGCGCTCGACCAGCCGGGCCATGATGAACGGCTTGAAGAGCTCGAGCGCCATGAGCTTGGGCAGCCCGCACTGGTGCAGCTTCAGGTACGGACCGGCGACGATGACCGAGCGGCCCGAGTAGTCCACGCGCTTGCCGAGCAGGTTCTGGCGGAAGCGGCCCTGCTTGCCCTTGAGCATGTCGCTCAGGGACTTCAGCGGCCGGTTGCCAGGACCCGTGACGGGACGCCCGCGGCGGCCGTTGTCGAACAGCGCGTCGACGGCCTCCTGGAGCATGCGCTTCTCGTTGTTGACGATGATCTCGGGCGCGCCGAGGTCGAGCAGCCGCTTGAGCCGGTTGTTGCGGTTGATGACGCGGCGGTAGAGGTCGTTGAGGTCGGAGGTCGCGAAGCGGCCACCGTCGAGCTGGACCATCGGGCGCAGCTCCGGCGGGATGACCGGAACGGCCTCGAGCACCATCTGCTCGGGTCGATTTCCGGATGAGATGAAGGCCGCGACGACCTTCAGGCGCTTGACCGCGCGAGCCTGCTTCTGGCCCTTGGCGGTCCGCACCATGTCGCCGAGCTCCTCGGCCTCCGCTTCGAGGTCGACCTGCTCGAGCAGGTCCCGGATCGCCTCCGCGCCCATGCCGCCGCGGAAGTACTCGCCGAAGCCGTAGGGGGAGCCGAAGCGCTCCTTGAGCTCGCGGAAGATCGTTTCGTCGTGCTCGATGCGCTTGGGCTCCATGTCCTTGAAGAGCTCCCAAACCTGGCGCATGCGCTCGGCCGCGTCCTCGATGTAGGCCTCGGTGTCGGAGATGTCCGACTCGAAGGTCTTCTTGAGATCCTTCAGGAGCTTCGCGCGCTCGTCGTCGTCGAGCTTCTTGATGTCGATGTCCAGCGCCTCGGCCCAGAGGTGGTCGTCGTCGTCGAACTCCTTCTGGCCGCCGTGCTCGAGGTAGCCCTCGCGGCGGGCCTGCTGCTCGGAGAGCTCGAGCACGCGCTCCTCGCGCTCCGCCGCGTAGGAGTCCAGGACCTCGTTGACCTTCGTCTCGAGGTCGGCCATGTCGCGCTCGCGCGCCTCCGCGTCGACCCAGGTGACGATCGATGCGGCGAAGTACAGGACCTTCTCGAGCTCCTTGGGCGCCATGTCGAGCAGGTAGCCGATGCGGCTGGGCACGCCCTTGAAGAACCAGATGTGGCTGACGGGGGCGGCGAGGTCGATGTGGCCCATGCGCTCACGGCGCACCTTCGAGCGCGTGACCTCGACGCCGCAGCGCTCGCAGACGATGCCCTTGTAGCGGACGCGCTTGTACTTGCCGCAGTAGCACTCCCAGTCCTTCGTCGGACCGAAGATGCGCTCGCAGAACAGGCCGTCCTTCTCGGGTTTCAGGGTGCGGTAGTTGATCGTCTCCGGCTTGGTGACCTCGCCGGAGCTCCAGCCGCGGATCTGCTTGGACGAGGCCAGGCTGATCTCGATGGCGTCGAAGTTGTTGATGTCGATCAAGGTGATTCCAATCTGCTGCGGGGGGTTTGGCCGCCCGCGAGGGGCGGCCGCAAACGGGTGTTCGGGCGGAGGTCCGGCGACCGGGCCTACGTCTCGGCCGGCTCAGCGTCGATGTCGATGTCGGCCTCGTCGTCGACGACCACGATGTCGGGGTCGGCGTCGACCACGATCTCCGCGTCGTCGGGCTCGACGTCCTCGCCGGCGGCGTCTTCCGGCTCGAGCGCCTCGACCGCCGGCGTCTCGGCGGGGTCGCCGTTGGCGGCGCGTACGCCGGAGAGGTCGATGCCGAGTTCTTCGGCGGCGCGTAGGAGGTCGTCGTCTTCGTCGCGCATTTCGGCGCGGGCGCCTTCTTCGGAGACGACGTTGACGTCCAGTGCCAGTGACTGCATCTCTTTGAGCAGCACCTTGAAGGATTCGGGGATCGAGGGTTCGGCGATGTTTTCGCCCTTGACGATCGCTTCGTAGGCCTTGACGCGCCCGACGGTGTCGTCGGACTTGATTGTCAGCATCTCTTGCAGGGTGTATGCGGCGCCGTAGGCCTCCAGCGCCCAGACCTCCATCTCGCCGAAGCGCTGACCGCCGAACTGCGCCTTGCCGCCCAGCGGCTGCTGGGTGACCAGCGAGTAGGGTCCGGTGGAGCGCGCGTGGATCTTGTCGTCGACGAGGTGCAGCAGCTTGAGGATGTACATGTAGCCGACGGTCACCTGCTCCTCAAAGGGCTCGCCGGTGCGGCCGTTGTACAGCGTGAACTTGCCTGATGCCTTGATGCCGGCGGGGCGCGACTTGTCGATGTCCATCCGGATGCGGCCGGTGTGCTCGTCTTGCCACTTGACCAGCGCGTTGTCGACGTCCTCGACTGAGGCGCCGTCAAAGACCGGTGTCGCGGTGTAGACCTTGCCCGGGCGCCCGTCGACGCTCTGATCCTGAGCGTCCTTGTAGGCCAGGGTGCCGTCGTCATACCAGCCCTCGGCGGCGGCCCACCCCAGATGGGTCTCCAGGATCTGACCGACGTTCATGCGGCTGGGCACACCCAGCGGGTTGAGGATGACGTCCACCGGCGTGCCGTCCTCCATAAACGGCATGTCGGCCTCGTCGACGATCTTTGAGATGACACCCTTGTTGCCGTGGCGCCCGGCGAGCTTGTCGCCCTCAGAGATCTTGCGCTTTTTGGCGACAAACACCCTGACGAGGTGATTGACGCCCGGCGGCAGGTCATCGCCCTCGTCGCGCCCGAAGGTCATCACGTCGATGACGACGCCGCCCTCGCCGTGGGGCACCTTCAGCGACGTGTCGCGTACCTCGCGCGCCTTCTCTTTGAAGATCGCGCGGATCAGCTTCTCCTCGGCCGTCAGCTCAGTCTCGCCCTTGGGCGTGACCTTGCCGACAAGCAGATCGCCGGAGCCGACCTCGGCGCCGACGCGCACGATGCCGCGGTCATCAAGGTTTCGCAGCGACTCCTCAGAGCGGTTGGGGATGTCACGCGTGATCTCCTCATCACCGAGCTTGGTCGTGCGCGCATCGATCTCATACTCCTCGATATGGATCGACGTCAGCTCATCATCCTTGACCAAGCGCTTCGACAGGATGATCGCGTCCTCGAAGTTATAGCCCTCCCAGGACATGAAGGCGACCTTCAAATTCTTGCCCAGCGCCATCTCACCGTGATCGGTCGCCGAGCCATCGGCGAGCACGTCACCCGCGGCAACGGCGTCACCGGAGCGCACCGTCGGCTTCTGATGAATCAGCGTGCCCTGATTGGAGCGGCGATACTTGTCTAGCAGATACTCGTCCTTGGCGCCCATGGTCGTCTCAACCTCGATGCGCTCAGAATCGACGTAGCCGATCGTCCCGTCGCTGCGCGCCAGCAACACATCACCGGTATCCAGCGCCGCGCGACGCTCCATGCCGGTCCCGATCACCGGCGCATCGGTACGCAGCAACGGCACCGCTTGGCGCTGCATGTTCGACCCCATCAACGCACGGTTGGCGTCATCATGCTCGAGGAACGGGATCATCGCCGTCGCGACCGACCAGATCTGCTCCGGCGAAACGTCCATCAGATCAACCTCGTCGGGCGGCACCGTCACGTACTGCCCGGCGAGCGTCCGGCAGACGGCCTCGTCGCCGGTCAACCTGCCGTTCTCGTCGATCGGGTGGTTGGCCTGCGCGATCTTCAGCTCCTCCTCCTGCGTGGCGTCGAAGTGCACGACCTCGCCGGTGATGACCCCGCCCTTGACGACCCGGTAGGGCGTCGTGACGAAGCCGTGCTCGGAGACCTCGGCGTAGCTCGACAGCGAGCCGATCAGCCCGATGTTCGGCCCCTCCGGCGTCTCGATCGGACACATCCGCCCGTAATGGGTCGGGTGCACGTCGCGCACCTCGATCGGCGCGCGCTCACGCGTCAGTCCGCCCGCGCCCAAGGCGGACAGGCGGCGGCGATGCGTCAAGCCGGCCAGCGAGTTGGTCTGATCCATAAACTGCGACAGCTGCGAGGAGCCAAAGAACTCCTTCTG
>DASVPU010000244.1:0-2049 GCA_036389475.1 Solirubrobacteraceae bacterium
TCTCCCTCTCTGATGAGAGAGGAAACCAACTAATTCGGTCTCCGCGGAACCCAGCCCGGCTCATGGAGCCTGCTTCACAATCACAACCCACGATAGCCCACCCAACAACCCTCGCCACCCAAACCATGACCGACAACGCCCGCGATGCGTCAGCAGACGCGCTAATCAACAACACACAGACATCCAGCACGCTGCTGGGCACCCCCAAGTAGCCATCATGGCCACACAATTTCCACGCCAATGGTTGTCGCCACCACCGCGAAGCCGCCGTATCAAGACTTCTGGAGGGAGGTTCTCGTTGACGCGGCGCAACAGTATTTTAAGGGCGAGCGCGCTGCTCACTCCGATTGCTGGGCGTTCGCGGCGGGTCGGGTGCTATGAGTCGTAGGACTGGCGCTTGGGCCGCGTCTGCGATAAGGCTGGTGCGCCGTTGAGAGCTCGGCTCTTGCTGTCAGACGGGGCGCTTAAGCAGGGGTACCGCTACGGGGCATGACGCTCGCCGAGATCGCCGGCTGCGCCTACGTCACGCGACGAAGAGGCCCGACGACATGGAGCTGGGCCTCGAGCAGCGCCGATCTATGACCCGACGAACTTTCGTGTTTCCTTTCGGCACGCACGCGTGCGTCGTCGACGTCGAAGCGGAGACCGGCAAGGTGACCGTGGCGCGCTGGGTCGGGCTCGACGACTGCGGACAGGACATCAACCCGATGCTCATCGACGGGCAGGTGCACGGTGGCGTCACGCACGGCATCGGCCAGGCGCGGTACGAGCAGGTCGACTACGACGCGCGCGGCCAGCTCGTCACGGGCACGTTCATGGACTACGCGCTGCCTACGGCGAACGAGGTTCCGAGCTTCGTCACCGATCGCACCGAGACGAAGTCGCCCGCGAACTCGCTCGGCGTCAAGGGCATCGGCGAGGCCGGCACGATGGCGGCGACGCCGGTGGTTGTCAACGCGGTCATCGACGCGCTTCGCCACGAGGGCATCTCGTTCATCGACATGCCGCTGACGCCGTTGTGCGTGTGGCAGGCGTCGGAGGACGCGCGCGGGCGCGGCGACGGTCCCCGAGCCTCCGAGCAGGGCGTGTCCCTGCCGCCGCAGGGGGAGGAGCCAGCCGGTTGCGGACCTACGGTCCCTGAGGGAGGTGGTCATGATCGCCGCAGAGTTCGACTATGCCGTGGCGGAGTCCGTCGACGGGGCGATCCGGCTGCTTGCGGAGGGCGGCGCGGACGCCAAGCCGCTGGCCGGCGGCCAATCGCTGCTGCCGCTCATGAAGCTGCGCTTGGCCGCTCGTTCGCTGCTCGTCGACCTGCGCAAGGTCTCCGAGCTGCGCGGCGTTCAGACCGGCGACGACTCGTTCCGGATCGCGCCATGACCCGCCACGCCGACCTGCAGGTACGCCAGGACATGGGGCTCATCGCAGCGGCGGCCCAAGCAGATCGCCGATCAGCAGGTGCGAAATCGCGGCACGATCGGCGGATCGCTCGCCAACGGCGACGCGGCCGCCGCGCTCGCGGCAGAGGGCACGAACCCGTCCGCCGACCTCAACGCCACGCCCGACTACAAACGCCACCTGGTGCGGGCGCTGACGAGGCGTGCGCTGACGACGGCCAGGGCGGCGTGATCGCGTTGTCGTAGTGGTCCACTAGCCACGCGCCATGTCTTCGAAGATCCGGGTCACGACGATCGGCTCGACGGGATCCAGAAGCGCCGCCCCGACCGACCGCTCGTCGGGCCAGCCGGCCTGAAGGATGCGTGCGCCGGCGCGGGCGGCGTCATACGCGGTTTGCCGCAGCCGCGGCTCACCGTCGGCAATCCACAGCCAGCGCGCGGCGCCGTCGCCTTCGTAGGGCAGCCCGACGCTTCCGGCGTTGACGAAGCGCACGCCGCCGACGACGCGATCGTCCTGTTGATGGGTGTGACCGGCCACGACCAGCCCTGCCGCGACGCCGGCCATCGCCTCCGTCCAGCGCTCCGGCGTGGAGAGCAGGGTGAGCATCTCGTCGTCACGGCGTGGGCTGGCGTGGCAGAAGAGCACGCCGTCGAG
>DASVPU010000245.1:0-4565 GCA_036389475.1 Solirubrobacteraceae bacterium
CCAGCTCCTTGGCCTGATCGGACCCAACGGCGCCGGCAAGAGCACCCTCATCAATCTCGTGACCGGTCATGTGCGGCCAAGCGCGGGCGCCGTCATGGTGGCGGGCCAGGACCTTACGAGCGCTCGGCCGTGGACCGTCGCCGCGTCGGGTGTCGCGCGAACGTTTCAGATCATCAAGCCGTTCCGTGGGCTCACGGTCCGCGAGAACGTCGCCGTCGGCGCGATGTTCGGTCCCGGCGGCGCGCGCTCGGTCGCGGAGGCCGGCATCCGTGCGGACGAGGTGCTGGCGCGGGTGGGACTTGCGGCCAGCGCTCAGCTACCCCCCGGTGACCTCAACCTGGCTGACGCCCGCAGGCTGGAGCTCGCCAAGGCGCTGGCGATGCGCCCGCGCGTGCTGCTGCTCGACGAGGTTACGGCCGGACTACGCAGCCAGGAGATCGAGGCCGCGCTCCAGCTGATCCGCTCGCTCAAGTCAGAGGGACTGGCGATCGTCGCAGTCGAACACGTGATGAAGGTGATCCTCGACGTATCCGACGAGGTTCTGGTCATGCACGAGGGCGCGGAGCTCACGCGCGGGCGCCCTGAAGACGTGCTCACAGACGAACGCGTGATCAAGGCCTATCTCGGCCGGCGCTATGCCAAGCGCTTGGCGGACCGATCCGCAGACGTCGAGGACAGCACCGATGCTTGAGCTATCCGAGCTGCGGGCCGGCTATGGCAAGGCGAACATCCTGTGGGATGTCGAGCTCGAGGTCGGCGACGAGGAGATCGTGGCACTGGTCGGCTCCAACGGTGCCGGCAAGAGCACCCTGCTGCGGGCGGTGTCGGGCATGATCCGCCCGAGCGCCGGAGCCGTTCACTGGCAGGGCCGCGACATCGCCGGGCTCGAGCCCGAGCAGATTGCGCAACTTGGGATCGCGCACGTACCAGAGGGCAGGCACCTCTTCCAGGGGCTCACCGTCCGCGAGAACCTGCTCGTGGGCGCCTACCGGCGCGGCCGCGCCGACCTCGAGCGAGCCGTCGAGCTGTTCCCCCGCCTCGGCGAGCGGCTGGGCCAGGTAGCCGGCAGCCTTTCGGGCGGCGAACAGCAGATGTGCGCGATAGCGCGCGGCTTGATGAGCGACCCCGACCTGATCATGATCGACGAGCTCTCACTCGGGCTCGCGCCCAACCTCGTAGAGCAGATCCTCGACCGGCTGACCGAGATCGCCGGCTCGGGTACGGCCGTGCTGCTCGTCGAGCAGGACGTACACGCGGCGCTCGCCGTAGCGAGGCGCGGATACGTGCTGCAAACCGGGCGCATCGTTGCCGCCGGACCCAGCAGCAGACTTTTCACGGACAGACGCGTGCGCGAGGCCTATCTCGGCGTATGACGTTCGCGGTGCCGGGACCGCTTCTGCGCGCGACCCCGCCGGACGTCGCCCGCTGCACGTCGCGCTCAGCCGAGGCGACGAGCCACCGGTGGATCGAGGCGCATGAGCTCGGGCACGGTGATGAGGTGGAATCGGCGTTGGCGCAGGCGGTGGATGATGCGGCCGAGCGCGTCGGCGGTCTGACGGCGGTCGCCGCCGCCGTCGTGCATCAGCACGATTGCGCCCGGGTGGGCGCTGGCGAGCGCTGTCGCGACGATCCGGTCGGCGCCGGGCTGGGCGTAGTCGCGAGTGTCGACGCTCCAGAGCACCAGCAGTCGGTGCTGTGTGGCGAGGATCTGCAGCGTCCTGGCGTCGAAGGCGCCGTAGGGGGGACGAAACAGGCGCGGCGCCGGCGCGCCGGCGGCGATGATCGCCGCGGCCCCGTGCGTGATTTGCGCTCGTTGCGCTGACGGCGTCAGCGCCGTGAGTCGTGCGTGGTCCTGGGTGTGGGCTTCGACGGCGAACCCATCTTGGACTTCGCGGCCAACGAGATCGGGGTGCGCCGCCGCTTGGCGTCCGACGACAAAGAACGTCGCGGGCGCTCGGTGACGCTCTAACGTGCGCAGAATCGACAATGTCCAGGGGCCGGGGCCGTCGTCGAACGTCAGCGCCAGGTCGCGCCGGGCAGTGCCCCCGGCCCGAACTGTCGCGGATCGCGCCAGAACGTGGTCGACGGCGTGATCGTCCCCGAGTTGGCGCTCGAGCGTCGGGTCCTCAGGGACCGCAGCGGGCACGGTCGCTGTCGTCGTGGTCTCGGTCACGCCGGCCACGACGGACGCCATCGGCCCCAAGGCCACTGGCGCTGCCAGCGCGACGCCGGCAGCGAGCGCCCCGATTCGCGATCGCATGCCGGACATCGACAGATCATCGCGCGCCGGGCGCTCGTGGTGTGTATCGCGACCGTGCCGCACCTCCAACTCGATCCAAGATCAGGAACGCTTTCTCGCCAAGCGCATCATCGCCAAGCCGTAGAGCGCCAGCAGCGCTCCGACGATCGCGAGCAGCGGCGGGAGGACGTTCACCGGCGGCCACGAGCCGGCGAGCCTGTCGAAGTTGTTGCGCTGGTCGCTGACGACCCGGAGCAGGTCCTGGCGGACGTAGTCGTCGAGCCGCGGCATCGTGCTCGCCGGGGTCAGGCCATCCAAGCGCGTGAGCTTCGCGGCGCCGGGGATCGCGTTCCAGCCCGCCGCCACCGGCTCCACGGCCTGGATCGACTGGGCGAGGCCGGGCACGCTTCTCTTCAACGCAGCGGTGAGGCTGTCACCGCGCAGGCTCAGCCTCTTGGACAGGTACGCCATGAGCCGGGGAACCTCGTCCGCGATCTTCGACATCGGGATCGCTTCGATCAGGCCGGCAAGCCGCGGCGCCACGCGCCGCACCGCGCGGCGCACCTGCGAAACGGTCAGCGGCGACTGCTGGGCAACGGACCTCAGGAGCGCGCGAAATTGCGCGGCGGCGCCGCCGCGTGTGGTGGCTATCGGATCGCCGAACAGGACGGTCTGGTGAACGAAGTCCGCCCCCGCGACCGCGCCGTCCACGCGCGCCTGCGCGAAGGCCGGCTTAGAGTCCTCGATCAGGTCGTTTGCCCCGTCCAGCCGCGGAAAGTACGCGAACGCTCCGACGATCGCGAGGATCAGGGCGCCGAGGGCGACGACGCCCCCCCACGCCCGCCTGCCGGGCGCCGCGGTCGTCGCGGCACGCGCCTGGAAGATCCCGTACGCGAGCACGACGAGGCCCACGACGATGAGCAGATACGGGATGTACCCGATGCCGCCCGCGCCCGCGAGGTCCTGGAACTTGCGTTCGTCCTTGACGATCAGCGGTACGAGGTCGTCGCGGTAGTAGTCACGCAGCTGCGGCGTCGTCGTGACCGGCGTGCCGTCAAACCGCGTGAGACGGCCGTCGACCCCCGGCACCTGATACCAGCCGCTGGTCATGTTGCGCAGGGAGGCGAGCGACTGGGCGAGCTGGGGATAGCGCTGCACGAGCGTCGTCTGCACCACGTCCGGCGTCGTGACGAGCGTCGCTGCGAGGAACTGCGTCAGGCGTGGCACGTCGGCGGACGCGCCCGAGAGCGGCAGCGCGCGCAACAGCGCCTGCATGTGCGGCGCCGTGCGCTTGAGCGCGCGTCGCGCTCGGGCTGTCGTGAGCCGGCCGCGCCGCTTGACGAGCGCGATGAGCTTCGCGACCTCCTTGCTGGCGCCGCCGCGCGTCGACATGAGCGGGTCGGCGAAGTCGACGTACGTGGAGATGAAGCTCACCCCCGCGCGCGTGCCGTCCACGCGCGCGCTCGTGAACGCCGGCGAGGTCTCGTCGAGCAGCGACTGGCCGGCACCGAGCCGCGGGATGAGTTGCAGCGCGAGCACGAGCGCGATCACCGCGAAGCCGATGAACGCAACGGGGAGCCACGCGCGCGACGCAGCGGTCGACTTGAGCCGCTTCATACGTACCGTTCCCTCGCGTGACGTTGGCGGGTCTGACCCGTGCTGCTTCCGGCCGTTTGCGCGCCGCACCATACACCGGCCGCCGCGCCGAAGGCTGCAAACGGCTTAGGCTGGGGCCCACCCCGGCGAGGCGGCAGCGACGAGCGCAAGCTTCTCGGCGCGTGTCAGGCGCTTGATGCGGGCCTCCTCGCGGCGCGCCGAGCCGCGGTCAGCCATCGGCTGGGCGAACGCGAGCTCGACCGGCAACCGGCTGGCGGTGTAGCGGCTGCCCCGACCGGAGCGATGCTCGGCCAGGCGACGCTCGACGTCCGACGTCCAGCCGCAATACAGCGAGCCGTCGCGGCAGCGCAACAGGTAGACGTAGGCGCCGTTCATCGGTCTGGGATTCGACGTCACAGTCCGCAAATCATCCTCGTTGCGATCCGCAGGGTCACGCTGAACAGTCAGTGCTGAGCTATGGTTGTGGTGGCCGCTTCGGTGACGGGCTGCGGGTCGGTTGTGCCGAGGGGGATTTGCTTCGTTGCTTGAGACGAGAAGGCTCCGTGGGGGCCGAACCGGCTCGGGCTCTGCCCTTCACGCCCCCGGGAGCATTCATGGATGTCACGCAGCCCACTACGGAACCGCCGAACGGCACCCAAGAGCAAGGCATCTTGAGCGCGATCTCCATCGAGATGGTGCGCATCTACAAGGATCAGTTCGGCCGCGGGCC
>DASVPU010000246.1:0-15517 GCA_036389475.1 Solirubrobacteraceae bacterium
GCGGTCGTCTTGTCCGACGACGGCGGCTTGACGTTCGGCCGCGTCGGCTCGCGCCTGCCGGGGACGTTCTCGCGGTTGCGCTCGACGACACAGGGAGCCGCATTCGCCGCCGGCGACGACGGTGCGCTCGCCCGCTCGACCGACTTCGGGGCGAGCTGGAGCCGTGTCGACGTGCCGACGTCCGAGGCGCTCGTGGACGTGGCGTTCGCATCGCCGGCGACCGGTTACGCACTGGACAGTGGCGGCGCGCTGTTCCGCACGACCAACGGTGGCACGGGCTGGTCGACGCTCGACACCGGAACGACCGCGCGGCCGGCGGCGATCCACGCGCCGACGGACCAGCGCGTCCTGCTGTTCGGGCCGACCGGCATCCGCAGGTCCACCGACGGCGGCGGCTCGTTCCAAGCGGTCCGCGGCAAGGCCGTCGCGAAGACCAGGCTGAACGGCTTTGACCGTGCCGGCTCGGCGCTCTTCGCCTACGGAGACACCGCTCTGATCCGCTCGACCGACGGCGGCGCCACGTGGACCGCCATCAAGGATCCCGGAACGCCGCCGCGCCGGGGCATCAAGCGCCGGTTCGGCCAGCGCCTGCTGCTCGCCGACTTCGCCGACGCGACCCACGGGTTCGTCCGTGACTACGGCGGACGCATGTGGCGCACCGACAATGGCGGGCGCAAGTGGACGCAGCTGCTTGGCATCGGCACGACGCTTGGGAGCGGGATGGCGTTCTCGTCGGCGAAGAGCGGCTATGTCGTCATGCCGTCCTTCCGCGGCCAGACCGGCGGCTACCTCATGCGTACCGACGACGGCGGCAAGACATGGGCGCCGCAACTCGTGACACAGGAGTCGATCGGTGGGTTCGCCGTCGCCGCCGGCGGGCCGGTGGACTACCTCCTCTCGGGCGGCGCGGCGTTCCTCTCGACGCGCTCCGGCGGGCGCTTCGGCGACCCGTCGTCGCTGACGATCCGCGCGGACAAGACGAAGCTTCGCAAGCCGGTGCGGATTCGCATCATCGGCAAGCTATCGCCGGCGCGCGGCAACGAGGAGGTCGCCGTCAGCGCGCTCATCAACGGCCGCTGGAGCACCCAGACGGCCCGCGCCGCCGCCAACGGCTCGTTCACGACGAGCTGGAACGTCCGTCGCGGGACCAACGCCTTCGTGGCTCAGTGGACCGGCGACGACCGGCTGGCCGGCGACGGCTCCACCGTGCTGACGATTCGCGTCGGACGCTGAACCTCGGCGACCGGGGTACTCGTTTGCAGTCGGGGGCTCAGCGCAGGAGCGGCTGGGCCCCCGATGCGCGCGTGTTGGCATACTGATCGTCCCCGCTGGGGGCGTAGCTCAGTTGGTTAGAGCGCCGGCCTGTCACGCCGGAGGTCGCGGGTTCGAGTCCCGTCGCTCCCGCTCCGAGGAAGCCCTGCACCGTAGGGGAACAGCGGAACAGCTACGGGTACCGGCGGCCGACGCGGCGAGCGGGGGAGATCGCTGCTGCGGGTGAGCTGGATGAGGGCGGAGCATGGAATCCCGAGGTCCTCCTCGGCGACCTCGAGGAGCTGATCGACAAACCGCTCTATCACCTCGACCACGGCGCCGTCTCGACGATGCTCGCGATATGCAGTCAGGGTCCCCTCGCGCGACCGCGTTAGGGCAACCCGTCGGGGGCGCACGCAACACTCGTGTTCACGCCACCCGGGCCAGCAGCTGTGTGACGCAGGTCACGCAGCGGTATCAGTGAGCGGCTACGAGTCCTCAACAACTCAACGTTGACCCAAGGACGGTTGCCGGCTCTGCTCATGCTCGGCGCCCGCTGCCATCTTCGGAGGTAACCGACATGCTGGGCCAGAAACGCCTGCTTGACCGCATCGACCTGCCAATCGATCGCATTCCCGACCGCTGGTACAACGTCATCCCCGACCTTCCGAGGATGCCGGAGCGCTATGTCGACAATGCGACTGGTAAACCGGTGACACAGCAGTTCATGGAACGGCTGCTGACACGGGCGATGGTTGCTCAGGAAAGCAGCCTCGAGCGGTGGATCAGCATCCCGCAGCCGGTTCGCGACGCGTACGGAATGTGGCGCCCAACGCCCCTGATCCGCGCGATCGCGCTGGAGCGCCACCTTGGCACCCCGGCCCAGATCTACTTCAAGTACGAGGCCACTGCCCCGACCGGGAGCCACAAGCTGAACTCCGCGCTCGCGCAGGCGTACTTCGCCAAGCGCGACGGCCACGACCGGCTCGTTACCGACACCGGCGCCGGCCAGTGGGGCTCCGCCCTTGCCCTCGCCTGCCAGATGATGGATCTCGACTTGCTCGTCTACATGGTTCGGGCGAGCTTCCATCAGAAGCCCTATCGCCGCCATCTCATGCAGACCTACGGCGCGCAGGTTCTCCCGAGCCCAAGCGACACGACCGAGTTCGGACGCGGCGTACTAGCCAAGAATCCAGATCATCCAGGGAGCGAAGCCACGGCGGTCAGCGAATCGATCGAACGGGTCCTCGAGGACGAGACGGCCCGGCTGGCCGTAGGCGCTTTCTCGAACCACTGTCTGCTGCATCAGACCGTCATCGGACAGGAGTTGCGCGAGCAGCTGGCGATCATCGACCGTCACCCTGACTATCTCGTCGCCTCCGTCGGCTGCGGTTCGAACATGGGTGGAATGTGCCTCCCGTTCGTCGAAGACAAGCTCAACGGCGCGGACATCACCTTCCTGGCCGTCGAGCCCGAGGCCTGCCCGCCGCTTACTCGCGGCGAGTACCGCCTCGACTTCGCAGACGCGTCGGGGAGCGGGCCGGGTGTCCTCACGTACACCCTCGGGCACGACTTCGTGCCGCCGCCGATCCACGCGGGCGGCTTGCGCTATCACGGCTGCGCACCGCTCATCGGGCTGCTGCGCCACGAAGGCCTCCTCGACGCCGTCGCCTACCCGCAGACCGAGGTGTTCGACGCCGGCACGATGTTTGCGCGCCTGCAGGGCTATCTGCCGGCGCCCGAGGCATGTCACCCGATCCGCGCGGTCGTCGACCTCGCGCAGCAATGCAAGGAGCAGGGTCGCGACGCGACGATCGTCTTCTGCTACAGCGGGCACGGACTGCTCGATCTCGAATCTTACGGCCGCTACAACGCCGGTGAGCTGCGGGATGTCGAGTATGAGACGTTCAGCGCAACAGACGAGCCCCAGGTCATGCGGGCGGCAGCGTGATGCGCGACTACCGGCTCTACATCGGAGGAGAAGACGTCGAAGGCAGCGGCTGGATCTACCAGATGCGGGTCTCCAGCATCATCCGCGATCCGTTCGCCCTGCTGAATCGCAAGCGGGCGCTCGAGCTCGGCACGAGCGACGAGATCGACGACGATGTCGTCGGTCGGTGCGCCGTAAGCGGCGACGACGACAACCGCCGTGCGCTGCAGGCCGCGCGATCGGCGGCGACCGAGTTCGGTCGCTTCCCGCTCTCGACGCGCAAGGCGATCCTCGACGACTTCCACGTCGAGCTGCTCGAGCGCCGAGACGAGTTCGTCGAACTGCTGATCGCCGAGGGGCACCCGCGACGGCTCGCGCAATGGGAGGTCTCAGGCGTGCTGCGAGGCGGCGATCCAAGAACGATCGAGTGGTACGCGCAACAACTTGAGCGGACACACACCGCCGATGGCAAGACGCTCGAGCTGCGGCGCAAGCCTGACGGGGTCGTGTGCGTGAACCCGCCCCAGAACGCAGCGGGATCGAACTCTGCGCTCGGCGTCTTGGCGATCCTCGCCGGCAACACGCTCGTCGTGAAGGCGCCGCGCTCGGTGCCGCTGAGCGTCATGTTCGTCTACCGGGACATCCTTGCGCCGGTGCTCGAAAAGCATGGCGCACCCGCGGGCACGCTCAACATCGTCTGCGGCGGGGCGCAGCGGATCATGCAGCAATGGATCGAGAGCCCGCTGGTCGATGACATCCTCTTCTTCGGAGACAGCACGATCGGTTTGAAGGTCGGCCAGGAGTGCATCGCGCACGGCAAGAAGCCCGTGCTCGAGCTCGCCGGCAACGACGGCTTCGTCGTCTGGCACGACGCTGACGTGCAGGCGGCGGCGCGCGCGCTGTCAGAGTGCTTCTACGGCTCAAGCCAGATCTGCATGGTGCCCAAGTACGCCGTCGTGCATCCCGACATCGCCGATGCGCTGCTCGACGCTCTGGTCGAGCAGGCGGCACAGATTCGGCCTGGCTACCCCGAGGACCCAGACGTGCTGCTGAGCCCGGTGCTCAAAACCGACAAGTTCTACGACTACCTCGCCGAGGCCCGCGGGGCCGGTTGCGAGGTGCTGACCGGTGGCGCCCGGGTTGACGCCCACGGCAACGAGGCGGCCGACGGGCTGTTCTTCGAGCCGACGGTGCTGCGCGTCGACGGCTTGGAGCGCGCGCGCGATCTGGCTGCCGTACGCGAGGAGACGTTCTTCCCGCTGCTGCCGGTGGTCGTGCCCGAGAAGACGGACGACGACACACTCCTGGAGCGGTTCATCGCGTTCCTCAACGCCAACGACTATGGCCTGCGCAACTCCGTTTGGACTGACGACGAGGCGGTCGCGCAGCGCTTTGCCGATGGCGTGATGAACGGCGGACTGCTCAAGATCAACGACTCCCACATTGGCTTCGAGTCGGTACTGGCGACGCACGGCGGCACGGGCATGACCGGCGGCCCGTTCGGCGAACTGAACTACGTGGGGCTGCGCACGACGCACCTTCAGGGAATCGTTTGGGGCGCCGGCGACCCGCAGCCGCTGGATCCGCGGTTCACCGTTGGCGGGGCCATTGCCGCATGACGTCTACGCCGATCGCCGGCACGGCCGGGGCCGCCGCGACCCGACGTGCCGTCGTGCTCGTAACCGTGGGGGCCACCTTCCTGGCGTTCCTCGACACGACGATCGTCAACATCGCGTTCCCGGCGATCGCTGCGGACTTCGTCGACGTCGACCGCTCCGCGCTGTCGTGGGTCCTGAACGCCTACAACATCGTCTTCGCCGCTTTCCTGCTACCGGCTGGGCGCCTCGGCGACGTGCTCGGCCACCGGCGCCTCTTCACCGCCGGGCTCCTCATCTTCACGGTGGCGTCCGGACTGTGCGCAGCGGTGAGCACGCCCGAGATGCTCATCGCGATGAGGGTCGTCCAAGCCGTCGGCGCGGCGCTGCTCATGCCGACCGCGCTGGCCCTCCTGCTGTCGGCGTTCACGCGTGAGCGCCGTGCGTCCGCGGTCGCTCTCGGCGGCGCCGCGGCCGGCGTCGCAGCAGCCCTCGGCCCGACCCTCGGCGGCGTGCTGGTCGACCGCGGCGACTGGCGGCTGATCTTTTTCGTGAACGTTCCGCTGGGGCTTGTGCTGTGGGTCGTCGCTCGGCGGATCCTGCAGGCGCCGGCCAGTCGCGAGGCAGGGCTGCCGGACCCGTGGGGAACGGTCTTGCTCGCTACGGGTGTCGGCCTTGTCGCGTTGGGGCTCGTGCAGGGCCCGGAATGGGGCTGGCACGATGCGCGCGTGCTCGGCAGCCTTGCGCTGGCGTGCCTGCTGCTGCCCGCCGGCGTGATGCGCTCGCGGGGACATCCGACGCCGGCATTCGATCTCTCGCTGCTTCGTGTCCGTGACGTCGCAGTGGCCAACACGGCCACCGTCGTGCTCGCGGCCGCGTTCTTCGCCAAGATCCTCTGCGATGTCCTGTTCCTGACAAGCGTGTGGGGCTATTCGGTGCTGGAGGCTGGCCTGGCGATAAGCCCAAGCCCGCTGATCACCGCGCTTACCGCGGGCACCGCCGGCTGGCTGGCCGAGCGATTCGGTCAAAGGAACGTCGCCGCCGCGGGGGCGCTGCTCTACGCGGCAGGCAACGCGTGGTACGCCATCGCGATCCCTGCCGAGCCAGCGTTCGTCAGCCACTTCCTGCCGGCTACGCTCCTGACTGGAGCGGGGATCGCCGCAGCTCTGCCAACTCTGACCAGCGCCGCCGTAACCGCGCTGCCCGAGACGCGATGGGGCGTCGCGAGTGGAGCCAATGCCACGGCGCGCCAGCTGGGCGGTGTCCTCGGCATCGCGATCCTCGTCGCGATCGTCGGCGACGCAGCCGGCCGCGAGGCACTCGGGGAGTTTCATGCCGGATGGACGTTCATCGCGCTGGCAGCGGGACTGGCAGCGGCGGTCGCACTGGCGCTCGCCGGCCGCGAATCGACCCGCGGCACTCACCGTGTTCGAACCCACGCTCATCGGGGACGATCGCGCATACGCCGCGCGGATCGATAGCAAGCTCGTTTTTCGGACGAAGCTGCTGATTCTTGTCTAGATGATTGATTCCCAATTCACGCACCGCGGATGACAGGCCAGGATCGGCGTCGGATCGCCACCCGCACGCTCACCGGTACTACCGGTACCTGCTTCGCATCCGTGCGGCGCCCGGCATCCGCCCTGACCTGCCCCCGCATGCACGCGAATTAGGAATCAACCATCTAGTGATTCGTCCTGTAAGTCGGTGCGCGTTTGGATCAGCGGCCGATCCAAACGGTGCGGACTTGCAGGAAGGACCACTAGAACACTGTCGGCGCCAGCGGCTAAGGGGCGGCGGGCTCAGGACCCGCCACCCCAGCTCTAACCGCGGGTCAGCTGCAGGTGATGGTGATGGTGCTGGTTCCCGTGGGGACCGGCGCCGGGACCACAAACGGGGCGCAGGTCTTCGTGATCGTGTTGACCGTGTTGTTCACCGTGGTGGGGATCCAGTTGTTCACGGCGGTCTGGACGAGGGTGGTGAGCTGAACGGACAGGATGTTGACGTTCCCGATGTTGGCCACGGCCACATACGCCTGGTTCAGGTTGTTCGACAGGGTGTTCAGTTCGTTGCCGGAGACGGCGTTGACGTCGCCCACGTTCACGTTGACGAGATTGCCGTTGACCTGCCCCACGCACACCACGCTTATCGAGCCGGAGCAGTTGTTGGTGTCCGCGCTGGCGGTCGCGGGACCGCTTAGCATTGCGACCGCAAATACACCCACGGCGATGAGAGCTGCAATCGTCATGCGGACGACATTGATCGATGCTGCAGGAGCAAAACCAACCTGGTTCATCTGTGACCTCCGTACAAAGGTGTGACAGTTTCGCGACGAACCGGCAAGGACCCGCGCAACCCATGTCATTCCCCGGGATTTGTATGTAACGGGCATGAGTGCCCGTGAGCCACAGGTACCCGACGACGGTATCCGTGGATGTGACCTCTCCGCGTTTCGACCCGTCCTCAGGGCCGTTCCCCGTCATGTGCGGGACGCTGTTGCCCTATGTATCCCACAGCCACGCCAAGCAAACATCTATGACCGGCTCTTAACGTGGCGTTAACGCGCTGAGCCATCACGGTTCCGACGTAAACGCGCCGCACGTTCCGCGTAGCGTCCGTGGACGGATCGGGCCCGGCTGCGGCAGATCGCGACCAGGCCGCTGCCATCGATCGGCGTGCTGCGCGTACCCCCGACGCGGTGGCGTCGTACCTACAGCAGAGCCTCGGCAACGGGAAACCCGAAGACGATCCGCTCATCACGAAGTCAGCGGAGACCCGAATCGCACGCTGAAGCGCGCGCCGCCCGCCGGCGAGCGTTCCACCGAGATCTCCGCACCGTGCGCACGTACCTGCTGGCTGACCAGGGCAAGCCCGAGGCCGGAGCCAAGCGCCACGGTGCCGGGCGCGCGCACGAACGGCTCGAAGATCCGCCCGCGCTCCTCGTCCGCGACTCCCGGCCCATCGTCGTCCACGACAAGCACGGGACCGGCGGGCTGCAGGCTGACGTGCACCGCGCCGTCGCAGCGCCCGTGGCGCGCCGCGTTCTCAAGCAGGTTGTCGACGAGGATCCGCAGTCCTGGCTCCCAACCGCGGATCGACACCGTTTCCTCCGGCAGGTCCCACGTCCACGTGATCGCCGGGTGGCGACCGGCCGCGGCACCGACCAGCGACGCGACGAGGTCGGTCAGATCGACCCGCGTGCGCTCGAGCTCAGGTGCGTCGCCGCGCGCCAGAGCCTGCAGCCCGTCGAGCAGATCCACCAACCGCCGCTGCTCGCCCAGCGCATCGCGCAGCAACTCGGCCCGCTGTTGCGGCCCGACGTCCGGATGACGGTGCAGTGCCGACAGCGTCGCATGCACGCTCGTCAGCGGCGTGCGCAACTCATGCCCGGCATCGGCGGCGAATCGACGCGTCGCAGCGAGCGCGCGCTCGCGGTCGGCCGCCGAGCGACCCAGCCGGGCAAGCATGTCGTTGAAGCTCTTCGCCAGCGAGCGCAGCTCCGCCGGGCCGTCGTCGCCCGAGACGCGCTGGTCGAGATCCTCGGTCGAAGCGATGGTCGAAGTCGCGGCGCGCAGACGGCTGAGAGGGCGCAGCACGAAGTTTGCCGCGAACCAGGCGCCGACTCCGGCGAGCAGCAAAGCGGCACCCGCGAGCTTGAACAAGCGCGCGTTCAGCTCATCCTGGCGGCGCTCCAGCCCGCGCAGCGCCGTGGTCACCTCGAGCTGCGCAAGACCCTCGCGCGACTTGCGGTCCAGGCTCACCCCATACGATCGGTAGCGCTCCCCGCCCGCGCTGAACGTGTGCAATCCATCCCGCGGCAGTCGGCGGTCGCTGCCCGGCGGCGCTTGGCCCGACTCGAGCACGACGCGCTGGGCAAACAGGATGCGCAGCGACGTGCGCGTGGCGGACAGAACCTGATCGATCCGGCCGTCGTTTGAGGGCAGCGCCGACTCGACCGCCCGCAGGGCGGTCTCGCGCGACAGCTCCGCCGTGCGCTTGAGGCGATCGTCGAGCGCAGCGCGCTCGGTGGCATCGACGTCGCGTGACACGACGACGCCGGCCACCGCCAACACGATGGCGAGCACGAGCGTTATCCCGAGCGTCAGACGACCGCGAAGGCTGCGCATGCCACGCCCAGCCTAGGGCTGCAGGATGAAACCAATGCCGCGCACCGTCTGCAGCACGCGCGGCTCGCCTCCGGCCTCGAGCTTGCGGCGCAGATAGCCGACGAAGACATCGGCGATGTTCGTGCCGGGGTCGAAGGAGTATCCCCAGACCTCCTCGTGCAGCCGCTGACGGCCGAGCACTTCGCCGGGGTGTCGCAGGAACAGGTGCAGCAGCTCGAACTCGCGCCGGGTCAGGCCGAGATCGCGACCAGCGCGGCGGGCGACGTGCGAGCGCGGGTCCAGCTCGATGTCGCCCACGGCGACCGTCGCGTTCGACGCCGCCGGCCGCCGGCGCAGCAGCGCCTGCAGCCGCGCGGTGACCTCCTCCAGCGCGAACGGCTTGACGACATAGTCGTCGGCCCCCGCCTGCAGGCCGCGCACGCGGTCATCGACTTCGTCGCGCGCGGACAGCACGCACACCGGTACGTCGTCGCCGCCCTCGCGCAGGCGGCGCAGCACTTCCAGCCCGTCGAGGTCGGGCATCGCGAGGTCGAGCAGGATCACGGCCGGATGAACGGAGTCGACGGCCGCCAGCGCGGCACGGCCACCGGACGCGCGCACGACGCGGAAGCCTTCGAGCTCGAGGCCCGCGCCGACGGCACGGCGGATCGCCGCGTCGTCATCGACGAGCAGGACGAGGGGACCCTCGGGATCCGTCGTGCGCCCTCCGTCATCCACGCTTGACGACCTCGCAGTCGCCGGCAACCGTGTCGTTCGCGTCGGCGACGACGCGGTCGCGACCGGGGCCGCAGGCGATCTGATCCGGCGCGCCATCGCGGGCGTTGATGCGGTCGTTGCCGGTGCCGCCGGCGACGACGTCCTCCGCGGGCCCGGCGGCAGCGTCGATGCGGTCGTTGCCGGAACCGCCGAGCAACGTATCGGCACCGGGGCCGCCGACGAGCCTGTCGTTGCCCGAGTCGCCGAACAGCGTGTCGTCGCCGGGGCCGCCGAAGAGCCTGTCGTTGCCGTGGCCGCCGACGAGCTTGTCGTTGCCGGGACCCCCGCGCAGGATGTCTGAGCCGGCAGCGCCATCGAGCAGGTCGTCGCCGGCGCGCCCGGCGATCACGTCGCGGCCCGGCGTTCCGGTGAGGTGATCGGGGCCGCGAGTGCCGGGAGGCGATTTCGCGGCCGCGGTCGCGCCAGATACGAGCGACAGCGCGGCAAGCAGAGCGAGAAGACGGTGGCGCATGGACGACACCTTGACGGAAGAACGCGCGCGCGAACGCCGCTGTCTCATGGACTTCTCACCCTCCGTGAGGACTCCGTGAGAACGACGGCCGCGCTGCAGCCCCGAGCCGCAGAGTACGGCCACCAGCACCTGACACGGAGGAGTAGCGCCATGAACTTCAACAGGACCCACCTCATCGGAGCGATCGCCGCGGCCGGCGTCGCGGTCCCCGGCGTCGCGATAGCCGCGACGATCGAGGGCGGCCCCGGCAGCGAGCGCCTGCGCGGCACGAGGGCCGCCGACATCATCAACGGCAACGGCGGCAACGACCGCATCCGCGGCCTCGCCAGCGACGACCAGCTCAGCGGCGGCGCCGGCAACGATCGCGTCTTCGGCGGTCCAGACGACGACGTGATCAGCGGCGGGCCCGGCAACGACCGGCTCAGCGGCGGCTCCGGCGACGACCGCATCAGCGGCGACGTCAACGGCGTCGGCGACCTGACGTCGTTTGACCGAATCTTCGGCGGGTCTGGCAACGACACGCTCAAGGGCGGCGACGCGGCAGATCGCATCGACGGCGGCTCGGGCAACGATTCGTCCTTCGGCGAGAACGGCAACGACCGCATGAACGGTGCAACCGGCAACGACACCCAGGACGGCGGAGCGGGCAACGACACGATCTTCGCCAACATCGGGCAGGACGTCTCGATCGGCGGTGACGGAAACGACGTCCTGTGGGCGCTCGCCCGCTCCGACGTACACCCCGGTCCCAACGGGGAGACCGACACGGCCGGCGACACGCTCGACGGCGGCGCAGGCAACGACGTCATGCGCACGCGCGACGGCGAAGCCGACAAGATCACCTGCGGCGACGGCATCGACCTCGCGCTCCTCGATCAGGTCGACGTCATCACCGACGCAACGCCCGCGAGCCAGAACGGCTCGTGCGAGATGGTCAAGCGCGCGGCTCCGAAGCCGAGGGTCTCCAAGATTGAGGACGATAAGCAGCGCAAGGGCGACGGGGACGAGCGAATCGACTCGTAGCGATCGCTGCTCCAGGACATGCTCGGCGGGCCGCCGCACACCGCGACGGCCCGCAGCAGTCGGCCTCATCTATGTCTCACCCCTCACGAACATGGTGTGCCGCACGGCTGCCACGCGATTCCCCGGCGCTGAGCAGTCCGACACCGTCGACGAGGAGGAGAAGCCGCCACATGAACTTCAATAGGACCCAGCTCACAGGAGCGCTCGTCACAATCGGCCTCGTGGTCCCCGGCGTTGCGCTCGCCGCGACGCTCGACGGCGGCCCGGGCAACGAGCGCCTGAGCGGCACGATGGCCGCCGACATCATCAACGGCAACGGCGGCGACGACGCGATCCGCGGCTTCGCGGGCAACGATCAACTCAACGGCGGCGACGGCAACGATCGCGCGTTCGGCGGTCGAGACAACGATGGGCTGACCGGCGGCCCCGGCAACGACCAGCTCATCGGTGGCCCCGGCAACGACGTCCAGGACGGCGGGCCAGGCAACGACACGATCGTCGGCAACGTCGGCCAGGACGCGCTCATCGGTTCAGACGGCAACGACGTCCTGTGGGCGCTCGCCCGCGCTGACGTGCAGCCTGGCCCGGGCGGCGCAACCGACACGGCCGGCGACAAGCTCGACGGTGGCGCCGGCGACGACATCCTGCGCGCGGGCGACGGCGAGGTCGACCAGATCACCTGTGGCGCCGGAAACGACATAGCGCTCCTCGACAAGGTCGACGTCATCACCGACGCCACGCCCGCGAGCCCGAACGGCTCCTGCGAGACGATCACGCGCAAGGGTCCGAAGACGTGGGAATACGACCCTGGGGATGGCCAGCGGGCCAACATCGACGATCGTTTGCGAAAGCGAGACGACAAGCGGCCCAGCAACGACGACCGGCGTCCGACGACTGACGACCGGCGGCCCAAGACCGACGACCGCCGGCCCAAGACCGACGACCAGCGGCGCAAGACCGACGACCAGGGACGCAAGACCGACGACCAGCAGGCCAACAACGACGACGACCGGCCACAGAAGAGCGAGGACTAGCAGCGAAAAAGCCAGGATCGGCGGGTGGACCATGTGCCGCACGACGCGCGAACCCACGATTCGTTCAGTCGGATTGAACGCCGTTCGTTATGGGCTCACGCCGAGGAAATGACGACAGGCAGGGACATGCCACCCGAATCACCCGAAGCCCCATAGACGTACCCGGAGCTTCACACCTACCGGAGAAAGGGCGCCTCTTCCCCGTGGCGCCCTTTCTTCTGTCGGTGCTCGATGCGCGGTGCGCGCCGCCTGTTCCCGCGGACTCACGCGGACTCTCGCGCCGTCTCGCCCCCTGAAGCCGTCGTCAGGCTGCGGCGAAGACTGCGAGCGGGGCGGTCACGTTCTTGAAGTTGCGCGCGCCGCGGGCAGCGACAGTCAGGCCACGGGGCGTGGAGAGGCGATCGTGCGTCGTGCGGCTCATGAGGATCTCGTCGGCGCCGGCGGAGTCGGCAAGGCGAGAGGCGACGTTCACCGTCGAGCCATACCAGTCGTCGCGACGCTGGACCGCGGCCCCGGAGTGCACGCCCATGCGCAGAGGCGGGCACCAACCCTCCTCGCGTAGATCGCGGCGCAGGCGGACGGCCAGCGCGACGACCCGCGCTGCGTCGCGCCCATGGATCATGACCTCGTCGCCGAGGTTCTTGACGACCTCGCAGCCGTAGTCGGCGGCCAGGTGCGCCGCAGCGCTCTGAAAGGCCACAGCGACGTCCGCCGCGGCCTCGTCACCGACGCGCTCGGTGAAGGCGGTGAAGCCGACGAGGTCGGCAAAGAGGAAAGTATGTTCGGCCGTGTCCATTTCGCTCACTGGGCGTAACGAACCTATGAACGTCGTGCACGGCGAGTAGTAGCGCCCGTTCGGGGCTGCGGAACGGCGGCGGGACTACTCTTCCACCCGCCAAGTCAGCGGCTGACGCGGATCGGGCTCATAGACGCAGAACGTGCCGGTACGAACCGCGCGTTCGAGCTCGTGGCCGAGCACGGCATCGTAGCCGGTGATCCGCTTGAGCGTCGAGCGGATCGCGCGCGTCACGTTCACGCGGGCGCGCTCGGCGTGCAAGCTCGACTCGCCGGCGCGGTCACCGACCTCCGTTTCTTGCTCGCCGAGATGCTCGCCGCCGGGGGGCGAGACGACCTGCGAACCGGGCTCGGCGCCATCGACCGCGGCGACGAGCTCGAGGCTGTGCACCTCCTCGCTGGGACGCGAGAGCAGGAGCGCGAGGAATCGCACCCCGCGGCCGTCGCTGAGATGCAGCGTGCGCCGGGCGTGCTCGATCGTCCACACGTTGCCGATCCGCCGCAGGACCCCGCAGTGCTGCGGCGCCACGTCGGTCACGGGCGCCGGCACTGCCGCCGGCGCGGCCTGATCAAGGCGCGCCTGCAGCGCGGCGACGCGCTCGCGCAGGTGCGCCAGGCCCATCTCATCGCAGGCGGAAGTTGCCCAATCCAGGAGCGCTCGCGCGCGGTCGCGCGACGCACGCGAGCCGTCGCGCACGAGAATCGTGACCTCCTCGACGGCGATCCGCGTGAGTGCCGTCCGCGCCCCGTTGCGGGTCGCCGACACGCGCGCCGCGCCAAGGTGCTCGAGCGCGTCGCTGTCGTGTTTGGCCACGCGCGCGAGTATTCCGAGCCACATCTCGACGGGTCCCAGGAATCCGACCGTCGGGGCCACCACGTTACGCCCGGCGAACGGCGCGAGCTGCGCGTGAATCTGAAGCGCGCGCTCGGGCAGATCGAGCGCAACTGCACATTCGCACAACAGCGTCATGGCCAGGAGCCAGAGGTTGTCGCGCGGCAGCGCGACGAAGTCGTCCGCAGCGAGTCGATCGAGCTCGCGCCGGGCCTCTTCGACGCGCCCGGTCGTCGCGAGCACGGCCGCGGACGCAGCTCGCCAGCACGGCATCGCCGGCACGGTTTCGGCGTACTCATGCACGTGCTCGCCGATCTCGCGAGGGCCGTGCTGGAGCCAGGTCAGCACGGTGAACCCGGTCGCGACCGTGATCGGAATCGTCGAGACAAACAGCTCGTCCTTGATCGCCTCGACGTCGGAGAGGAAGCGGCGGGCATCCTCGAAGCGACCCTCCAGCGCAGCGCGGCGCGCGCGGTGCAGCGGCACGAACGCGGCGGCGCGGCGGTCGCGCGCCGCATGCGAGAGGCGCTCGAGCTTCGCGATCGCGATGTCCGATGCGGCGATGTCGTCGAGCTCCAGCAGCAGGTCGATGTGGCGGCTGCGCGCTGCGAGCGTCATGCCCGTCTCACCTGTGCGGTCGGTGAGCGCAAAGAGCATTCGCAGCCACTTCTGGCCCTGCAGGGTCTGGTCTGGTCCCGAGGTCGCCAGTTGCGCGGCCGAGAGCGCAAACGCGGTCGCGCGCTCGTCGCCCAACCGCTGCGCGATCTCCAGCGCCTCGCGCGTGAGCTCCGCGCGCCGGGGCGCGTTGTCGGACCAGTACAGCGCCGTCGCGAGCGCGCTCAGCAACCGAACGCGCAGCGGGTCATCGGCCGGGCCGATCCGCTCGAGCGCCTCGTTGAGAAGCGCCACGTGGAACTCGTCGACGTGCCCCGGCGCGAGCGCGAACGGGGCCAAGCCGAGCGCGGCGCGGGCGAGGATCTCGTCGGCGCCGATCGTGCGGGCGGCGGCGACCGCCGCTGCGAACGTCGCCCGCGCCGCCGGCCTGCCGGCACGCGACTGGGCGGTGCCCAGCCCGAGCAGCATCGCCGCGCGGCGCGGGATGTCGACCTCGAGCTGGTCGAGCGCCTCCAGTGCGCGAGCGAACAGCTCCTCAGCCTGTTCGTAGGCGAGGGTGTTCAGCGCGCGCTCGCCGGCCCGCTCGGCGTAGTGCACGGCCTTGCGCAGGTCGCCACACGGTCCGGCGGACAGGAAGTGGTGCGCGATCTCGGAGACCCGCGCCTCGCTCGCCCCGCGGTAGACGTGCTCGAGCGCTTCGCCGACGGCCCCGTGACCCGCCGTCCGCACCGCCGCCGGCATGTCCGCCAGCAGCGTCTCGACGATCAGCCCGTGACCAAAGCGGTAGCGCCCGAGCGTGCCGGCAGGTTCGGCGACGAGCCCGAGACGGGCCGCTTCATCGAGCGCCGCGAGCACGCCGTGACGATCCAGCGACGACGCTCGCTCGAGCGACGCGAGGCTGAACGTCCGGCCGATGATCGCCGCGAGCCCGAGCACCTCGACCGCAGGCTGCGGGAGCGGCTCCAGCCGGCGGCGGATCGTCTCGCGCACGCTGTCGGGGAGCGGCAGCTCCCCGACAGGATCGTGCAGCCGACCGCCGGCGAGCAGCAGCGCGATGATCTCGCGCGCGAAGAGCGGGTTGCCTTCC
>DASVPU010000247.1:0-4490 GCA_036389475.1 Solirubrobacteraceae bacterium
TCACGGCGTACGTCGAGCGCGTCACGTTTGAGCTCGCCGATCGCGGACATCGCGTGCTGATCGTCGCGCCGTCGCGCTCGCACAACGCCGTACGCGACACGCGCCAGGCGCTGCGAGCCGCACGCGACGATCCGCAGGCCCTGCTGCCCGAGCCCGGCGCCCCACCGCGAGTGCTCGCCGTCGGCGACGCACTTCCCGACCTGCCGGGCGGCCGCCGTCGCACGCCGGCCCTGCCGGTCGATGTCTCGCGCACGATCGAGGACCTCCTGACGATCCTGCCGCTGGACATCTGCCACGTCCACGAGCCGTTTGCTCCGTCGACATCGAGCGCCGCGCTGCGTTTCTCGCGCGCGCTGAACGTCGGCGCCTTCCATGCCCCGACCGAGCGGCTGCTGTCGACGCAGGTCGCGCGCAAGGTCGTTCAGCTCGTGCTCGGACGCCTGGACGCTCGCACCGCCAGCTTCGGAGCCACCCGCGAGCTCATGCAGCGCTACTTCCCCGCCGACTACCGCGTGCTCACGCCCGGCGCGGACCCACCGCAACCGCGCACGCCGTGCAGCGGCCCGCTGCGGATCGGCTTCGTCGACGTGGAGGAGCGCGCGGCGCTGCGGCTGTTCCTGCGCGCGCTGCGACGCCTGGACCCAGCCCGAGACTGGGAGGCGACCGTGATCTCCGCGCGCGGCCCGTCGAGCAGCACGCCGCTGCGCGCCGACCTGCAGGCGCGCGTGCACTTTCGCACGCCCGAAGAGCTCGGCGTCGACGAGGCGCTCGCGGCAACCGACGTGCTGGTGGTCGCGTCGGACGGCGCCGCGCCGGCGCCCGGCCTGCTGCTCCGCGCGCTGAAGGCCGGGGTCGTGCCGCTCGCATCGCGCTTGGCGGTCTACGAGGAGGCGCTCGACGAGGGCGAGTCGGGATTGCTCTTCGAGCCGCGCGACATCGACACGCTCGCTGCGCAGCTGCAACGGCTCGTCGACGACGGCGCACTGCGCCGGCGCTTGGACGCGGCGGCCGCGCCGGCGCGTGCGCGGCTGACCTGGGAGCGCGTCAGCGACGAGCTCGAGGACGTCTACGCCACGCTTGTCGCGCGCCGCCATCCGCTCCAGGGCGACCCGGCGCTGGCCACAAGGCTGCGCACGCGGCCGCGGATCGACGTCGACCTGCACATGCACACCGACCACTCCCACGACTGCGCGACGCCGGTCGAGGTCCTGCTGGCGACCGCGCGCGAGCAGGGCCTGGGCGCGATCGCGGTGACCGATCACAACGAGATCTCGGGGGCGCTGGAGGCGCGCGAGAAGTCGGCGGAGTTCGGCGTGAAGGTCATCGTCGCCGAGGAGGTCAAGACCGCCGATCAGGGCGAGGTCATCGGCCTGTTCATCGAGCAGAAGATCCCGCGCGGCATGACGCTCGCGCAGACCGTCGCCGAGATCAAGCGCCAGGGCGGACTGGTCTACGTGCCCCACCCCTTCGATCGCATGCACGCCGTTCCCGACTACGAGCACCTGCTGACGATCATCGAGGACATCGACGCGATCGAGGTCTACAACCCGCGCGTCGCGATCGGCTCGTTCAACGAGGAGGCGCAGCGGTTCGCCGCGAAGTACCGCATCCTCGCCGGCGCCGGATCGGATTCGCACGTCGCGCCCGGCCTCGGCTCGGTGCGGGTGCGGATGCCCGACTTCGACGGGCCGCAGGAGTTCATCGAGGCACTGCGCGAGGCGGAGATCACGACCAAGCCGTCATCGCTTCTCTACGTGCAGGCGCTGAAGTTCCTCGAGACCAGGGCGACGCCCCCCGCGGCCCGTGCGGCGCGGCGCGAGCGGCGGGTGCGGCGGGCCACGCGCAAGTCGTGATGCAGCCGCAGGGTCGGCACTCGCGCCCGTCGAAACCACCGGCGACCATGCCGGCGACCGACGACGAGATCCGCGAGAAGTACCTCGAGCGCGCGATCCGCGAGCTGAACACGCTCACCCGCGAGATCCAGGACTGCCGGGATTGCCCGCGCGGACATCTCATGCCGGTGCTGGGCTCCGGGCACCCGCAAGCGGACATCTTCCTGCTCAAGCACGCCCCGATGGCGCCGGAGATCGAGGAGGGCGTGGCGTTCTATGGCCGGGCGGGAACGGCGCTGATGAAGGCCTTCAAGCGGCTGACGATCGATCCGCTCGCCGTCTACGGGACGCTGTGCGTCAAATGCCCGGTGAGCGACACGTCGCTTGCCGACCCAGCCTGCGTCGCGCGGATTGCCGAGGAGCTCGCGATCGTGCAGCCGAAGATCGTCGTCGTCATGGGAGAGGAGGCGCTCGCCGTGCTCAACGATCTCAGCCTGCCGCTGGCCAAGCCGGTGCTCGCGCGGGCGGGGGCCGTCCAATGCCTGACGCCTTCGATCGAGGCGCTGTACGTGCCGAACATCGACGAGGCGCTCGACGAGGAGGCCGCCAAGCGCGCGTTCTGGTCGGCGTTCCGGGTGCTCGGCACGTGGTACGGCGAGCTGCCCCCGTACTAGTGATCCGTCCTGCAACTGCGTGCGCGTTTGGACGGTCGAGGCGCCGCCTGGCAAGGACGCAGGGAGGAAGGTGTGCCGCCTGGCACATCGACGACCGAGGACGCCGCCGGGCGGTGATCAGCGGCCGATCCAAACGGGTGCGAAATTGCAGGACGGACCACTAGAGCAGGAGAACCGGGACGCCGACCCGCCCGCCCGGCGCCCGAGCCGGCGAGCACGCCGGAGCCGTAACCGGAGGCGGCGGCGGCCGGGCCCGGCGACTGTCGCCTTTGCGGTCCCGCTTGCGGCCTTCGCCTACTTCCTCGCCGCACCGGCACTGCCCGCGCTGGGCGCGGGTGATCCGACCGTCCTCGTCGCCGGCGGCATCGGTCTGCTGATGGTCGCCGCCAGCACGCTCGCGCTGCTGCCGGCGCGCGAGACGCTCATCGGCCCGCTGCTGATCGTGCTGGGCTCGGGCCTGCTCGTGGCTGCCCTGAACTCGGCGTCGGTCGGCGCGGGCGCCAACGTCTTCGAAGCGTTTCTGGCGGGCTGCGCCGGGCTGCTGTTCGCGCGCTGGCTGGCGGCGCCGATCGTCGCGGTCGCGGTGCCGCTGTTCGTCGCCGCGATCGACGTGTGGTCGGTCGCGAGCGGCCCATCCTCGCGCCTGCTGGCAGGCGGCACCGACAGCGTCGACGCGCTGAGCTTCGACCTTCCAGCGTGGGGGCACATGGGCAGCGCCGGGCACCTCGGGCTCTCCGACGCGCTGTTCGTATCGATGTTCGCCGCCTGGGCGTGGCGCTATGACCTGCGTCGGTGGTGGACGCTGGGCGGGATCACCCTCGGCCTGATCGGCTCGCTTGTGCTCGGGGTCGCGCTGGATCGCGCGATTCCGGCGATCCCGCTGATCGCTGCCGGCTACCTGCTGGCGAACCTCGACCGGCTCGGCCGGCTGCTGCATCCGGAGGGCCAGGTCGAGTAGTGGTGGGCGTCAGCTCTGCGCCGCACGCCACGCCTCCAGCAGCTTGACGCGCGTCCCGGTCCGCAGCACCGCGTTTGAGTACATGCGCGCCGCGACACCGACGAGCGCGGCGGTCCCCACGAGCAGCGCCGCGACCGACAACACGACCTGCTCGACCGGCATCTCTCCGGCGATGAGCCGCACCGGGGCGATCATCGGGGCGGTCGGCGGGATGAACGTCAGCGCGGTCGCGAGCCCACCGCCGGGATCGTCGATCGCGGCGAACGACAGCATAAACGAACCGAACAGGACGATCGAAAGCGGCGTCGTCGTGTTCTGGATGTCCTCCTGGCGCGGAACGAGCGCGCCCGCGACGGCGAACAGGCACGCGTAGAACGCGTAGCCGAGCACGAACCACGCGAGCACAACGCCGATCGCCCGCGCCGATTCGCCGGTGAGCTCGACCTGATCGGTCGCAACCCCCAGAGCGGTCGCGCCGACGCCGACCACGACGAGCTGGATGAAGCCGACAATCCCGATGCCGACGATCTTCCCGGCCAGCAGCTCGCGGGCACGGATCGTGGCGAGCAGCACCTCGACGATCCGCGAGGCCTTCTCCTCGACGATCCCGGAGGCGAGCCAGTAGCCGTAGCCGACGAGCTGGAAGTAGAGCAACAGCACGGCGACGAAGGCAACAGACTGCACGTCGCCTGAGTTGCCGGTCGGCTGCAGCGTGCGCACGGGCAGCGGCGGAGGCGGCTGGGCCTGCAGGCGCAACCGTCGCGAGCCTTCCTGCAGCGCATTGCCGAGATTGCCTTCGAGCTTCTTTCGCACCACGATCGCGCCGCCGTCGCCGGACAGCCCGGCATCGGCCTTCTCGGAGTCCACGGTCTTGCGCACCGCGCGCTCGTCTGCGGCCCGTACGATCTCGATCTTCGCGTCGAAGGTCTTCGCGCTTTGCTGCGCGGCGCGCGCGACCCTCTCGGCCTGCGGCCCCGCCACCGCCACCTTGTAGGTCGTCGTGCCGCCGAGCCCGACGAGCGGCGG
>DASVPU010000248.1:0-2930 GCA_036389475.1 Solirubrobacteraceae bacterium
CGAGGTCAGCGACGTCAGGTTTGACGATGAGGGAAGCGCCGAGGTACACGGCGTGGTCGTTTTGCGAGACGGCCAGCGTCTGGATCTTTTAGCCCTCAGCCGCTCGAGCTTCCTCGGACGTCCGCACAGACACGTGGCTCAGATCCGGGAGCGCGTCGAGTCCCTCAACCAGCTGCTTGATCAGGCCAAGACGACGTCAGACAACGCAGCATCGCGGATATGAGCGTCAGTTACGGTCATCCTGCGCTTCAACCGCCGCCGCTCCCCTCATCGCGGAGCGCAAGGTCATCGTCGAGGTCTTCAAGGCCGCACTGGGGCTTGCGGCGGGACTGGGCGCCGTCGTCGCGCCCCACGCTTAACTACCGACGCCACCGCACCGAGGTCAGCCAAAGCCACCGCGACGATCAGCGCCTGTTCACCAAGCGCTTCCAGTCCGCCGCCGAGCAGCTCGGCCACGAGCAGCCCGCGGTACACCTCGCCGACGTCCACGCACTCGCCCACCTAGCCGACGACTGAGAGGAGCAGCGCCAGATGTGCATTGATGTCCTCTGCGCCTACGTTCGACACCTCCAGTCGCCGGATCCGGCACGGCGGCGGCGGATCCCGGGCCCGCTGACTCGCCGACCATCACGTCGCATGCCGAACGCGAGGTGCGCCAAACGATCGTCCGACTGATCACGGACCACCTTCGCCTCAGGCCCGACGCGCCGACCGGCGTCAGCTGGCGAGGACGCGACCTCGATTTCACCGACGCGCTGTTCGACGGAACGTTCACTTCGCCGGGGCGACGTTCTCGGGCGGCGACATCGTTCGCCGGGGCAACGTTCTCGGGCGGCGACATCCGCTTCGCCGGGGCGACGTTTTCGGGCGGCGACATCGTTCGCCGGGGCGACGTTCTCGGGCGGCAACGTCAGCTTCGCCGGGGCGAGGTTCTCCCAGGGTAGTGTCGATTTCCGGAAAGCGGCAGACTGGACGGTGCCCCCAGCGTTCGACACCTGGGAGGCGCCGCCAGCGGCGGTACTTCTACCGGATGTCGCAGGTACCCCCGAGTGACGTCGGGCGCCAGCCCCTGACGTCACTCACGTAGCCGAGCTCGAGCAGGGATACTTGACGGCGCGCGCTACGTGTAAGGAGGTCTATGCAGAGTTGTACGCACCCGGTTAGCGCCGTCTCGACGCGCGGCGCCGCCGGAGCGCGGCGACGAGATCCTCGACGGAGCCTGGACCAAGCAGCGTCCGACGCGTCGGCCAGGACATTCCGGACGCAGCCAGCAAGTGGTCGCCGCCCGACGTCGACGCCGGTGAACTCAACGCCGTTCTCGGGCCGCCTGCACCAGACTCAGGCGCTGCGAGGCGAGCTCGGGCCTCAACCCGGTTTTCGGCACGAACTCTCTATACACCCCACACCGGCCGGCCGACGGCCGCCACGGACGCTGTTCGTCGGCCTGCGCACCCGGATGTCCGCGGTCGCCGAGCGGCTCTGCGGGGGCCGTCGGTGACATCGTCGCCAAGCAGCCGCCTCGCGCGGGATGCGCGAGGATCGCCGCGCCGCGCATGCGCTGAGGGACGATGCTCGCCGAGCGCGGCGTCGCGCTGGAGGTCATCGCGGCCGGGCCATGTCGCCGTGCGCACCACTCAGGTCTACGCGGCCTGATCGAGCGTCCGCGTCCGGGCGCGCTGTTAGAAACCGGTGACGAGCACGCTGCCGCCCGCGCTGAGCAGGCCGCGCTCGGCGAGCTGGTCGCGCAGGCGCAGTAGGGCGAGGTCCTTGGCCTTGGCCTCGAGCATGATGTCGAAGCTGCGGCCCGCGGGCGCCTCGCGCAGAAACGCCTCAAAACCGATCGGGTCGATCAGGTCAGCGTGCGCGCGCAACTGCGGCAGCACAAGCCTCGTTTCTGTTCGGCGACCGACCTTCACGCGACGCTTCTCGACATCTAGGCGCGGCGAGGAGTAGTGGATCTTCGGCAACCCGTCGCCGTTGCGCCAGGTGTCAAGCGCCGCGGCGAGCGCCTCGCGGTTGGACATGCCGGCGGGGTCGTGGCAGCGGTGATGCAGCACGTCCCAGACGATTCGCACGCCGCTGCGCGCAGACAGCGCGAGCACGTCGACGAGGCCGAAGGTGCGGTCGTCGTTTTCGACGACGAGCCGCGTCCGGGCGCGTTCGGAGAGGCGCTCAAAGCCCGGCGAGAAAGCGATCGCGCGCGGCATCCAGGCCGCCCGCGGCGCCGCCGACGTGCAGCACAACGACCGCCTCGGGACCCAGCCCCATCGCATCCATGAGCGCTGCCTGCACCTCCAGCTCGGCGATCGCCGCGGCCTGCGTGTCGGAGTTCTCGGAGTTGAGCACCGTGTATTGGCCCGGGTGCGACGACAGCCTAATCGCGCGCTCGCGCACGATCGCACCGACCTGGGCCAGCTCCTGGGCGCACTCCTGCACCTGACGATGAAACTGCGGCATGTCGGGATGGCTGGCGTAGGGCGCGAACCCCGTCGGCAGCCGATACATGCGGATGTCGTGGCGCTCAAGGTAGTCCAGGATGTCACGCAGGCGCTCCAGCGAGCGACGCAGATGCGGGTCAGAGCTCCAGCGGCGCGTGTCGTGCGAGGGCAGCCCGCCGTCGCCCAGGACCTTGACGGCGAAGCCGAGCCGGTGCGCGCTGGGCAGCTGACCGTTCACGCGCGCATGGTGGCATTGACGTTGACGCGATGGCTGAGCGTGCGCTGCCAGCCGCGTGATGTCAGCGTGCGCGCGGTCAGCCCAGACCGGCGCGCGATCACGTCATCAGCGTGTCGCCGCGCCGTCACGGTCGGTGCTGCCTGGTCACCGGGGGCGAGGATAAACGTCTCGATCGCGATGTCCGGATCGATGTGGTTGGCGCTCAAAAACGCGGTCACCTTACGCTTCAGAACCTGCTCGATGCCGGCGATCAG
>DASVPU010000249.1:0-2776 GCA_036389475.1 Solirubrobacteraceae bacterium
CTGCCTTTCGTTGCGACGCTCGCGACGGTCGAGCAATGACGCGCTGTCATCAGATCGCCTCCTCTTGGGCCGGCACGCGCTCGAGCAGCTCGGCGACACAGCCGTCGAGGCTGTGCAGTCCGCGCGCGCGCTTGTACTTCAACAGGTCGTCGAGCGTGTCGTTGTGCAGGAGCGCAAAGCGCGACTCCCCGTGATGGTGCTTGATCATGTCCTTCCAGACCTTGACCGGCATGCGGTACTGCGCCGACGTGCTCCACGGGAGATGCACGACCTGGACCTGACGCCCGGCACCCGCGTAGAGGATGCGGCCGGTGAAGTGAAACGTCAGCGGAACCTCGCCGTCGGGCAGCGCGTCGACGTACCGCGACGCCGTGATCTCCAGGTCGGCGGTGCAGGGAACCTGCAAGCCGAACGTCGTCGCACCGGTGAAGGAGTGCACGAGCGTGGTTGCGTGACACCACAGGAAGCTGCGCGTCGTCGCCGGCCAGCGCTGAGGCGCGCCGAACAGCTCGAACAGATCCTCGCGTGTCTCGTCGTCGTACTGTCGCCGCGCCGGATCGAGGTTGATCTGGGCGGTCAGCGAGACCGCGTAGATCGGCCGGTCCGACGGCTCGGACGCGCTCAGCTCGAAGCGCAGCGTCGGCTGCGCCGCAAACGGCTCGTGCGCCGCACCGAGAACCTCGAAGGTCATCTCCGGCCCGAAGTCGCGCTTCACGGTCTCGTCTTTGGTTTCCATCCTCTTGGTCATGCGACCCCCGCCCTATGGCGTACGTACTCGAAGAACTTAGGCACGGCATCCTCTATAGCACTACCGCCGGAGATGCCCTGCCAGGTCGACTTGATGAGCCCGACCAGGCGGTAGCACTCGTCGATCGGGACGATCGCGTGCTCGCGCACGCCGTCGCCCATGCGATTCACGACCAGCGCCTCGCCATCGGCTTCGAGATCGTTGAGGATCGGGTTGTTCTCGACGAGCTGCTCCCAGCTCTCGAGGTGCAGCTCGCATTCGGTGGCGCCGGCAGGGCTGGGGTACAGCGCGACGACGGAGTTGGTCCCGGTGGACCTCAGGAAGAACGCGAGCCCGACGGGCAGCTGGAACGCCGCCCACAGCTCGTCTGAGAAGACGAAGTCATCCAACCAGAGAAAGCGCGTGCCGACCGGGACATAGTTGTCCAGGCCGGACTTCATCGCGATGCACGGCTCACACGAGCACAGGATGCGCCGCTCGGACATCTCCAGCAGGTGACGATGATCCTCGGAGAGGTTCTGCCCACAGACCTCGCATTTCTCGAGCGCCTCATCAACAGGCGCGGGCCGCGCTAGGCGGCCCAAGCCTGCAACGAGTGTCGAAGGCAGACGGCCGGTCCCGGTCACTTCCCTATGCCCGACGGACATTCGGTGTACGGTGAGTCGGCCATCGGCAGGCTCGGAGCGCCGACCTGGACCATCGGCAGCGAGAGCCCCGGAGGTCCGTCGGACTGCTTGTCCTCGAGGCCGACCACACCCTCCACTTCGAGACCGAGCAGATCGGGGGCAGCCAGTTCGATCGCATCCCGCAGCGCGTGCTCGAGCGTCGCGGCGGACGAAGGACATCCGTCGCAGCTGCCCTGAAGCTTCAGCCGTGCGACCCCGTCCTCGACGCTGATGAGCTCGACGTTCCCGCCATGCGAGGCGAGGAACGGCCGAACGCTGTCCAGCGCCTCGGTCACCCGTTCTTCGAGCCCGACCGGATACAGACCGTGGATCAACAGCAGGCTCGATACGACGCCGTCGCCGAGCAGCGCGTCGCGGATCGGGAGCGCAGATGCCCCGGCGTCCTCAAGGACGCCGAGGATCCGCTCCAGACCAGCTCCGTACAGCTCGAGAACTGCGCCGACGAGCTCCTGCACGCGCGACTGCGCGACAGGGTCGGCGATATCGTCAAGCGAGCCCAGGAGATCCTGGACCCGCTCGACCAGCTCTTCCGGAGCTTGGTGCTCAGTAGCCATCTAGGCCCTCAGCACATCCCCGTCGGCGTGTGCTGAACCTTCTTGACGCGGCCCTTGCCGGTGTACATGTGCACACCGCACGGCAGGCACGGGTCGAAGGAGCGCACAGCGCGCATGATGTCGATCCCCTTGAAGTTCTCCGGACCGTTCTCCTCGAAGATCGGGGTGTTCTGCACCGCGTCCTCGTACGGGCCGGGGGTCCCGAACTTGTCGCGCGGGTTCCCGTTCCAGGGGGTCGGGGGATAGGGCTGGTAGTTCGCAACCTTGCCATTGCGAATGACCATGTGGTGGCTGATGACGCCGCGTGCGGCCTCGTGGAACCCGCAGGACACGGCCTCCTCCGGAACGGTGAAGCTGTTCCAGGACTTGGTCCGGCCGGCGCGCACCTCAACCAGCGCCTTCTCGAGGTTGAACAGACCGATCAGCGCGGAAATCGGCTGATGGTACGTACGCGCCCGGTCGCGCTCCACCGCGTTGCTCCACGGCGGGATCTTCCACTCGAGCTCCATCTCGGGCATGTTCAGGCTCTTGGGGAGCACCATCTGGATGCTGCTGCCCGTCGCCTTGAGGTACCCGATGTCCACGAGGCCGGCCTTCGCCGTGCACCAGTTGCGCGCGAACGGGCCGCCACCGGTGTCAGTTGCCACGTAGATGTCGTTGCGCTTGTCGTACATGCGCGGCGCAGCGACCCACGAGTACTTGCCGTTGAAGTCGCGCTTCTGCGGCTTCGGAATGGTCTGCTTGTTCCACGGGTGGCGCTTGTCAACGGGGTTGCCAAGCGGGTCGTG
>DASVPU010000250.1:0-5571 GCA_036389475.1 Solirubrobacteraceae bacterium
GCGATGTACCACGACGGCTTGGCGTAGTAGAGCAGCGGCGTCCCGCAGCGCCAGCAGTGCGGGTAGGCGTGCTCGTAGGACTCGGCCCGCAGCAGCCGCCCGCGCGCGCGCAGGTCCTCGACGAGGTCGGGATCGGCGTCCTTGACGAAGCGCCCGGCGTAGCGGCCGATGCGCTCGTCGTACGTGCCGTCGAGGCGGACCGGGTTGACGACGTTGAGGCCGTACTGCTGGCCCAGGCGGAAGTCGTCCTCGCCGAAGGCGATCGCCGTGTGCACGAGGCCGGTGCCATCGTCGGACGTGACGAAGTCGGCGAGCAGGACCGTGTGGCCGCGCTCGCCGTACGCGGCGGCGGGCAGGAACGCGAACGGCGGCTCGTAGCGCACGCCGTCGAGCGCCGCACCCGGAAATCGCTGCAGGACCTGGACCGATTCCGGTTCGCCGAGCACGTGTTCGACGAGCGCCTCGGCGAGCACGACCGGCGCCTCCAGCGCACCGGTCTTCGCGCGCACGTACGTCAGCTCCGGATCGACCGCGACGGCGGCGTTGGAGACGAGCGTCCAGGGCGTCGTGGTCCAGATCAGCAGCTCGTCACCGGCCTGCAGCGGACCGCCGTCCTCGGCGACCTTGAAGCGCACGTAGACGGAGGGATCCTGCACGTCCTGGTAACCGAGCGCTACCTCGTGGCTGGAGAGCGCGGTGCCGCAGCGCGGGCAGTAGGGGACGACCTTGTGGCCCTCGTAGAGCAGCCCCTTGGCGGCGATCTGCTTCAGCGACCACCAGACCGACTCGATGTACGGTGCCTCCAGCGTGCGATACGCGTGCTCGAGGTCCAGCCAAAAGCCGATCCGCTCGGTCAGCGCGTTCCAGTCCTCCAAGAAGGCGAAGACCGACTCGCGGCACTTGCGGTTGAACTCCGCGATTCCGAAGGCTTCGATCTCCTCCTTGGACTTGATCCCGAGCTGGCGCTCGACCGCGATCTCCACCGGCAAGCCGTGGCAGTCCCAGCCGCCGCGGCGCTCGACGAAGTAGCCGCGCATCGTGCGAAAGCGGGGAAAGATGTCCTTGAAGGCGCGGCTGAGCACGTGATGCACGCCCGGCGGCCCGTTGGCGGTCGGCGGACCTTCCCAGAAGACCCACGGCTCGGCCCCCTCCCTGCGGCGCAGCGACTCGCCGAAGACGTCGCGCTCGCGCCAGCGCGCGAGCACCTGCTCCTCGAGCTCGGGAAAGGACTGCTGCAGATCGACCGGGCGTCGCGCCATCGATGCTGCAAGTGTAGGAAGCGCAACGCTGCGCCGGTCGCGTGAGCTCAGGCGGCGAGCTTGCGGCAGATCTGCGCCAGCGACCGCTTCTCGGCCTCGTCGAGCACCGCGAACGCCTGCGCAACGCGTTCGCTGTGCTCCGGAAAGAGCCGATCGACGATCTCTGAGCCCCGCGATGTGATCGCGACCGCCGCGGCACGCCGGTCGGTCGTCAAACGTCGGCGATCGACGAGGCCGCGTGCTTGGAGCGTCGTGACGACCTCGGTGGCGTTGGCCTTGGAGGTCCGCAGCCGCGCGCGCAGCACGCGCAGCTCCAGCTCTCCGCCGGCGGTCGTGAGGATCACCAGGACGGTGAACCCGGTCGCCGACAGGCCTTCACGCTCGATGTCAGCACTGAGCCGGCGCCGGACCGAGGCCTCTGCGCGCAGCAGCGACTCGAGCGCGCGGTGGGCCAGCGGATCCCCGGGGACGAGTGTCATGTCCAGCACCGAACCTAACGACCGCATCGGACGGCCGGAGGTGTCGCACCACAAACCGCGCCCGCGTTGCGAACCGGGCCGCGGCGTACCGCGGCGGTGGTCGATCAGCTGACCTGCGCGAGCCCGGGGCGACGGCGGACCGTCGCCTCGCGCGCGTTCAGGCGCGCCAGCAGCAGATCGCGGGCGCCGACGGCGCTCGTGCCCAGCCGCGGCACCGTCGAAGCGTCGGACTCCGGCAGGGCGCCGCGGAAGTCCAGGATGTCGACGTGCTCAGCCGAGCGCCGCGACTGGTAGGCGATTCGGCCCAGCGCGTCGAGCCACGCGCGGCGACCGGTGAGCACGATCAGCCGCGGGTTGAGCGCCTGCAGGACGTGCGCAAGGCGGCTGGAGTCCAGCTCGGCGGTGAACATGAGCGTGCGGATGCCCGCGCGGCGCAGGCACAGCTCCAGCGCCTGGGCATGCAGTGCGTCGATCTCGCACGGCGCGCTGGCGTCGAAGATCAGGACGCCCTCGGGCCGTGTCGCCGCAGGAGCGACGCGCTTGGCCGCGGCCAGCCAGCCGGTCGCCCAGCGCCAGGCGAAGCCGAGCTCAGCCGAAGGTGGCTGACCGTCCGCGACGCCGAGGCCGTCGACCGCGGGCAGCAGCACCTCTTCGACCGTTCGCTCGACGGACCGCACGGCGAGGCTCTCCTCGAGGATCCGATCGGCCTCGATCTCCTCGAAGCGGCGCAGGGCGGAGCGCAACCGCGTCGGCGAGGAGGGGCCGCTGCCACGCTCGCGAGCGATCGAGATCGCTGACGAGACGTTGTGCGTCTCCTCGAATGCCTGGCGCAGCGCCTCGACCTCAGCGAGGTCGAACTGCCGGTGACCGCCGGCCGTACGACGAGGCGTCGGATAGCCGAATCGGCGCTCCCATGACCGAAGGGTGTTAGGGCTGACGCCCAACATGGCTGCGGCGGCGTGAGTACGTAGGACACTCATCTTGAGCTTTATCGGATCTCGCCTACCCCGGGAACCGGCACAAACCCACGTCGGTGGGCGAGTCGATCCGTGAAGGTTACGGGAATTAAGGCGAGAGCACGAGTAATGCTGCATGCGGAGGCCCGCACGGACCGATCCTGACCCGGAACCGTACGCCGAACTCGGTGCGCGGACGCACGATCGCGGTACGCGGTTCGCCGCCACCGGAAGCGGCCTCGACGAGCAACGCGAGCAGGTTGTCCGAGCTGCGCGCGTTTGCATCGGCGGGCACGAGGAAGTCCGCGATGTGGTGGTTGACGGCCGTCGTCTCGTCGATGCCGAGCAGCTCCTCGGCCCCGGCGGACACCGCGCAGACCGACAGCGTCGAGTCGATCACGAGGAACGGCTCGCCGTCGCGCGGCGCGACATCGGGCGGTGCGCGAAGCACGAGGCCCAGCCCGCAAAGCCCGCAGACCCGCGAGGGCTGAGGACCTGACGGCGCCAGCCCACAGTGCCCACAGAACGACAGGTGCTCTAGGCCGCGATCGCCGGCCCCGATCGAGGGAAGTGCGCGCAGCCGCCTCATGCGTGGACCTCGTGGCGATCGACCTCTTCGCCGAACGCGCAGAGCGCGGGAACCTCCTGCATTCGGTCGCCCGCGTGACCGTCGATCAGGGTCAGCAGCTGGCGCTGCGCTGCGAACGGCGCGTCCATGAGAACGAGGGTTCCCGTCGTGCGAAGCTTGGCGTCGTGATGTGCGCGGCGAAACAGCGCCATCGGCAGCGGACCTGCTGCGGCGCGGACGCGATAGGCCCACAGCGCGACGTCGTCGTCGGGCCGATGGCTGCCGGCGATGGCGACGGCGCCGGGGCGCAGAGACTCGACGACATCCGCGAGACCCGAGACGCCGGACACCGGTAGCACCACCACGCGCGCACCGGAGCGCCCGCAGAACAGCTCCAAGGCGCGGACGCCGAGCGCGTCGGGATCGAGCTCGTTGCGGGTGGCATCGCCCACGAGGATCGCGTGCGGGCGCACCGGCGGCGGGACGAGGCGCTGCGCGCGGCGCAGCCAGCCGTCCGCCCAGCGCGCCGCAAGCGCCCAGGGCGCGCTGTCGATGCCATAGCGCGCGGCGAGCTCGTCCAGCGATGGGAGCAGGACCTCCTCGACCGAGCGCTCGAGCGACCGCAGCGCGAGCGCCGACTCCATCGCGCTGTCGGCGCGGTCAAGCTCGAAGCCGGCCAAGGCGCCCACGAGGGTGTGCGTGTCGGTGCTCAGCGCCTCCCGCGCGCGGCTGACGGCGGACGAGATCGACAGCCCCTGCCCGAGCGCGTCGCGCAGGGCGGCGACCTCACCGTGCGTGTAGAGCCGGTGGCGGCCGGCGGAACGCTGCGGCTGTGGATAGCCAAAACGGCGTTCCCACGCGCGCAACGTGTTGGGACTCACGTTGAGCAGGGTCGCGGCTTCACTGGTCTTCAGGGTCCTCATGGAGAACATGATGCGCCGTAGTCCAATCCCTTGCAAACCCAGCCATTGGGAGATTGCATGCGCTCGCCGTTGGAAGTTGCATGTTCGAGCCGCTCTAGCTCCCGATTTGCAGGCCATTGTTCCCACGTCGCCTGAGTCCGATTGACGGCTAGGCGTTGCCCCCGACCCGCTGCTCGTCCATGAAGGAACACATGCTGGCAGGGGCGCCTACCGATATCAAGGGCGCGCGAACGGGTTGGCGCCGACAAGGTGACCGGGTTTCTAGACCATCAACGCACATACAGAAAGTCAATTGGCGCTCACGGCAGGACTACATCTATTGGCGCTCTGTAGAGCTTTCATCTTCCAAGGCTACGCAAGACTTTCCACACCGCGAAAGGCCGTGCGTACCAGTTCTGCATCTTGATCGGCTGGACTACTTTAGAGCCCCGTTCACCCCACCCGGAGGTCGAGATGACCAAGTACCGCGCCTACCCGTTCCTCATCACGGCGATCAGCCTGCTCGCGGCTGCTGGCGGAGGCTTCCGCATCACCTGAGATCTTCGTGTGACGCTGGCCACCCGAGGCAGGAGCTACAGTCTCGGCGTGACGGACGCCAGCGGAGGAGCTCGTCCACGAGCCGCTGTAGTGGCGGCGCTGCTGATCCTCGGCGCCGCGGCGCCGGGGGTCTTCCTCGCTTCAGCGGACAACTTGCTGGCGCCACAGACGCTCGTGCTGGGCGCCTGCGCGTTTGCCAGCGTGCTCAACGCTTCTAGATGGGACGGCGCAACGCAGGTCTCGGCGGCATTCGTCTGCTGGATGCTCGCCGTGGCGTTCGTGAGCCCTGTCGGAGCGTTTGCCGTCGCCTTCGCCGCCGAACTGGGCACATGGACGGTCCAGCGCTACCGCCTCGTCGCGCTCCCGGTCAACCTGGCGTCCAGCGCCACACCAGCGCTGCTCGCCGGGTTGGCCTTCTTTGCCCTCACCGGCGGCGTCATGAACAACGCCGATGCCAACGAGATCGTCGCGCTCGCGCTCGTCGGGGTGGGCTTCCTGGCGCTGAACTTCGTGCTGTTGAGAACCCTCGCCGTCCTGCTCGACGGCGGCCGGCTCGGCAAGGCGCTGCGCCCTCCCCGCGAGCTCGTGCCGTCGCTGGCGCTGACGATGGCGCTGACGCTCGCGATCTCGGGCGTCTACGCACGCTACGGAGAGCCTGCGGGGCTGTTCGTGGTCCTCGTGATCGTGACGTTCACCTACATGTCGCGGCTGGTCGTCATCGCCAGGCAGCGCACGGGGCAGTACGCGTCGCTGTCGTGGGGTGTGCTGTCGGCGCTCGTGCGCTCGCTGGATCGTCGCGACGGCCGCACGGCACGTCATAGCGCGGCGGTTGCCGCGTTCGCGCGCGAC
>DASVPU010000251.1:0-5413 GCA_036389475.1 Solirubrobacteraceae bacterium
GCATCCATGCCGCCACTGCCCGCGCGCCCTCCAGCACGGTGATGCGCGGCTCGTCGACGGCGAGGGCCGACAGCTGGCGCACGATCCGCCGGCCGGTCGAGCTGCCGCCGGCGTGCACGACTCGTCGAAGCGAGTGCCCTCCCTCCAGCCCCAGCGCCAGGACGCCGTGGCGGTCGGCGTCGAAGCGCACGCCGAGACGCTCGAGATCGCGCACGCGTGCGGGTGCCTCGCGCACGAGCACCTCCGCGGCCGAGCGTCGGACCGCCTGCCTGCCTGCAGCCTCCGTGTCGGCGAGGTGGCGCTCGACGGAGTCCTCGACCGCGAGAGCCGCCGCGATTCCACCCTGTGCCCAGTAGCTCGCGGTCTGCGCGAGCGGCGTCGCCGAGACGAGCACGACCCTCGCGCCGGTCGCGGCGCCGGTCAGCGCGGCGTACAACCCGGCCGCGCCTGCTCCGACGACCACGAGATCACTGGAGAGCACCCGTGCATCCAACGCCGGGTACCGTACCCGGATGGCCTCGCCGGTCCTGCTGCGCCATCCCTCGTCGCTCGAACACGACACGGGCCCGCATCCGGAGTCGCCGCGGCGGATCGTGGCAATCGAGCACGCGCTGAGCGAGCACGGCTGGCTGGGCTGGGACGTGCGTCTCTCGCCGGCCGCCGACCGCTCGAAGATCGAGGCGATCCATCCCGCCGCGTACCTCGATCGCATCGAGGCGCTCTGCGATCGCGGCGGCGGCATGATCGACATGGACACGATCGTGTCGCCGGGCTCGTTCGTTGCGGCGCTGCACTCCGCCGGCGGAGCCCTGAAGCTGGTCGACGCGCTGCTGGGGGATGAGGGCGCGCCGGCCGGCGCGTCGCTGCACCGTCCGCCGGGGCATCACGCCACGCTCACGCGCGCGATGGGCTTCTGCCTGTTCAACAACGTCGCGATCGCGGCCCAGCATGCGCTGGACAGCCACGGTGCCGAGCGCGTGTTGATCTTCGACTGGGACGTCCATCACGGCAACGGGACCAACGACATCTTCCACGAGCGGGCCGACGTCTTGTTCTGCTCGATCCACCAGTCGCCGCTGTATCCGGGGACGGGCGCGGCGTCGGATGTCGGCAGTGGAGCGGGGGAGGGATACACGGTCAACATGCCGGTGCCCGGCGGCTCGGGTGATGCGGTGTTCCTGTCACACGTCGAGCACGTGGTGCGGCCGCTGGCGCGGGCCTACCGGCCCGATCTCGTGCTCCTGTGCGCCGGCTACGACGCGCACGCCGACGATCCGCTCGCAAGCTGTGTCGTGACCGATGCCGGCTACGCGGCGATGACAGCCTCGGTGCGCGCGATGGCCGACGAGCTCGGCGTGGGTCTCGGGATCGTCCTGGAAGGCGGCTATGACCTCGGTGCGCTGTCGCGCAGCCTCTTGGCCACGATCGCCGTCGTGGGGGCTGACGAGCCGCCGCAGCTGCCGGAGGTTCCGGTGCATCCGCTGGCCGCCCGAGCGGCTGAGCGCTTGGCACGGAGGTATTGGCCGGCGCTGGCTTGAGCCAGGACTAAGCGAATTCGAGGCCGAAGGGGCCCGATCGTGGCGCAAAACGAGGCGAGCGCTGCTCAGGGCCTCGTTGGCGACGGCTGCGTCGAGGTTGTGGTGGTCGTCTGCGTGGTTTGCGTGCCCGTCGGGGTTGTCGTGGTTCGCGTCGTTGGCGCGCGCCACGAGGTGGTGGCCGTTCGCGTCGTTGGCGCCGTCGTGGTTTGCGTCGTCGTCGAGGTCGTAGTGCTCCCGGTCGTCTGCGCCTGCGCCGGCGTTGTCTGCGTGGTCGTCGCGGGGGTCGTCGCCGTCGCGGTTGTCCCGGTCTGCGCGGGTACGGGCGCCGTTGGCACGGTCGTCTGCGCCGGGACGGTGCTGGTCGTCGTCGGCGTGGTCGTCGTCGCGGGTGCGATCGGCTGCGCGGCCGTCATCGGGGCCGTCGTCGCCGGCGCGGGGCCGCTGTCGTCGGTCAGCTTGACGAAGGCGAACGCGAGCATCGCGCCGGCGATCGCGACGATCGCGCCGATTGCGACCGTCGGCAGCTGCCAGTTCGGCGTCGGCGCCAGCCGTGTGCGGGCTGGTGCGCCGCATTCCAGGCACCAGTCCTGCTCCGGCCCCAGGTTCGCCGAGCAGCGCGGACAGCGCATGGTTCCCGGCGGTGGGAACTGAGCGGGCGGCGTCGGCTCCCCCGGCTGTGCGCTCACGCTCGTCCGTGGTCGCTCAGGGCGATCACGCTGTTTCGTCGGGCGGCCGGCGTCGCTTTGTCGGCGGCGGTGACTCGGGCCGCGACCGCGGTGTCGTCGTCACCGCCGTCGGCTGCTCGGTGGGAGCCAGCGCCTGCGCCGCTGCCGGTGGGGGCGGCGCTTGCGGTGGCGCCGCGATCGCGCCCCCGACCTCGCCCATCGCCCGCGGACCGCCGAGCTGTAGCCCGCAGTGGGGGCAGAAGTTCGCCTCGCTTGAATGCAGCGCACCACAGCGCGCGCACGACGAGAGCCCGGGCTCGCGCAGCTCGTGGATCGGCCGGCGGTCGTCGAGGATGCGCTCCAGCGCGCGCAGCTCCTGGTCGACGGCTGCCAGCGCGCCGAGCTTCGCCTCGAGCAGGTCAGGGCGATCGCGGTCGAAGCGGCGCATGTCGAAGAGCAGGCCGCCGATGTCACGGAACGCGAGCTCGCGCGCGCGGCGCAGAAACCGCAGCCGCCGGCGTAGCCGGCCGCGGTCGCGAAAGCTCGCCTTGCCGACCGGAGCCGCGATGACGCCGTCGCCGTGGTTCGTATCGGGCGCTGGCGACGCGGCGTTCCGTCCCCACGGCAGCCGCTTCGCACCGCCGGAGCGTCGGCGAAGAAGGCCGCCAGGGCGGCGTAGGAGGCCGGCCGCGCTTCGGCGACCTGAGCCGGAGTCGCGACGGCGGAAGATGCGCTGCATCGGTCCGGTCATGACGGAGGGGCGGCGCGCAATGCCTCGGGCGGCGCCTCGGCGGGCGAGTATAGCGGCGGCGCCTGACCCCTCGACGCAAGCCGACGCCACGCTTCCGCGACGCGCTGCGCCACCGCGTCGGCACAGAACGCGAGCGCTCGGGCACGTCCCTGCACTCCTGGGTCGGAAGCCGCAAGGTGGGCGCAGCGCCGGCGCAGGTCGCGGCATGCGCGCAGGTAGCTGCGCGCGCCGCCTGGGGAGAACGCGTGGACCTGGACGTCGAGGCCGTCGATGCGCCGCAGCGCCCATACCTGGTCACGCACGAAGCTGCCCAGCGCCGGCCGGCCCGCCGAGGGATACATGTTCGTGACGACGAGCGCGCGCATCGGAGGTTGCGCAGATTCACAGAGTCGGCACTCGTTCGCGGCCAAGTTCTTACATTCGCCCCTAGATCCGTTACGCGCCTGCGCCCAGCATCGGTCTCGCATCGCAAACTCACCGCTGGGAGGCCGTACATGCCGTACCGCACGATGGGCTGGATCCACGCAACCGTCGCACGCATGTGGCGCGACGCCGCAGGACAGGGAACCGTCGAGTACGTCGGGCTGATGCTGCTGCTGGCCACGCTGCTGACGGGCGTGGTCGCCGCTGCCGGTGGCTTGAAGGGAAGCGGCATCGCTCAGGAGATCGCAACGAAGCTCAAGGAGACGATCTCGTCCGTAGGCGACGCGAAGAAGTAGCGCGTGTCCACCGGGCGCAGCTGGGGCGGCGGGTCCACACGGGGTCCGCCGTTGCGCGGCCGTGCCGCAGGTCCACGAGCGCCGTCTGGGAACATGGCGCCTCGTGGTCTCCGTCCCGCAGCGCAGTGCCCCGATCGGCGTCTTCGACTCCGGCGTCGGCGGACTCACCGTCCTGCACGAGCTGCTCGTCGCACTGCCGCACGAGGACTTCCTCTATCTCGGCGACTCCGCACGCTTTCCGTATGGCGATCGCACCGCCGCCGAGCTGCAGGCGTTCGGCTGCCAGATCGCCGACGTTCTGCTCGAGCGCGGTGCGAAGCTCATCGTCGTCGCCTGCAACTCTGCCACGTCGAGTGCGCTCGAGCACGTGTGCGAGCACGTCGCCGCGACCGCGCACCCCGTCGATGTCATCGGCGTCGTCGGTCCGGAGTCCAACCTCGCGGTGGCGAGTACGCGCAACGGCCGCATCGGCGTGCTGGCGACGCCCGCGACCGTCGCGAGTGGCGCGTACGAACGCGCGGTCCTGGCCGCCGATCCACTCGTGCGGCTGACGAGCGTCGCCTGCCCGCGGCTCGCGCAGATCAGCCAGACCGGCGCCCCGATCACCGAGCAGGCGGTCGATCTCGCGCGCGGCTATTGCGCGCTGCTGCGCGAGGCGGGCGTCGACACGGCGATCCTCGGCTGCACGCACTACCCGTTCGTGCGTGCGCTGCTGCAGCGGCTGCTCGGCCCGCAGGTCACGATCGTCACCTCCGGTGCCGCGATCGCGCGCCGCGTCGAGCACGCGCTCGCGCTGCGCGACCTCGCGAACATCCGCTCCGGGGAGGGGCGCTACAGCTTTCTGTGCACCGGCGACGCCGTCTCGTTTGCCGAGATCGGCACGCGCTTCCTGCAGCTACCGATGGGTGCGGTCGACCACGTCGAGCTCCTCACCGAGGCACCTGCGTGAGCTCACAACCGCAACGCTCCTACGACCGCGCGCCGGCCGATCTGCGCCCGACGACGATCGAGCCGCACTTCGTCAAGCCGGCGACCGGATCGGCGCTGATCACGCAGGGGGAGACGCGCGTGATCTGCACGGCGTCCGTCCAGGAGAGCGTGCCGCGGTGGATGGCCGGCAAGAGCCGCGGCTGGGTCACCGCGGAGTACGGGATGCTCCCCGCGTCCACCGGGGAGCGCAAGCAGCGTGACGTCACCAAGGGCCGCCCCGACGGGCGCACGGTTGAGATCCAGCGCCTCATCGGCCGGTCTCTGCGCGGTGTCATCGACTTCGACGCGCTCGGCGAACGCACGATCTATCTGGACTGCGACGTGCTCACGGCCGACGGCGGGACGCGCTGCGCGTCGATCACCGGCGCGTTCGTCGCGCTCGACCTCGCCGCGCGCCGGCTGGTCGACGAGGGCAAGCTCGAGCGCTCGCCGCTGACGGGCACGGTCGCCGCGATCTCCTGTGGGATCGTCGACGGCGTCGCGCTACTGGACCTCGACTACTCCGAGGACTCGACGGCCGAGGTCGACGCGAACGTCGTCATGACCGGCGAGGGCGGACTGATCGAGGTCCAGGCCACGGCCGAGCGTACGCCGCTCTCTCGCGCGCATCTCGACGACCTGCTTGCGCTCGCCGCCGACGGCATCGAACAGCTGCGTGCCGTGCAGGCGCAGGCCGTGGCGTGAAGCTCGTCCTCGCGACCCGCAACGCGCACAAGGCGCGCGAGTTCGCGACGCTGCTTGCACCGCACG
>DASVPU010000252.1:0-4505 GCA_036389475.1 Solirubrobacteraceae bacterium
TCGGAGAGCTCCAGGCGGATCCATGCGACCAGCGGCTCGGCGCCCCAGCGGCGCGCCATCGCAAGCGCATGCTCCAAGTGGACGATCGCGTCGTCGAAGCGTCCCGCCGTCGCCGCGGCGAGTCCGGCGAAGCGAGCAACCGGCCCGAGGCAGATCGCGCCGCTCCCGGCGACCACAGCGCGGTCCAGATATGGCGCCAGCAGCTCGCCGAGCTCGCCGGTGCGCCGAGCATCACCGATCCACGTGCCGGCGCCGATCAGCAGCGCCACGGTCGCCAGCCAATCGGCGTCGCGGGGTACCTCGGCGAGCCCGCCGGCGCTCAGCGCCTCGAACGCGCGCCGCGCATCCTCGGTCTGGCCCATCAGCGCAAGCGCGAACGCCGCCGCCGCGCGCCACACCGGCGACGCCGGATAGCGGCGCCCGAACTCCTCCAAGCCCGGCTCGACCTCCCCCACCCGCGCCTGCTCGGCGCGCAGCCAGAACAGCTGCACGGCGTACATCTGCGCCGCGTTCTGAGGCTGCGTACGGCGACCGACGGCCAGCGCCTCGCCGGCGAAGCGCTCGGCGTCGTGCAGTCGCCCTTCCAGCAGCGCCCGCGCGGCCTCGTACATCGGCACGTACCACAGATGCAGCGGGTCGCGCAGCTCGGCGGTCAGACGCGCGTGCACGGCCAGCTCGATGTCCGCGCCGACCCAATCGCCGAGCTCCATCATCGTCACGATGCGCCAGGAGTGCCCGCGCAGAACCAGCTCACGGTTGCGTACCTCCTCGCCCAGCGCGACGATGTCGGTCGCGATCTGCAGGCGCTCGACCGAGTTCTCCGGCTCCCACAGCGTGACGAACCTGGAGCCAAGCGTCGACGCAAGCGCCGCGCGATCGCCGGTCCGGCGCGCCATCGCAACCGCTTGCTCGCTGAGCTGGCGCCGCTCGGCCGTGCGGTCGGAGAAGTACAGCTCGGTCGCCAGGCGAGCGAGCACGCGCGCCAGCAACGTGCTGTCGCGCTCGCCCAGCGCTTCCCGCGCCTCCTGCAGCAGCGCGACGAGTCCTTCGTCGACGCGACCGAGCTCAAAGCCGCCGAGTCCCGCGCCGTAGCCCAGCGCCGCACGCGCGAGCCGCTCGGGTGACCCCAGCTTGCGGGCCAGCCCGGCCGCGCGCAGGAACGTCTCGCGCCCGTTGCGCGCCATGCCGGCTCGGTTCTGCGCGCGGCCGAGCGCGAGCAGCAGATCGCAGCGGCGCGGGACGTCGGCGCGCTCCTGCAGCCCGTAGGCCTGCAGCGCTCGCTCGAAGTGGTCGGACGCCTCCTCGTAGGCGACGAGCGCCATCGCTCGCTCGCCGGCGCGGACGGAGTAGTCGATCGCCTTCGTGAGCTCCCCCGCGGTCACCGCGACAAAGAAGTGATGCGCGAGCTCAGCGACGTGCTGATCCAGATCGGCGACGTACAGCTCCTCCAATGCGAGTCCGACGGCGCGGTGCAAGTGCCCGCGGCGCTGGGGACCCAGATCGTCATACAGCGTCTCGCGGATCAGACCGTGCGAGAAGCCGTAGGCGCCGAGCGCGGTCGTCCGCTCGATGATCACCCCGCTGTCGAGGGCCTCACCCAGCGCGCGATCCAGTTCGGTGGCGTCGAGATCGGAAACGCGCTGCAGCGCGTCGAGGCGAAACTCGCGGCCGATGACCGCCGCCGTGCACAGCAGCGCACGGGTACGGTCCGGCAACGGATCCAGCCGATGGCGGATCGTCTCGCGCACGCCGTCTGGAATGCGCACGCCCGCGACCTTCTCGGCATCGTCCAGGCGGCCCTCGGCGCTCAGCAGGCGCACGACCTCGTCGACGAAAAACGGATTGCCGTCCGTGGCGTGGTGGATCGCGCGCACGACGCGATCGGCCGGCCGCCGCCCCGCCACGCGCTCGACGACCTCGGCGACGTCGCGCTCACGCAGACCGCGCAGCGGCAGGCGCTGGCCGTGGCGGATGATGTCGCCCAGCGTGCCGGCCAGCTGCGGATCCAGGCGAGCCTCGGCCTCGCGATACGTGCCGATGACGAGGATCGGCGAGTCGCGCACCTGGACGGCCAGAAACGCCAGCAACAACAGCGACGGGTGATCCGCCCCGTGCAGATCGTCGAAGATCAGCACCAGCGGGCCCTGCGACGCCGCCGACCGCAGCAGCGACGTGACGGCATCGAAGAGCTGAAAGCGGGCGGTGTCCGACTCGCCGGGCTCGGGCGCGTCGGGCGCGGGAAAGTGCTCCGGAGACCGGCCGAGCGCCGGGATCAGCCGCGTCAGGCGCGCTGCGGCTGCCGGACCCAGAGCGTTGACCGCGGGCGTCAGATCGCGCTCGGCAGCCAGCCGCCGCAAGATCCGCAGCCACGGCCAGTACGACGGCGCGCCGCCGCCGTCCCAGGCACGCCCCCACAGCACCAGAGCACCGTCGGCCACCGCCTCGGCTCCGATCGCATCGGCCAGCGCCGTCTTGCCGACGCCGGGGTCGCCGGCAACCATGAACAGGCGCCCTCGCCCCGCGAACGTTCCCTCCAACCCATGGCGAAGCTCGCCCAGCTCGCGCTCACGCCCGACCAGATTCCCCGTGGCTTCCGACACGGGCCGATCTTACGGTCCTCCGCTGTGCTCAGGACCGGCTGCCGACAACCGCGACCGGTTTGCGGACCCAAGGGAACCGCGACCTCCCGGTCCCGCGCACGTAGGTCCTGTTCGTGTCGAACTGCAGGATCCAGCTGCCGCGTTGCGGATGGAACGGGAAGAGATGGCGTTCGCGCGTTTGGCGGATGAAGCCGCACAAGCCCGTGGCCGTGCCCAGGCGCACCGTACGCCGAGGCTTGCCGCGCGGAGAGACGTAATGTAGAAACACCGACGGACGTCGGCTCACGAGGCCGAAGCCGTTGATGGAGAAGCGGACCTTGAGCACTTTCGGGTCGCCCGTGGGAGGATCGAAGTCGGCGAAGACCTTCGTCGCGCGGTAACGGGCGTAGGCGGTATTCAGCAGATCGGTCGCCGACAGCTCGTAGAGCTTCTCGCGCGTGTTGCGTGGCAGCTCGGGCGTCTCGAACTTGCGCTCGAAGGCCCCGTTGGCATCGGTCTCGGCGGTGCCGAGCGGCTTGCTGTCACGCGCGACGCTGACCGTCGTCAGCGGTGTGTAGCCGGCGCCGGTGAGGACGACCTCGCCGGTCTCCTGATAGCAGCTGGTGTCGGTTTTCAGTGTTGCCGCAGAGGCGGTCGCTGACGGCGCGGCGAGGGCGAGGCAAAGGACCAGAACGCGGCGCATCTCGCTGCGAAGGTAGCGGATCCACCCGCCACGGCGCGCGGGTTGCGGGGACGGCTACACCCGTCACTCGGCGATGACCAGCGGCGGTCCTCGCGACGACTGCGCACCGTCCGCTCGCCCGCAACAGCGGCGAAGACGGGCGCTGTTTCTCGCAATCGGATACAACGCTCGTGAAAGCCCGTCTGCAATCGATGGAGGCGCCATGCCGACGTATCTCATGCTCTCGACGCTGACGCCCGAAGGTGTCGCGACGGTCAAAAACAACCCTCACCGCATCAAGGAGGTCAACCGAGAGGTCGAGCAGCTGGGGGCGATCGTCAAGGCGCAATGGAGCACGCTGGGACGCTTTGACTTCGTCAGCATCGTCGAAGCGCCCGACGAGACCACGATGGCGCGCGTCTCGCTCGAGCTCGGCTCGCGCGGCACGGCGCATTACGAGACGCTGCCGGCGATCCCGATCGACGAGTTCATCGCGTCGATCTAGCCGGCGGGCGCATGCGCGTTCTCGTCGTCGGTGCAGGAGGGCGCGAGCACGCGCTCGTGCGGGCGCTCAGGCGCTCCACCGGCGCACCTTCGGTGCTGTGCGCGCCCGGCAACCCCGGCATCGGTGCCGAAGCGGAGCTCGTCGACGTCGCGGTCGACGACATCGCGGGGCTCGTGGACGCGGCAGCGAGCTGCGACCTCGTCGTCGTCGGCCCTGAGGCGCCGCTTGTGGCGGGCCTTGTCGACGAGCTCGCGGCACGCGGGATCGCGGCGTTCGGACCAACCGCTGCCGCGGCACGGCTCGAGGGATCCAAGACGTTCGCCAAGGAGGTCATGGAGGCGGCGGGCGTGCCGACCGCATCGTGGGCCACGGTCGATGACGTCGAGGCGGGAATGGCCGCGATCACCGAATATCCGGTCGTGCTGAAGTTCGACGGGCTGGCGGCGGGCAAGGGCGTCGTGATCGCCGACGAGGAGGAGCAGGCGCGAGCAACACTGGAGGATTTCCTCGTGGCGCGACGCTTCGGCGCGGGACGCGTCGTCATCGAGGAGCATCTCGACGGCGAGGAGCTCTCGCTGCTCGCGCTCTGCGACGGCGTGCGCGCGGTCGCGATGGCCCCGGCGCAGGACTACAAGCGCATCTTCGACGGCGACCGGGGGCCGAACACGGGCGGGATGGGCTCCTACTCTCCCGTCGCGGGCGTCTCCTCGCAGCGGGCCGACGAGATCGCGGCGCTCGT
>DASVPU010000253.1:0-5512 GCA_036389475.1 Solirubrobacteraceae bacterium
GCGGATCCCTGTCGGCCACAAGCCGGCTGGCGCGCTCGACGCTGATGAACCGAACCGTCACCGGCTCCCCGATCCGCTGCCTGGTCAAGACCTCAAGAAACCCACGCCACTGATGGACAGCCGGTTGCGACATCTCCCAGCTCACGGCTCGCGCCTCCGATGTCATAGTGCCGATGACCTGACCGCGGCAGGCTACCCCGTGAGCCCGCCCCCGCCGCCGGCCGTATGCGCCGCGTCAGCCCGCGCAGCCACCGCTCAACGCGATCGCGCCACCCACGACGACCAACACCGACAGCACCACCGTCAGCGCCATGCGCCGCCGAACACGGCGGCGGCGCGCCGCATCCCGCCGGGCGCCAAGCTCGCTCGCAGTCAACGGCCAGAGCGCGCGAGGCGGCAAGTCTCGCCTCCCAATCACGTCACGATTCTGTCAGCAGGCTAAGCACGCGCCCCCGACAAGATCCTCCTGCGGCGTGCTGTCGCGCATACGAACACTGTTGTCATCGACGGGCGCGACACTATGCCGCTCAGCGCCGGCCCGGTCCGACTCAGAAGCGCTACGAGCGGGCGGCCAGCGTCGCTCGGCGTCTGGCTTCCAGCCAGTCGGGGATCACATCGCGCACGAACGCTTTGACGGCAGCGTCGCAGGGATCGCCGAGGATCGCCCACACAGCGATCTCGCGGATCTCATTGAGGCTGAGTCCGGGCTGCCCGAGCGCGATCTTCGCTTCAGTCTCCGCGACGGCTTTCGCCATCGACTCGCGTAAGCGCACCTGAAAGCGCGTCAAACCCTGCCGCTCCCCAAGCGGTGGCGCATCGCCGGCCGGCTGCCGACGAGCAGCCGCTGGCGCGACGGTGCGCCGCGCGCGCGGCGCGCGGGCAGGCGATGGTGGCGCCATCACCTCGCGCTTGGCTTGCGCAGGCGCCGGTGCGTTCGCGCTTCGCTCGGCGCCCGCGATCGGGTCGTCGAGCTCCAAGACCGGCCGGACGATCACGACATCCTCCTCTCCCCCGCTCCGGCGAGCGTTGCGGCGAGTTGACCATAGGCGCTCGCCACCAGTCCGTCTGGTTCGCGTATTGCGAGGGGCGTGCGGGCGATTGCGGCCTTGTGGACTGCTGCGCGATTAGGAATGCGCGCGGCGATCGCAAAGCCGTGCGCTGTGATTGCGTCCTCGATAGCGACGGCGGTGATTCGTGGCCGCAAGCGGCTGGTGCTGACCTTCGTCAGGACGACGAGCAACTCAGCGTCGTCAGAGCGCAGACGTTTGAGCTTCTCCAGCGTACCGCGTAGCTCGATGACTCCTTGCGCGGCGCCCTCGTCTTCGGCGCTAACAGGAGCGATGACCGTCGTGGCCGGCATCAGGGCGTTGACGGTCAGCAATCCGAGGTTCGGCGGTGTATCTATGACGATCCAGTCGTAGTCGCCACCAACATCTCCCAAGGCGTCCCGTAGAAACAGCTCACGCCCGACCTGGCCGACGAGCGCGAGCTCGACACCAGCGAGCTCGCGACTGCCCGGGAGCACGTCAACGTCGTGGATGTCCCCGACGATCGCATCGCGCGCATCGGCGCGTCCCGCGAGCACGTCAACGATGCTCAGCGGCAGATCGCGCGTCTTGATCCCAAGCTGACGGGTGAGCGCGAACTGAGGATCAACGTCCACAGCCAGAACACGTTCACCACGCTGCGCCAGCAGGACGACGAGTTCGCGCGCCGTGGTTGTCTTGCCGACACCTCCCTTCTGCTGGGCGATCGTGACAACGGTGCTCATCGTGCATCTTCATTTCGCCACTGCATACGCTGCTCCTCTTCTCCATCTTCGCTCTGTTGGCGAACCACAGCCCAGCTACCTACAGCCTGATTACGGCAAGGTGCGACACTACGACGTAACCAGCTCCGCCCTGCATCGCAATCGTATACGCTCCAGCTCCGTTCCGCAGCTAATCAGACTGCCCCTCCGTTAAAGGGGGCGTCTCACACGACAGTCCGCGAAGCAAACGGCGTGAAGCGTCGCTTTAGGACCGACGGCCGATGAGCGTCAGCTGGCGTTCCTCTTCGTCGGGTAGCGCGACCGTCGCGGACACGACGCGACGTATCGCGCGCAGCTGAGAGCGACGCCGATCATCTGCGTCCGGCTCGACGGCGATTGTGACGTAGCGGGGGTCGGTCTTGACGATGCGCTCCGTGGCCGTCGCGACGCGCGCTCGGTTGTTGCGCTCGCGGGCGCTGTGCAGACTCCAACCCGCGTACACGTCGGCGTTGAGCGGCACGATCAGCAACTCTTCACCCGGCCACGTGGCCGGCACGAAATCCGGGCCCCGCCCAGCGAGATAGCACCACAGCCGCTTGGCGAGCCCGTCGAGCTCGCGCTGGATCTGCCAGTCGAGCAGCGCGACGCAGTCGCCCAGCAGCTGCGCGACTAGCCAGTCCTCAAGGCGCACCTCAACGGTGTCCTCGCGCAGAGCTCCGTCGCGTGCTGAGTCACGCCCAGCCTCGCGGCGGCCCTTGCCGACGACGCTGCGCAAGATGTGCACGTCGGAGAACAATGAGGGTGTCGCCTCACCCGTGTGGACGTTGTAGCCGCTCAGCGTCACGACCGCTCCCACAAGATTGTCGACGGCCTCCTGGAGCATCCGGTTGTCGCGGCCACCCGCCTCCCAACGCCGGCCGGTCGCCCACAGGTCGCGCCCGAGGCCATACCAGGTAAAGCGCGTGATGCCGTCGCGGGGCGCACCCTGCGCCCACCACTGCGCGCTGAGCCATGACAGCACGTCGAGCTCGAGCTCTCCGAGCGTCGCGCGCTTGACCGACGCGATCGCACCGAGGAAGTCGCGGCGCTCAATGCGCTCGTGCTGAACCTGCCGACCCAGCTGCCAGCCTGGAAACAGCGCGAGGTTGCGCTCGAGCAGACCCATACGAAGCGCGGGCGTCGTCATCGCGCGCCAGAGTAGGAGGCGCACAGGACGGCAAACCGCGCCGCGCGACCCGCGCCTCGTTCCGTACTTGAAGCGCCACCCTGGGTCCGGGGTCAATGCGCCACCCTGGGTCCGGGGTCGCCACCCTGGGTCCGGGGTCCGCGCCACCCTGGGTCCGGGGTCGCCACCCTGGGTCCGGGGTCCCTGCGGCCGTTCCGTCCGCCTACGCGGTGAGCCTGCGTGCATGCGTCGCCACGTCATCGCCCCGCGGCAGCCTGACGGCTGCCTGTGCGCTGATGAACGCCGCGACGCTCAGCGACTGGGGGAGAGGCCAACCGCCTGATCACGCGGCCGATCGGCGCGGGCCTGAGACGCGAAAGACCGGGTTGCAGCCCGGTCTCTCGTCAAGGTCAAGCACATAGCGGCTATCGCCGCGCACCAAACCCAAGTCGTGCAGCAACTGTACCGGACGGTCGGACGGATCTTCGTCGCCTCCGGGGAGGGGCGGGTCTTTTTGCGCGTTCACGCGCGCTCAGCGCCCCGCGGTTGCCGCTCTCTCAGTCGCACCGCGAGCGTCCAGCCGGTCGCAAGTGTGTCGTCGGTCCGTGCCCTCGTGGGCGTTGGCGGTGCTGCTGCAAACATCCCCACGCGATCGTGCGGTCAATCCGGCGCGCGCGCGCGGGCTCAAGCGCGCGGCGCGCTATCGCGCGCCGTGCGAGCCCGCCGAAGCGACGCCGATGCCCGCCCCCGTCGATGCGGTGCATCTGTTGGCGCTGCTCACACGGGTGCGTCAGGCACGCATCGACAGCGGGGAGATCAAGGCGCCTGCAGGCAAGCGCGGGCAGACGTCACGGCTGTATGACGTCCGCGCGTTCAAATCGGCGTTGGCTGAGCTCGGGTACCTGCGTCGCCTCGCGCATGGCGGGCGCACGGGCGGCACGGTCCTGACGTCGATGGCGCAGCTCGTCGTCGGTCTCGCACGCCTTCATCCGGCGTGGAAGATCGACGGTGATCGCTTCGCTGATCGCGATCGCCATCACCGCGCGGTCCGCCGGCGCCTGCGCGACCTGCAAGACATGGGCCTACTTGCCTGGCGTGTCGGCGTCGACGTTGACGGGGAGGACGCCCGCACCGAGCTACAGCTGCGCGAGCCTGCGCAGGTGAGCGTCCAGGAGCTCGCCGACGCGGCCGCGCAACTCAAGCGCTGGCAGGCGCGCTACGGCCCGGCGTTGAATACCGGCTCGAGCACCGGCATCCGCAACGCCGCCCGCCACGGACGGCCGCTGAGCGCCAGCGAGCGCCAACGCCGCGCCATCGCCCGCACGCGCGCTCGGGCCAGCAGCCGTCGCGTGGCGTCTTTTACGAATTCAGACCCCCACTGCGTGGCTTCGGCTACGCCGAAGAACAACCCGGAGAGCAGCGCTCCACCTCCAAAAACCCCTGACGCTTGCGGAGCTAAAACAGGCGTGACGCGCGCACGCGCGACCGCCGCCATCAGCGCCAGTTCCGCGGTCAACGCCCCGAAAACAGCATCTCTGACGGTCGTAGGGCCCGCAGGTCCCGGTCAGATCACGGTTTGGGATGAGCAGGTGCTGCGAGCGCGTGTTGCGGCGCGTGTGGCGGCCCGCGCACCGGTGTTGGAGGTGATTGCCTCACAGGCGGCTCGGCGGGCGCTGCAGGTCGCGGGTTGGACGCTTGATCGGGGCTGGCCGGTGGGGCGGGTGGGGGAGGCGTGGGTGGTGTGGCGCTACGGCGCCATGTGCGCGGCCGAGCACGGCGCCGCGGCGGCCGGCCCGTTGCACTCCGATGACCTTGTGCGGTTGCGCCGTGCGGCGGCGCGCTATGAGCGTCATGTCGCGGCGCGACCGCAGGGCTTTCCCGTGCTGGGGTTGGCGGCGCTGGCGCAGATCGCGCGGGTCGCCGGTGAGCGTGACGTGCGCCCGCAGACATTGCATTACGCGATCGGTGCGCTGGATCAGCTCAGCCGCCGGATGCGCGCTAGTGAGACCGCCGATGACCCCGCGCGCCGTGACCGTCAGGCCGCACGCGCCAAGCGACGCCTGCGCGCACGCCAACAACCCGGACCGCTGGCGTTTCGCACGCTGGCATGGCCCAGCTGGGTCGCCCTGGACGAGCACGGCGCCCCGATCCTCACCGACGGCGAGCTACGGCTCGTCGCCCAGCACGGTGTCGCGCCGGCGCCCGGCCGCGAGGACCCCGCCTACCTGGCGGTGCTGCGCGACGCGCACCTACTCACGGGGCTGTGGGCGCCACTGCACACCGACGGGCGCGCCACGATGGCGCACGGCGATGACCGCGACCCCCACCATGACCGCCGCCGCGCGCGGCCCGGCCCCTACCCCGCACCCCAACACCGCGCACGCCCCGAGCCCGAGGACCTCGAGCTCGCACGACGCGCCGCGATCACTGTCCGCGACGCCCAGCACGTCGACGCCGACCTGCGCGACCGCCTGCTTAGGCAGCTACGCGCCGACGACACCCGCCGCCAGGACAGCGACCGCGAGACGTTCTGGCAACACATCCACGCCAGCCCACCATCTCAACCAGGTGCGTGAGGCGTTCCGTTGCCGCTCCTC
>DASVPU010000254.1:0-2971 GCA_036389475.1 Solirubrobacteraceae bacterium
CGCGGGCGACGACGACGTCGACGAGCGCGCCGACGCGCCGCGACAGCGCCGCTTCGCGACCGGCGACGTTGGAGGCCGCGAGCCCGCCGAGGACGAGCGCGAGGCCGGCGAGCAGCAGCGCGCGCCGGCGGCGGCTCATGCCGCTCGGCGCACGAACGGCAGCTCCAGCCCGATGCGAGCACCATGCGGCGTCGGCGCTGCGACGATCCGGCCGCCGTGCCGTTCGGCGATGTCGGCCGCGATCGCCAGGCCGCGGCCGCGCCGTCCGCGGCCGCCGCGGGCACGGCGCGTCAGCTCGTTGACGGGGCCCGGCAGGCCCGGCCCCTCGTCGATGACCTCGATCCGGACGTGGCGGTCTCCGATCGCCCGCGCCGTGAGCTCTACGCGCCCCGACCCGTGCTCGAGCGCATTGGCGATGAGGTTCGACACCGCCTGGCCCAGGCGCAGGCGATCTCCCTGAACGAGCGCGCCCGCCATCACGCACCCGAGCAGCAGGTAGCTGTCGAACGCGCCCGCGACCGCGTGCCAGCTCGCAAACTGCTCCTCGAGCAGTGCGGCGACGTCGACCGGGTCGTCGCGATCCATCACCCGCCGCCCGCTGCGCGCGGCGGCGAAGTCATCCAAAGCGAGCCCGGCGCGGCGCAACTCGAGCTCGAGCGCCGCGAGGCGCTCGAGCGGCGCTTCGCGGCGGCGCTCCATCGTCGCCAGGCTGAGCCGCAACGACGTCAGCGGCCCGCGCAGCTCGTGGCACGCGCGGGCGACCATCTCACGGCGCCGGCGCAGCTCGAGAGCCGCGAGCAGCGCCAGAACGAGTCCCGTCACGGCCATCGTCCAAGCCACCGAGGTCTCCATCTATCTTCCCGATCGTGTGTGCGTGTTCATCGTGGCCTCCGCTTCGGAGTGCGCCGGCACGCGTGGTGCCGACCCGAAAAGGCGCTTCTAGATGGACATAGGCCCCGGCAGCCGAAAGTTCGCCCCCCTCTTCGTGAAGTTCTTGTAAGACGAATGCCTGTCAGGCGGTAAGCCGTTCCTCCTGAGCCAGCGCCGCCAACGGCGCGTCGAGCAGTCGGTAGCCCACACCCCATACGTTCACCACCCAGCGCTCCCCATGCGTCCCGAGCTTGTGGCGCAGGCGGCAGGCGTGAGAATCCAGCGTGCGCGTCGAGCCGCGAGAGCGGTAGCCCCAGATCGAGCGCAGGAGCTCCTCTTTGGTGAAGACGCGCGTCGGCTCGCTGACGAGCGCGCGCAGGAGCGCGAACTCCTTGGCCGACAGGATGACCCGCTCACCGTGCAGGCGCACCTCGCGGGAGGGCGGGTCGACCTCGAGCGGTCCGGCGCGCAGCCGGCCGCGGGTCGGACGGCGGTCGGCACGCCGAAGCAGCGCCGCGACGCGACCGCGCAGCTCGGGGTAGGAGAACGGCTTGCAGACGTAGTCGTCGGCGCCGCGGTCAAAGCCGCGCACTCGATCGAGCTCGGACGCTCGGCCGCTGACGACGAGCAACGGCGTGTCGGGGTCGACGCGGCTTGCGACGCCGTCGGACGTGCGCACGCGGCGCAGCAGATCGAAGCCGCTCGAATCCGGCAGGCCGAGATCGACGAGGGCGAGGTCGGGGAACTTGCGCTCGAGCAGGCTGAGCCCGACGGCGGCGCAGTCGGCCACCAGCAGGTCATAGCCGTCGGCGGCGAGGTTGTCGGCGAGGAACGTGCGGGTGCTGTCGTCGTCCTCGACGACGAGGATCGTGGAGAGGGCGAGGTCGTTCATGCTCCTATGAGGCGATGGACGGCCGAAATTCGCCCCCCGAAACGCACCGGAATCTGCCAATGCGTGCAACATCGCGTTCATTGGCCAACGGGGGCAGGAGTCGCACCTAGGATCCCGACGCGCGATGGACGAGACCCAACGACGCGGCAACTACGACTCGGGGGAGGATTTCGTGCTCGAGTACGGGGAGCTGCGCTTCACCTTCAACGAGCGTGACTTCACCGAGCGCTGCGAGCAGGCTGCCCTCAAGCTCGCTTTTGTCAACGGCCGCCTGAGCGCAGCCGAGCTCGACGACCTAGTGAATCTGGCGGTCAACGGGGAGATCCAGGCGCCCGCATCGGGGCTCGGCGAGCACGTCAACGACTGCTGGCCCGAGCTCTGCGGCCCTTCGGATCGCTCGCTCGTGCACTGGCTGCGGCGCCTCGTCTTCCGCTCGGCGTGGCTTGACCAGCGCGTCAAGGAAGGGGAGCTCGACATCGCCTTCGACGTCGAGACGCACACGTTTGGCTACGTCCAGCCCGATCGTGCCGGCGAGGCGATCGAGCTGTCGCCCGAGCCCTCCTGGGGCCGTGTCGCGTACGTGCCGCGTTGAGAGGCTCAGCTGAGGCGGGCCAAGCGCTCGTCGTACGTCAACAGCTCACCTTCCATGTCGTGCGCGCAGGCAAGGACGATCGCGTCAGGTAGCCGCCAGTTGCTTGTGATCCGCGCGCAGTTCAGCCGCCTGCTCGGCCATCGTCGCCGTCAGCGGTGCGACGCGATGCCCATCGCTGCGATCGCCTGGCGTGCATCGACGAGGCGCCCAGCGCGAGCGAAGGCGACGAGCACTTCGCTGTACGCGCTGGCGGGCGCCACGAGCGGGCGACCGGCTCGGTCGGCTAACTCGACGTCCTTCACGGCTCGCAGATGATGCGCGTCGGCCGAGTCGAGCAGTCCAATCAAGACACTTGCATCGAGGATCAGCGCTCCCATTCGTCGCGGAGCTGATCAAGCTCGCCCTCTTGGTAGATCGCGGTCGCAATCCCTGCATGGCGACGCACGCGCGAACCTCGAACTGCCACGACCAGCTCACCGTCACCTGTCGGCCGCACCGTGACCTCGTCCCCGGCCCGTATCCCGGCTGCCCGCATCGCCTCTACCGGCAGGGTCACCTGGTTCTTGGAGGACACTCGCGGGATACCCGTACTTTACCAACGCAGTTTGTAAAGGCCG
>DASVPU010000255.1:0-2709 GCA_036389475.1 Solirubrobacteraceae bacterium
AGACGTTCACGACGACCTTCGTCGGCTACGCCAGCCTGCTGGACTGGCTGCGCACGTTTGGCCGCGTCGACGTCGTCGCGATCGAGTCAACGGGCGCCTATGCGGCCGGGCTGGTGCGCTACCTGCGCGAGCACGACATCCGGGTACTCGAGGTCAACCAGCCGCACGCCCACACGCGCCGGCGGCGCGGCAAGAGCGACCCGATCGACCCCGAGATGGCGGCCCGCCTGGCGCTCGCCGGCAAGGCCACCACGCTGCCCAAGCAGACCGACGGGATCGTCGAATCGATCCGGCTTTTGCGCGTCACACGCGACGGCGCCGTCAAGGCCCGCAGCGCCGCACTGGTCGCGCTCTCGCAGCTGATCATCACCGCACCGCAGCAGCTACGCGAACAGCTGGCCGTGCGCAAGTCGATCCGCGGCAAGACCACGCTGTGTCGCAAGCTGCGGCCCGCCCTCAGTGATCTTGACCAGCCAACGCAGGTCGCCAAGCTCGCGCTGCGATCACTCGCGCGCCGTATCGAGCAGCTTGACGGCGAGATCGCCGAGCTCGACGACCAACTCAAGGCGCTCGTCGCGCGCGCCGCACCGCGCACAACCCGGCTGCTGGGAATCTCGACCGGCCACGCCGGACAGCTAGTCGTCACCGCCGGCCAGAACATCGAGCGCCTCCACGGCGAAGGCGCGTTCGCCGCGCTCTGCGGCGCCAGCCCGATCCCAGCGTCCTCCGGACGCACCACCCGCCACCGCCTCAACTACGGCGGCGACCGCGACGCCAACCGCGCCCTGCACATGATCGCCGTCTGCCGACTGCGCTACTGCGCGCGCACCCAGGCCTACGCCGCCCGCCGCACCAAAGAAGGCAAGACCAAACGCGAGATCATCCGCTGCCTGAAGCGCTACATCGCCCGCGAGGCCTACCACGCGCTGCAGGCCGACCTCGCCGACCTCGGCGAGCTCCGGTCACCACGCCCACGTCACGTAATCGCGATCACCTGCAGCGCCGGCTTCATCGGCCGCAGCCGTCGACACCACAGCCCTTGACATCTATAGGAACGTCAGTGCCCCGAGCAGGCACGCGTATGTCTGTCATGGTGATCGGCGCGGCTGCTCGGCGGACTTGGCACCGACACAGGTTGTAGCGGCGTTGCAAAGCGCGGGCGCCCCCCGGATCGGCAGGAGCTCGTGACGTTGTCGCAGCGCCCGCGTCCGCTACGAGGAGCGGGTTGGAGCGACGCTGGCCGGCGGGCGGTGATGGCTGAGCAGCGGGCGACGGAAGGCAGCGGTCGCGCACATTCGATGCGGCAACCGTTCTGTGGATCGCTCCCCGCGACTACCGCCCCCCTGCTACACGACCGCCCGCGGTTCGGAACGATTTCGTCACGATCGACGATCGCCGCGTCCGGAACCGCAGCGCAGAACCAGCACTACGCGGCCGTCGCCGCGCGGCCGGTGCGTCTCGCCCTGAAGCTCCCAGCCGGGGTGATCAGGCCGTGGCGCACGACGCCACGCCACACACACACCCGCTTGGAACGGAGGTCCAAACCTTGGCCACCTGTCCAAGCGCCGGTCCCAAAGTCTGGCCAGGGGTCCCAGGGTTCGCCCGCCTTGACGCAGGTACGGTCGATGATTGCTTGATCGCGACCGGGGTCGCGACACCACATAGCGCCGCCTGGGGACGTCGCACCGCTCATTCGGAGAAGGAGGCACATTTGCGCAGGCTCGGGACGACGAGGTGGGTGATCGCTGGCCTGGCGGTCGTGGCGATGACGGCGGCCGGCTGCGGCAGCAGCGACAGCGCCAGCAGCGGCGGCGCCGGAAGCGCCTCGCAGGCGAGCGCGGAGCCCGGCGTCAGCGGAAACTCGATCAAGGTCGGGATCCTGCACTCTCTCAGCGGAACGATGGCGATCAGCGAGGTATCCGTGAGGGACGCCGAGCTGCTTGCGATCGAGGAGATCAACAAGGCCGGCGGCGTGCTCGGCAAGAAGCTCGTGCCGGTGGTGGAGGACGGAGCGTCGGACTGGCCCACATTCGCGGAGAAGGCCCAGAAGCTCATCTCGACGGACAAGGTCGCTGCGACGTTCGGCGGCTGGACATCGGCGAGTCGCAAGGCGATGCTGCCCGTCTTCGAGCGCAACAAGGCGCTGCTGTACTACCCGGTCCAGTACGAGGGTCTCGAGGCCTCGCCCTACATCTTCTACACGGGCGCGACGACCAACCAGCAGATCATTCCGGGACTCGAGTACCTCAAGGGCGACCTGAAGGTCAAGAAGCTCTTCCTCGTCGGGTCCGACTACGTCTTCCCGCGCACGGCGAACAAGGAGATCAAGGCCTGGGCGAAGGCCAACGGCATGCAGATCGTCGGCGAGGAGTATGCCCCCCTAGGGAACACCGAGTACGCGACCACGATCAACAAGATCAAGGACGCCAAGCCCGACGCCGTGTTCCAGACGATCAACGGCGACAGCAACGTCGCCTTCTGGAAGCAGTTCACGGACGCCGGACTAAGCGCCAAGACGCTGCCCGTCATCTCCGTGTCGACGGCCGAGGACGAGGTTCGCGGCGTCGGGATCAGGAACATCGTCGGCCAGTTCGTCGCGTGGAACTACTACCAGACCACGCCGGGCGCCAAGAACGAGGCGTTCGTGAAGGCCTACAAGGCGAAGTACGGCGCCGACCGCGTCACCGATGACCCCATCGAGGCCGGCTA
>DASVPU010000256.1:0-31323 GCA_036389475.1 Solirubrobacteraceae bacterium
CAGTCGAGATGACGCTCCGCCGCGTCGGCGAGCGCGGCGGCGAGCTCACCGGCGCCGCGTGCCGCGCGCCGGGCCGCCTCGCGGGTGAACAGCGCGACGTCGGTCGCCACCTGGTCGTTGCGCGAGCGCGCGGTGTGCAGCCTTCCCCCGGCGGCCCCTGCGAGCTCGGTGACGCGCCGCTCAACGGCCATGTGGATGTCCTCGTCGCGGACCAGAAAACCGAACGTGCCGGCCTCGAGCTCCGCCGCCGCCGCGTCGAGCGCCTGCAGCAGCGCATCGCGGTCGTCCTCGCCGATGATCCCCTGCGCCGCGAGCATCCGGGCGTGGGCGCGCGACTGGGCGATGTCCTGCGGCCACAGCCGCTGGTCGAAGCCCAGCGACGTGTTCATCCGCCTGAAGTCCGGGTGCTGGGGCTCGGAGAAGCGCGACATCGCCTACTCCTGGCCGAGCACCGATCGCAGCGCGATCGCGACGCGCTCGATCTGACCTTCGGTGAGCTCCGGGAAGAACGGCAGCGCGACAGAGCGGGCGGCGACGTCCTCGCAAACCGGAAACTCCCCCGCGCAATGGCCGAACGTCTCGCGGTAGTACGTCATCAGGTGGATTGCGGGCAGATAGGGCTTGGACTGGATGCCCAGCGCACGCAGCGAGCGGATCGTCGCGTCGCGATCGCGATCGCGCGGGAGCTGCACCACGAAGACAAACCAGCCGCGGCGGTCGCCGCCGGCGTCCTCGCAGGGCAGCTGCAGGCCCTCGATGCCGGCGAGCGCCTCGCGGTAGGAGGCGGCGACGCGGCCCCTCCTTGAGAGCATGTCGTCGAGGCGCTGCAGCTGCACGAGGCCGATCGCGCAGGCAATCTCGCTCAGGCGGTAGTTGAAGCCCAGCCGGTCGTGGTCCAGCCAGCCCATGTCGGGCGCACGGCCCTGGTTGCGCTCGGAGTCGATGCGCTCCTTGACCGCCTCCTCGGCCGTCGTGACCATCCCGCCCTCGCCGGTCGTCAGCTGCTTGTTGGCGTAGAAGCCGAAGGCCGCCGGGTGCCCGCGGCCGCCGACCGGCGTGCCGTCGCCGTGGACGGCGCCCAGCGCCTCGCAGGCGTCCTCGACGATCGGCAGGCCGAGGCGCTCGAAGGCCGGCAGATCGGCCGGATAGCCGAAGATGTGCACCGGCAGCAGCGCGGTCGTGCGGTCGCTGACCGCCGCGGCGGCCGCGTCGGGGGCCAGGTTGAGCGTCCGTGGGTCGATGTCGGCGAAGACCGGCCGCGCACGCTCGAACAGCGGCGCGTTGGCGCTCGCCACGAACGAGAACGGCGTCGTCACGACCTCGTCGCCGTCGCGCACCCCGGCGGCACGCAGCGCGAGGTGCAGGCCGGCGGTCCCGCTCGACACGGCGCTTGCGTGCGCGACCCCGAGGCGCTGTGCGAAGGCGGCTTCGAACGCGAGCGCCTGCGGGCCGAGAGAAAGCTGTCCCGACCGCAGAACCTCCCGCACAGCCCGCTCCTCGTCGTCACCGAGGACCGGCCGCGCGAGCGGGATCTCGTCCGCGCCGACCGTCACGGGGCCGCGGCGCCGCGCACGCGGCTGGGCTGCTCGGCGTACTCGAGCGAGTCCACGAGCGCGACCCAGGAGGCTCCGATGAGGTTCGTCGAGACGCCGATCGAGCCCCACGTCTCCAACCCGTCGGTGCTCTCGATGTGGACTCTGATGCTCGCATCCGAGCCCTTCGTCTCGTCGAGGATGCGGACCTTGAAGTTCGACAGCCAGATGTCGGCCAGATGCGGATGCGTCTCGGCGAACACGGCGCGCAGGGCGGCGTCGAGGGCGTTGACCGGACCGTTGCCCTCGGCCGTCCGCACGTAGCGCTCGCCGTCGACCCAGATCTTGATCGTCGCCTCGGTCTCGACCTTGCCGTCGGCGCGCTGCTCAACGATGACGCGCCAGGACTCGAGCGTGAACAGCGGCTCGTAATCGCCGCACTCCTTGCGCAGCAGCAGCTCAAACGATCCGTCCGCGGCTTCGAACTGATAGCCGTCGTGCTCCAGCGTCTTCATGCGCTCGAGCGCGCGCGCCGTCGCCTCGTCGTCGAGATCGAGGCCCGCGCGCTCGGCCTTGTCCGCGACCGTGCCCCTGCCCGAGAGCTCGGAGATCAGCAGCTCGTTGCGGTTGCCGACGAGCGCCGGGTCGATGTGCTCGAACGTCGTCGCGTCCTGGCGGATGCCCGCCGCGTGCAGTCCGGCCTTGTGGGCGAACGCGTTCTTGCCGACGTAGGGCTGCGCCGCATCGGTTTGGCGGTTGAGCAGCTCGTCGGTGAAGTGGGCCGTCTCGGTCAGGCGGCGCAGCTGCTCGTCGTCGACGACGCGGTGACCGAGCTTGAGCTGGAGGTTGGCGATGATCGTGATGAGGTTGGCGTTGCCGGTGCGCTCGCCGATGCCGTTCAGCGTGCCCTGCACCTGCGTCGCGCCGGCCTCGACGGCCATCAGGCTGTTGGCGACCGCGCAGCCGCCGTCGTTGTGGCAGTGGATCCCGAGCGGGACGCCGGGCAGCGCCTGCGCGACATCCGCGACCGCGGCCGCGACCTGGCTCGGCAACGACGGGCCGTTCGTATCGCACAGCACGAGGCGCTCGGCGCCCGCGCCGGCGGCGGCGCGCAGGCACTGCAGGGCATAGTCGCGATCCGCGCGGATGCCGTCGAAGAGGTGCTCGGCGTCGAAGATCACGCGCTTGCCGCCAGCGACCAGGAAGGCGACCGATTCGGCGATCATCGCCAGGTTCTCCTCGCGCGAGACTCGGACGACCTTGTCGACGTGCAGGGTCCAGGTCTTGCCGACGATCGTGCACACGGGCGCGAAGCAGTCGGCGAGCACGCACAGGCCGGCATCCTGCTCGACGGCCAAGCCGCGCCGGCGCGTCATGCCGAAGGCCGCGATCGTCGCGTGTTGCAGCGTCTCGTGCTCGAGCAGCGCGAAGAGCTCGGCCTCCTTGGGATTGGACGCCGGGAAGCCCGCCTCGACAAGATGCACGCCGAGGGCGTCGAGGCGGTGCACGAGGCGCACCTTCTCCTCGGCGGTGAGCGACATCCCGCCACCGCCCATGCCGTCGCGCAGCGTGGCGTCGTAGAGCTCGATCTGTGTCATGAAATTTCGGTTGATCCTTTCGAGGTTGCGGGAGGAAGTCCGTGTGCTGCGGCGGCCTACGACGCGCTGCCAGCGCGTACAGGCCGCCTACGGAATTCGCCGCCCCTCGAACTCTATGCCGGCGATGGTCGAGCGCTGGCGCGATGTCATGCGACTTTAGCCTCGGCGCGTGCGGGGACGGGGTCCAGCCATTCCCGGTACGTCTCGCTGCGGCCGTACAAGGCGTCCTCGAAGGCGGTCTGCACCGCGCAGGTGACCTCGCCCGGCTTGCCGCTGCCGATCGTGTGATCGTCGATCTCGCGCACGGGGACGAGCTCGGCGGCGGTGCCCGTCATGAAGACCTCGTCGGCGAGGTAGAGCTCGGCCCGCGCGATGTCGCGCTCGATGACCTCGAAGCCGAGGTCGCGCGAGATCTGGATCGCGGATTTGCGCGTGATGCCGTCGAGGATCGAGGCGGCCGGCGGCGGTGTGACGATCCGCCCCTCCCAGATCACGAAGATGTTCTCGCCCGTGCCCTCGCAGACGTTGCCGTGGTCGTCGAGCAGGATTGCCTCCTCGTAGCCGGCCTTCGTCGACTCGATCTTCGCGAGGATGCTGTTGAGGTACTGGCCCGATGCCTTCGCAGTCGGGATGAGCGATTCGGGACTGATGCGCCGCCAGCTCGACACCTTCGCGCGGATGCCCTTGCTCTTGCCCTCTTCGCCGAGGTAGGCGCCCCACTCCCAGACGGCGATCGCGACGTCGACCGGCGCCTCCAGCGGGTTCAGGCCCATCTGGCCGTAGCCCCGGTACGCGAGCGGGCGGATGTAGCAGGAGCGCAGGGCGTTGCGGCCGATCAGCTCGTGCGTCGCCGCCCGCAGGGCTTCGAGCTCATAGGGCATCGGCATGTAGTAGAGCTCGGCCGAGCGGCCGAGCCGCCGCAGATGGTCCTGGTGGCGGAAGATCGCCGGCCCGATCTCGGTGTCGTAGCAGCGGATGCCCTCGAACACGCCGGTGCCGTAGTGCAGTCCGTGCGTGAGCACGTGAACCTTCGCGTCCTCCCATTTGACGAACTCGCCGTTCATCCAGATGAGATCCGCTTGCTTCACTGAGTGCTCCTAGAGATTGTCGAGAACGGCCTGGGTGGCCTCCGCCGTGGTGGCATCACCGCCAAGGTCTCGGGTTCGAAGGCCCGCGTCGAGCGCGCTGTCCACGGCCGATTCTAGGGCGACGGCGTCCGATTCGCGACCCAGGCCGTGACGCAGCATGAGCGCGACCGACAGGAACATCGCCAGCGGGTTCGCGGCGCCGGTTCCCGCGATGTCCGGCGCGGAGCCGTGGACAGGCTCGAAGAGCCCGGGATCTCCGTCCTCGCCGAGACTCGCGCTGGGCAGCATCCCGATCGATCCGGTGATCATCGCCGCCTCGTCGCTGAGAATGTCGCCGAAGAGGTTCTCGGTGACGATGACGTCGAAGTCGGCAGGGCGGGCGATGAGCTGCATCGCGGCGTTGTCGACGAGGACGTCGCTGAGCTGGATGTCGTTGTACTTCGCCTTGTGGACGAGGTGGACCACCTCGCGCCACTGGCGCGACGTCTCCAGCACGTTGGCCTTGTCGACGCTGGCCACCTTCTTTCGGCGCCCGCGCGCAGCATCGAAGGCGACGCACGCGATCCGATCGACCTCCTCGACGCTGTACTCGCACAGGTCGCTCGCGCTGCGCGCCGTCCGCGTCTTCTCGCCGAAGTAGATTCCGCCGGTCAGCTCGCGGACCACGAGCAGATCCGTGCCCTCGATGCGCTCGCGCTTGAGCGGGCTGGCGTCATAGAGCGCGGGCAGCGGGCGGACCGGACGCAGGTTGGCGAACAGGCCCAGGCCCTTGCGCAGCCCGAGGAGGCCCTGCTCGGGGCGCGGCGCGGCCGGGTCGGTGGTGTCCCACTTGGGGCCGCCGACGGCGGCGAGCAGCACGGCATCGGCTCGCTTGCAGGCGTTCAGGGTCTCGTCGGTGAGCGCGATGCCGTGGACGTCGATCGCCGCGCCGCCGAAGACGTGCTCGTCGAAGGAGAAGTCGGCGCTGATCGCGCGCAGCAGCTCGAGCGCCGGGGCGATGATCTCTGGGCCGATCCCGTCGCCGGGCAGGGTGACGATGGTGGGCATGGCGGCGCAGGCTATGTCAGCTGCGGCGAGAGCGCTGTGTCAGGCGAACAGGTTGGCGACCTGGGGGGCGAAGCCGCAGACGACATCGTCGAGGTCGAGCGTGTCGCCGGCGCCGAGCACGCGGATGTCCGTTCCCGAGCGATAGGCGGTCACGACGCGCCGCCGGGGTTCGGCGACCACGACTACCTGCGCCCCGGCGTCGAGCCACTGCAGCGCCTTGGCGAGGACCTCTGAGTGGCGGTCGCTGGGCGACACGACCTCGATTGCGAGGTCGGGCGGCCCGGGCCAGAACCCGGTCGGCAGTCCGATCGCCGACATGCGCTCCTGCGACACGAATGCGACATCCGGTGCGCGGACGGTGTCCGGGTCAGCTCCGATCTGAAAGCCGACGTCGCCGACGAAGGTCTCACCCAGCGCGCCAGCCTGCACGTGGGCGTCCAGCAGCACGCAGATCCGCTTTGAGACAACGCCGTGCTCGGCGCCGGTCGGCTCCATCTCATGGAGCCTGCCGCCGATGAGCTCATGCCTGTACGGCTCGTTGCGGTAACCGAGCAGTTCCTGCGCAGTCATGTCACGAAGCGGCGCGCAGAACGTCACGGCAGCGACTGTAGCGCGGCTTTCAGGATCCCTCCGGCCGCCGCGCGACGATGTTCAGCCGCACGTAGTCCAGCGACGGGTGCTCGCCGAGTCTGGCCATCACCGCGTCGATGAAGCGCTCGTGGTCGGCGGGCTCCACGCATTGCAGGTACGGACCGAGGCACACTGTCTGAAGGAAGGCACGCGGCTCGTCGGGAACGATCGGCCACGGCTCAAGCCAGCAGCGGACATCGTCGAAGCCGGCAGCTCGCAGCCGCGCGTCGGTGAGTTCGGCGGGTGCGAAGTTCCATGGATGCCAGCCGGCGAGGCGGTCGGCGAGGCCGATATCGCGCGCCGCCTGCAGCGTCTGCTCGTGGAGCGCCGCGACGTTGCCCGCTCCCCCGCACTGAGCGCTGATCCGGCCGCCGGGGCGCAGCGCTGCGGCGAGCGCGCCGAAGAGTGCGTCGTGATCGCCAATCCAGTGAAACACGGCGTTGGAGAAGATCGCGTCGACGGTCTCCCCGTCCGCCAGCCGCAGCGCAGCGAGATCGGCCTCGCGCACGTCAGCACGGGCGTCGCCGGCAAGCTCGGCGCGGGCCCTGGCCACCATCTGCGGCGAGTCGTCCACCGCGATCACGCGCCCGCGCGGCAGGCGATCGAGCAGCAGTCGCGTGACGCGACCGGACCCGCAGCCGGCGTCGAGGACCGTCTCGTCCCCGGCGAGCTCGAGGCGGTCGAGAACCGCCTCCGCCCAGGCGACCTGCGGGCCTGACACGCGATGGTAGGCGTCCGCATTCCATTCGCGGACGCGGGCCATCAGAGCGCCGTCGTCACCGGACCGTCGCGCTCGCGGTCACGCTCGTAGGCGGTGATCGCGTCCTCCTGCTGAAGCGTCAGACCGATGTCGTCGAGACCGTGCAGGAGGCGGTGCTTGGTCTCCGGATCGATCGCGAAGAAGGCCCTCTGACCGTCGAAGCGCACCTCCTGCGCGTCGAGGTCGATCTCGGCCCGTGGCGCCTGCATCAGCGCGCGCACCTCCTGTTCTGTGAGCACGACCGGCAGCAGCCCGATCTTCATGCAGTTGGAGGCGAAGATGTCGGCGAACGAGGGCGCGACTATTGCTCGGAAGCCGTAGTCCTCGAGGCCCCACGGCGCGTGCTCGCGACTTGAGCCACAGCCGAAGTTGCGCCCGGTGACGAGGATCGGGTTGGCCGGGAGGTTCCAGCCCGGCTGCTTGGCCCAGTCGTAGAAGAGAAACTCGCCGAAGCCGGTGCGCTCGACCCGTTTGAGGAATTGCTTGGGCATGATCTGGTCGGTGTCGACGTCGCTGCGGTTGAGCACGCTGGTCGGGCCTTCGATGATGCGGATCGGCTCCATGTTCAGTCCCACTCCCTGATGTCGACGAAGCGGCCCTCGATGGCCGCCGCGGCTGCCATCTGAGGCGAGACGAGGTGCGTTCGCCCGCCTCGACCCTGGCGACCCTCGAAGTTGCGGTTCGACGTCGACGCGCAGCGCTCGCCGGGAGCCAGCGTGTCGGGATTCATCCCGAGGCACATCGAGCAACCCGCGCCGCGCCAGTCAAAGCCCGCGGCGCGGAAGATCTCGTCCAGGCCCTCGCGCTCGGCCTGCGCCTTCACCTGCGCCGAGCCGGGGACGACCATCGCATGGACTCTGGCGGCGACCTTGCGGCCTTTGACGACCTCGGCGGCGACGCGCAGATCGCCGATCCGGCTGTTCGTGCAAGAGCCGATGAAGACGCGGTCCAGCGCGATCTCCTGAATCGGCATGCCGGGACGCAGGTCCATGTACGCGAGTGCGCGCTCGTGCCCCTCCGTCGTCGGCTCGGGGACGACGCCGGCGACGCCCGCCACCATGTCCGGGGCCGTGCCCCAGGTAACCTGCGGCGACAGCGCCGCCGCATCGACCGTGAGCTCGCGATCGAACGTCGCGCCATCGTCGGTCCGCAGACCCCGCCACTCGTCGGGGATGTCGATGCCGGCGTGCTCGGCCACCCAGGTGAACGTCGTCTCGTCGGGCGCGACCATGCCGGCCCGGCCGCCGCCCTCGATCGTCATGTTGCAGATCGTCATCCGGCCCTCCATCGAGAGCGCCTGGACGGCCGCTCCCGCGTACTCCACGACGTGCCCCGCGGCGCCGTCGACGCCCATCTGGCCGATCGTGGCGAGGATGAGGTCCTTCGCCGTGACGCCGAAGCCGAGCTCGCCGGCGTATGCGATCCGCATCGACCGTGGCTTGGGCGCAACGAGGCACTGCGTCGCGAGGACATGCTCGACCTCGCTTGTCCCGATGCCGAACGCCAGCGCGCCGAACGCGCCGTGGGTCGCGGTGTGGCTGTCGCCGCAGACGATCGTCATCCCCGGCTGCGTGACGCCGAGCTCAGGCCCGATGACGTGCACGATCCCCTGGCGTTCAGAGCCCAGCGAGTACAGCGGGATGCCGAACTCCTCGCAGTTGAGCTCCAGCGCCTGCACCTGCACGCGGCTGAGCTCGTCGCGGATGAGCGCGACGGTCGGCGTGCCGTCGGTCGGCACGTTGTGGTCGGCGGTCGCGAGCGTGCGATCGGGGCGGCGCACCGTCCGCTCGGCGAGCCGCAGCGCGTCGAAGGCCTGCGGGCTCGTGACCTCGTGGACGAGGTGCAGGTCGATCCACAGCAGCCCTGGAAGGACCTCGTGGTCGGACCAGATCTTCTCGAACAGCGTCGATGGTGCCGATGCGCTCATGCGTGTGTCAGCTCCTGCGTAGGCCGGCCGACACGACGGCGAGCAGAACCGCCTCATCTGGACCGGGGTTCTCGAAGTGATGGGGCAGGTCGGCGTCGAAGGTGACGCAGTCGCCGGCTGCGAGGTCATGGCGCTCGTCGTCGATCTGCAGGACGACGCGGCCGTCCTGGACCAGCGTGGTCTCGCGACTGCCGGGCTCGTGCATCGGCGGGTCGCCGGGGCCGCCCGTGGCGGCTTCCGGGCGCAGGACATGGCGCGACAGCTCGGCGCGCTGGCCCGGCAGCGGCGGCGTGAGGATCTCGGCGCTGTGACCCGAGGAGGGGTCGCTCGCGCCGGCCCGGCGCTCGCCCGCGCGGACGATCGCGACCTGACCGCCTTCGTCGAGGCGCAGGAGCTGGGAGAGACGCAGGTCCAGGCCCGCGGCGATCCGGGCGGCGACCGCGAGCGTCGGGCTCGTCTCGCCGCGCTCGACCTGACTGAGCATCGGTGCGCTGACGCCGCTGCGCTCGGCGAGGTCGCGCAAGCTGAGCTTCATCGCGTCGCGCAGCGCGCGGACCCGTGGGCCGACGGGGTCGGGGTGCTCAACGATCGCCATACGTTTGTACGTTATAACAGACGGGCGTGCGGGGGCGCGGAGAATTCTGTCCTCAAACAAGCGCACTCGCGGGCCTACGGCGGCCTGCGCGGGCGCCGTGGTGGTTGGGTGGTTGGGTGCACGGGGCGCGGCAGACTGCCGCGTCCCGCGCTTCCCGGGTCAGCCGCTATGGCCGGCGTCATGGTGGGGGTCGCCGGTGATCTGGTCGTCGCCGCGGAGGTGTTTGCGCATCGCGGTGATCTCACCTTGCTGCGCGTTGATGATGCTCTTCGCGAGCGTCTTGAGCTTGCGGTCTTTGCCGTTTGCCAGCTCGGCTTTGGCCATCACGATCGCGCCCTCGTGGTGGGGGATCATCATGCTCAAGAACGCCTTGTCAAACGGGCTGGCGGTCTGCAGCGAAGCGCTGTTCTGGCTCATGCCCATCATGTGCTCGGCGACGCCGAGTGAGCCCCTGTTGATGCCGGCTGCGGCTAGCCTCATGTCCTCGCTGCGCATCAGGTCGATCTCGCGATCTTGCGTGCGCACGATGTCGTCGGCGAGGTGCTTGACGAATGCGCTCTGGCCGCGCTGCTGCGCGATCTTTGCCATCTGCACGGCGGAGCGGTGATGGGGTGCCATCTCGGCGATGAAGGCGCGGTCGACCGCGTTGGCGCTGACGCTCGTGCCGCCGGGCGCGCTGTCGCGCGACGTCGTGTCGTTGCCGCAGCCCGCGAGGATCGCGGCTGCGACGCTGAGCAGGGCGGGCAGGACGTGGGTGTGTCTCATGGGTGTCTCCTTGCGTGACGGGTTGATCTTGGGCAGGCGTGACGTGGACCGCGCGCAGGCGCGCGGTCGATCAGCTGCCGATCAACAGCGGTGGACGCAGAGAAGGCACAGCAGGGCGGGTCCGTCGCGCCCTCGCGGCGCGGGGACCGGCGCGCCAAACGCGAGCGTGGGCGGCGCGAAGAGCAGCGTCGTGCGCCGGCGGCCCAGCTCGATGACTCCGAGCGCGATCGCGACGACAGCCGCACCGACCGCGGCGAACACGCCCAGACACAGCTGCACCATCGCGCCCGCACCCGTTTGGTGGTGCATGTCGCCCATCGACAGCGGGCTGTGATGCGCGGCGACGGCCGCTCCCAGCGCGACGATCGCGACGATAAGCGCGACGTCCTGGCGGCGACGTCGCAACAGCCCCCGGATCGCGATCGGGCTCATGGAGGTCACGCTAGCAACGCGCGTCGCTGCGGGCCTGACGCCGTGACCGGCGCAGTGCGGACGCAGTGCTGCTTCGCGGTCGGCTCACGTGAGCGCGTGCTCACGATCTGAGCAGACGCCAGCGTCGCAGCAGACCCGCTGTGCCGAGCCAGTGGCGCGCGGACCATTAGGAGGCCGTCCTGTAAGTCCGTGCGTTTGGCCGATCCGAACGGGGGCGGACTTGCAGAACGGGCCGCTAGGAGCCGCAGGTGGCTCATGCTCGCCCGCTGTCGGTCATCGCGGCGTGGCCGGTGCTGTGAGAGTTCTCGTTGCCGCGGGCGGTCAACCAGCGGTTGACGGGCACCGCGAACGCGCCGGCAACGGTGAGTGATGATGCGAGGCTGCCCCAGAACAGCAGTTGCCCCAGGCCGGCGTCCATCGCGCCGGAGATCGCAGGTGGGTGAAGCGCGCCGCAGCTAGCCAGAGACCCGGAACACCCTGGACGCGCTGACGATCTGCGCTCCGCCCGCGTCAAAGCCCCTGACCGTCCAGCGATATTCGCCCGCACGATTGATGCGCTTGTGCAGGATTCGAGCCTGGCTCGCGAGCGTGCGCACGCGCTTGCCGTTGAGGTACACGCACCAGCGAACGATGGAGCCCCCGTTGTTGCTTGCCGTCCATCGCACGATCGACCTGCCGCCGACGCGCGCGGGCCCGATGACCTTCAGCCGGCTCGCAATGATGGACCGGGCCCTCTGCTCGCTGAAGGCCGGTGCCACGCCGCGCGGAAGCCGAGCACGCCAGTCGCCCTCTTCCTTTGAGGCGATGTCCATCCAGACGATCGCCTGCAGGCGGCGCATCTGCGATGCCGTGCGGAACATGTCGCGGACCCACGCCGCCTTGTCGCCACCCTCTGCCGCGGAGCCGACCTCCGCGATCCACACCGGCTGCGGACCCATATAGGTCAGGCGCCGATATGCGTTGGTGAAGATCTTGCCGAACGACCGCCAGCCGCGGAAGTGCGGGAAGTTCGAGCCGAAGTTGTAGCCATCCAGCGCGAAGACGTCGACGTAGTCCGCCCCCGGGTAGTAGCGCTCGAAGCGGTTGTTGGCTGTCTGCGGCACATCCTCCTGCAGCGGCGACCAGACCCATCTCACGTTCGTCGCGCCCTGCTTGATGAACACGTCGTGCATGCGCCGCCAGGCCTGCTGGTACAGCTCAGGCGTGTTGCCGTTGACCATGCCGCCCCACGGATACCAGTCGCCGTTCATCTCGTGCATCGGGCGCAGGTAGACCGGCGCTCCGAGCGCCTTCAGACCGCGAGCGAACCGCCCGATGTAATCGTCATAGCGACCACCGGCTATGTCTCCCAGCTTGTAGTTGGCTTGGGACACCCCGCCCTTTGCCAGCCACGGCTCCCACGTGACCATCGGGATCCGGCCGGATCGGATGACGGCGTTGAAGACCTCGGGCTGGACCTGGGAGGAGTAGAGGTCGTCCCAGTTCTGAAACCAGGAAACGATCCCGATCCGCCGGTGCAAAGCCTGCTCGAGCGTGTCGATGCCGTTCGTGTTGCCCGCCAGCGGATCGCCTGGCGTATGCACGCCGAACAGCAGGCGCTTGGCGCCTGATGCCTGTGTGGACAACGCCAGCAGCCAAAAAACTAGTGCGATGACAGCAACAATCCTGCGCATGGAGTCCCCTCCCCAGGAGCTAGAAGACATGCCACAGCTCGGCCGTGCCCCCCTACCGCGCGCCCCACCCTATGTGCTGGATCGGACGGCGTCCAGTGCTGGATGAGAAATCCCTGCACAGTGGGTGCTTAAACCCTCAAGACGAGATCCGGGTGATCCCCTCGAGGTCAGGCACACGGCCACTGCCGCTGTCTGGACGCCGTTGGCCCACCAACCGTCCAGATCCCGTGCCGGTGGCGCGTCAACTCAGCACACACGTCCGACGACAGCAGCATGGTCTCCCCACGCCGTGCCGCCATCTCGCTCACCATCTGCACGATCGTCGCGCTGTTCGCGCTCCTCCCCGGCGTCGCCGGCGCCCAACAGCGACTGCTGTTCGGAGCTCACACCGCGGGCGATCCATACTCGGGCAACATCGACGCCACAAAGGGGCTCGAGAGCGCCCTCGGTCGCCACGTGGACATCGTCCACTGGTACCAGAACTGGGGCGCAGGCCCCTATGGCTCCACCGTTCAGCCGTCGTGGATGGCCGCGGTCACGTCGACCGGCCGGACGCCGCTGCTGACCTGGGAACCTTGGGCTCCGGGCGGCGCGGTCCAGCCCACCTACCGCTTGCAGCGGATCGTCCAGGGCAGCTTCGACGCCTACATTACCTCGTGGGCCGACGCCCTGCGCAGCATCGGGACAACCGTCTACCTGCGCCCGATGCACGAGATGAACGGCGACTGGTATCCGTGGGGCGGCACCGTCAACGGCAACTCGCCGGCCCTCTACGTCAAGGCGTGGCGGCGCATGGTCGACATCTTCCGCAAGCGCGGCGCCAACAACGTGCGCTGGGTGTGGTCGCCGACGAACTTCGACGTGCCGGCGAGCAACCGGCTCGAGAGCTACTACCCCGGCAAGAGCTACGTCGACGTGATGGCAGCCGACCTCTACAACTGGGGCTCCACCAAGCCCCAATGGGGCGGGTGGCAGAGCTTCTCGCAGATCTTCTCCAGCGTGTACAAGCGCCTCAGCGCGCTCGGGCCCCAGCCGATCTGGATCGGAGAGGTGGGCTGCGCGCCCAGCGGCGGCGACAAGGCTGCCTGGATCCGCGACATGTTCGCCCAAGCCCGCGGCATGAGTCGCCTGAAGGCGATCGTCTGGTTTAACGTCAACAAGGAGCTTGATTGGCGCGCCGCGCCGACGGCCGCGATCGCGGCCGCGTTCGCATCCGGTGCCAGCAGCCTGCTGCGCGCTGATGCCGCGGGCGGCGGCGGCGCCACGGACGGTGCAGGCACCCCGTTAAGCCGCAACCAACCGACGCTGCGGCTGACCCTCGGAAAGCGCCGCCATGCCGGCGAGTACTCGTCTGTGCGCTGGAAGTCCACAGACGCGGCGAGCGTGCGCCGCTGGCATGTGTACCTCAACGGCAGGCAGGTCCGCGCCATTGCCAGCAACAAGCCGTCGCTGCTGCGCAGACGTGTCGTGCGCGCCGGTCATAACCGTTGGACCATCGAGGGCCGCGACGCTCGGGGGCGCAATGTCGTCGCAGCCAGCCGCAGCTTCCTCGTGCGGCGCCACCCGGGCGAGTGAAGGTTATGCGCCTCCCCCACCGCTCTCGCGCCCCCGCTCGGCCGGCCACGAGCCCGGTGACGCAGGTCTCGCCGCGGCGCTGGATGGAAGCCGAGGACGCGATGGCGCTCTGGTATGCCTACCAGCGCAGCGGCGACGCCCGCCTTCGCGATCGCCTCGTCCTCACCTACGCGCCGCTCGTCAAGTACATCGTCCACCGCAAGATCGGTGAGCTGCCCGCCAGCTGCGAGCTCGACGACCTGGTCTCCGCCGGCCTGGTTGCGCTGATCAAGTCGCTTGACCGCTACGACCCCGAGAAGGGCGCGACGCTCGAGCAGTTCGCCTGGACGCGCATCCACGGCGCCGTCGTCGACGAGTTGCGCCGTGCCGACTGGGCACCGCGGTCCCTGCGTCGCTGGGAGCGCGACATGCGCAGCGTGCAGCGCACGTTCTGCGCGATTCACGGGCGCGAGCCATCGGACGCCGAGCTCGCCGAGGCTCTGAACATGACGGCTGCCGCGCTGCGCGCGCGCCAGCGCGACCTCGTTGCCTGCGACATCGGCTCGCTGAACACGCTGATCCTCGCCGACAACAGCGCGAACGTCGAGCGCATCGACGTGCTCCCCAGCGACGACGACACGACCGATCCGATGCGCGAGGCCACGAGGACGGAGGCAAAGCGGCGTTTCCGCCGCGCCTTCGCCGCCCTCGGCCGCCGGGAGCGCGAGGTCGCGGTGCTGCTCTACGTCGAGAACCTCACCCTGCGCGAGATCGGCGAGATCCTCGGTGTCTCCGAGAGCCGTGTCTGCCAGATCCACGGCGAGCTGAAGCGGACGCTGCGCCGCGCGCTCACGAACGATGCCGAGCTTCTGCGCGACGTGGCGTAGGCGGGGCGCTACGCCTGCTGGCAACCTGGCCCGCTTGGCCGGATCGGGAGCAGGCTGGCAGCCGATCGGCCGCCACGCAACGCATCCGTCGCTCAAGAATGACGCCTTTCAGCCGATCACAGCTCCTATGAAGCATGGTCACCACATCGCCACAGCGGGGCCTCGCGCCGGGCAGGGTCGCTTGACCGGAAGCGCCCGCACTGCCCTTGGCTTCACCCTCTTCCGCGGGCCGGGAGCCGACGCATCGTGAGCGCGAGGACCAGCCGCCCAATCGCCTCCGATGTGTTCGAGTACCTTGATGCGCAGATCGGCTCAGCGCGGCGCCTGCTCGCGCACATCCTGCGCCAGAGCGACGCGATCAGCCGCCGCGACATCGACGCGGTGCTCGCAGCGATGACCGACATCCAGCGCGAGAGAGCGTCGCGTTCGCGGCTGGAGCGCGAGCGAACCGACCTCATGCGCCGAGCCGGGAGCATGCTCAACCTGCCCCCCGAGATCGTCCCGCTGAACGAGTTGATGAGCGACGCCGAGAGCGACGAGGCGCGCGCCCGCAGCACAGAGTTGCGCGAACTGCTCGCCGAGGTGGAACGCGAGCACGCGATCAACCGCTCGCTCATGCGTCAGGAGCTGTCGTTCCTCGAGCACCTCACCCGGATGCTCGACATGCCGGCGGCTGACAGCGAGCACTCGCCGGATGCCGCCCGCCAGGCTGACGCCAGCGGCTCTTTCGAGGTGTACGTCGCGGACATGGACGCGTAGGGAAAACCCCCGCCCTGGCTAGCTTTGCTAGGTCGTCAGGGGCGAGCCGGTCGCGATCTCCAGGCGGGCGGGCTGGCGACCGGTTCTGGACAGAGGGAATCGCCGTCTGTGGACGACGACGTGGCGTCGGTGCGCATCGGGCTCCTCCTTGACGATTTCGGACGCCACTCCATCGGGGCGACGTTGCGGCGTGCCAGTGTGATCGGCGGCGCCGGTGAGACCTTGACGCGTCTCGCGTGCAATCGGGTCTGGATTCCAGGTATCCGAGAGCGCGGCGCCGGTGGTCCTCAGCGCCCGCGCACCATCAGCCGGACCGCCGGACGCAGGGCCGCTCCACGCGACGCCGTGCGCAGCTCGCGCAGCGCCTTGCCGTGCAGGCGGAAGTCGCGCTGAGGATGTCTCCAGTCATACCAGACCATCGCCTTGATCCGCGGGAAGCGCTTGGGTGCCGAACGCAGGGCGTCGCGCACCCACCCGGCGGTCCGCGGGTCGCCGGATGCGACGCCGACCTCGCCGAGCATGATCGGCTTGTCGAAGGTCCTCACGACGTCGTACGCGCGCCCGAACACGCGGTCGAAGGACAGCCAGCCGCCGAAGCTCTTGAAGCCCCAGTTGAAGCCGCTCATGCCGACCCAGTCGACGTAGCGCGCGCCGGGGTAGTAGGCGTCGTACTCAGAGCGTGTCGTCGGCGGGCCGCCGGCAAAGGACTCGACCGAGAAGACCCAGCCGACGTTCGTAGCGCCTTCCCGGCGGAAGATCATCCAGACCCGCCGCCACGCGGCCTTGTACGCAGCCGCCGTGTTGCCGTTGACGCCGACCGCCCAGGGATACCAATCGCCGTTCATCTCGTGCATGAAGCGCATGAGGATCGGCTTGCCATACGCTTTCGCATCGCGCGCCCAGCGACGGACGAACAGGTCATAGCGACCGTCCGCAATCTGGCGGAGCAGGCCACGGTGCTGATTCGGCGACGAGGCCTCGTTCTTGGGCTTGCGCCACGGTTCCCACGTGATCATCGGCACGGCGTGCCTGCGCTTGACGGCGTCCATCCACTCCTTCGCCATGAAGCGGTCGCGGCTCCACCAGGCCTGGAATCGATGGAAGATCACCATCCTCGAGCCGGGGTAGCGGCTCAGGCTCAGCGGCTTGTGCGGCGAGCCGGCGACGGTCGGGTTGTACGTGCCGAGGTAGACGCCGTGCTTCGGCGGGCCGAGCGTCGGCCCCGCCGTCCGGACCGCCGTCGCCCCGACAGCCGCCGGTGCCGCCGCGGCCGCCTGCGAGCCGCGCGAGTCGATCGAGTACGCCGACCACACCGTCAGGGCAACGAGCAGCGCGGCGGCCACCGCGGGAGCGCTGATCGCGATGCGCAGCGTCTGGCTCATGTCGCGACCAAGGCCGAGCATGCTGCCGGGCGTCGCAAGGGCGGTCGCGAGCACGCACGCCCACAGGACGACCGCGAGCGTCACCCCCGGGCGCATGATCGCGATGCCCACCGAGACGAGCAGGAGCGCCAGGACCGTGTGGTGAAAGGTCGTCAGCCAGCTGACCCTGCGCTGGCTGCGCTTCGCGGTGACCCCGCTCTGCAGCCGGCGCATGCGGCTTGGGTTCGAGAGCAGCGCGCGAACGATGGCGACGGCGAAGACCGGCGCGAGGAACAGCTGCATCTGCGCAGATCGGGCCGCCCCGCGCCATCCGACATACGCCGTGAGCATCAGCGCGATCGGAAGCAGGTAGAGCCCGATCAGGCCGGCGTACGTCCATTCGCTTCCCGGCGCGATGAGGCGCAAACCGGTGAAGATCGCCACGATCGGGCTCAGGAGATAGACGACGTCGATCGCGCCGACGAGGTACCAGCCGGTCGTATGCGCGTAGTGCAGCTTCTGGCGAAGCGTGAGGCCCTTCTTGAACATCGGGTTGTCCCAAAAGAACAAGCGCAGGCTGTCGGTTGCCCAGCGCAGGCGCTGGCTGGCGAGCTCGGCGGCCGTGCTCGGGGCGGTGCCGACGCTGACCGGGATGCCGACGTACGCCGAGCGCCAACCGCGCGCGTGCAGCTCATAGGAGGTCGTGAGATCTTCGACGAGGTTCCATTCCGAGAAGCCGCCGATGGATTCGATCGCCGCGCGCCGGTACGCGACGCCGTTTCCGCAGGAGAACGCGGCGTTGTCGCGGTCCTTGGCGGGCTGGATCAGGCGGTAGAAGAAGGCCTGCTGGTGGCCGAGCAGGTCGTGGCGATCCAGCTGGAAGCACTGCTGGCTGGTCACGAACGCCAACGCGGGATCCTCGAAGTACCCGAGCAGCAGCTGCGCCAGATCCGGCCGCGCGATGTGGTCGGCGTCGAGGACGACGATCAGCTCGCCGCTTGTCAGCGGCAGTGCGGCGTTGAGGTTGCCGGCCTTGCCGCGGGTGCCAACCGTGCGGGTCAGGCAGCGGACGCCGAGGCGCTCGCACAGCAGCTCGACGTCCCACCAGTTGTCCTTGCCCGCCAGATGTCCGTCGTTGAGGACGATCGTCTGGTGCGGATAGTCGATCGCCAGCGCTGCGCGAACGGTCGCCTCGATCATGTCGACGTCCTCGCCGCAGACGGGAACCAGCACGTCGAGCGTCGTTCCGTCCTGAGGTGGCGGTCCGAGAGGCCGGTTGCGGGGGCTCCAGAACAGCACGACGCCCTCGAGCAACGCCAAGTAGTTGACGAGCTCGGCGACAAAGAAGATCCTGGCCAGAGCGCCGAGCTCGGGGAGCTGTCCGAAGCGCCAGGTGAGGTACACGGCGCCGCCGGCAAGCGCGGCGACCGCCGCGGCCCGAGCGCCAAGCAAGCGCCAGCGCCTCACGGCAGCGGCTCCGCTCTGATGAGCTCGATCCGGCCGCTCCCCGGGAACTCTTGCGTGGCCGTCGCGCGGTACCCAAGCTCGTCCATGCGCTTGCTCAGATCCGCCGAGGCGACCGGCGGGTCTGAGATGAACCACAGCCGGCGGCCCTCCAGAACTGCGTCGACGATCGGGGGCGCGTCGGCGGCGACATCGAGCGTGCGCAGCGCCGGGATCGTGTTCTGCCCCGGCGGCAGCAGCTTGTCGCCGTAGTAGGAGAGCGCCCCGTCGAAGCCCAACAGACCGATCCCGATCAGCCGATCGCCCTTCTGCCAATGCTCGGCGGCGATGGAGACGGCGGCCCGCGTGTCGGGGTACAGACCATCGCGCTTGTGCGACGAGACGACCCCGGCACCGGAGGCGATCAGCGCGCAGGCGACGAGCACACCCGCGAAGACACGCTGGGCATGGGCCGCGACCGCCGCGATCGCGACGAGGATGAACGGCGCGGCCACCGCCGTGTAGCGCGTCAAAGCTGTGGGCTGCCCGATCGCGCCGGCGAGCGCGACGGCGCCCAAGGGGAGCGCGCCGCAGGCGACGATGAGCCAGCGGGCGGGCAGCCGCCGGAAACGATCGGCGAGCGCCAGGAGCGCGAGCGCGTCGATGACCACGAGCGCGCCGAGCTCGCGGGCGAACACGATGCCCCCGAGCATGCGCCCGTCGAAGGGCGTGCCCGCGATGCGCAGCGCGTTGAGCGGCGACAGCGCCGCATAGGACTCGATGACGTCGTGATGGCCCCGGCTGAGCTGATCGATCAGCAGCGGCGCGAGCGCGGCGAACGGCAGCGCGACGGCGAGCACGAGCCCGATCCGCCAGCGCAGGTGCACGTCTGGCCTGAGCACCAGCCAGATGGCGAGCGGCACGAGCACGAAGATGGCCGTGTAGTGCAGCAGGACGGCGACAGTCGCGGCGACGGCGCCGAGCAGCAGAAAGCGCGAGGCGCGATCCCGGGCACCTTGGATCGTGGCCGCTACCGCCAGCGTCAGCGCGAGCATGACCCACACGTAGGCACGAGCCTGCTGTGCGTAGACCATCAGCAGCGGGCTGATCGCGGCCAGCGTGGCGGCGATGAGCGCGCCGCGACGGCCGGCGACGAGCAAGCCGAGCCAGTAGATGGAGGCGACGACGCCGACCCCCGCCAGCACCGACGGGACGCGCAGCACGATCTCCGAGTCGCTCCCGGCGACGTGCAGCCAGCCGTAGAGCAGCAGGTAGTACAGCGGCGGCGTGACCTCGCTGTAGCGCAGGCTGTCGGCGAGCGCCGAGAGACTCCCCCGGCTGGCGTTCCAGCTGAAGACCTCGTCGATGAACAGGCTGGAGTGGCCGAGGCGCAACGAGAACAGCGCGGCCGCGAGGACGAGCACAAGCCCCAGCAGCAGCCCGGCGCGCTCGCGTGTCGCCGACGCGACAGCTTCGGGCCGCGGCAACAGACCCTCCGCGGGCAGGACTCGGCTTTGTGGGGGAGCGTACGTCGGCATCCGTATCACTGTGGGGCTTTAAACTCGGTGGGGGACACCGGGCCAGACCCCCTCCCCGGCGGACAGGAGGTTAGGAAAGCCGGGATGCCATTGCAAGCGTGCGATGTCCGGCCCGGACGGTAGTGGCGTCCGTGGACGGAAGTTCAGCAACAATGGACTCGAATGATGCGCATGGCGATCGTCGCGCTCATCCTGTGCCTGCTGGTGGGCGCCCGACCGGCGCACGCGCACGGCGTGGTCGCGGGGCCTCCGGAGCCCACGCTCGCGCCCGCCAAGCCGGGCAGCGCAGAAGCAAGGCTGCGCCAGATCGAGACCACGGAGCTCGGCGCGGAGCACGCCGCCGCGCACGCCTTCCAGCGCCAGCTTGGCGCGCGCGCGCGGCGGCTCAGCGCGGCGACGCGCAAGGTAGGGGCGACGATCTTTCGCAACTCCGCTCGCACGGCGCCGGCGCCGGCACCGGACCAGGGGGGCTCTTGGGAAGCGCCGACCCCGATTGCGGTGATCGCGATCCACGCGATCATGCTGCCGACCGGCAAGGTGCTCATGTTCGCCTACCCGGGACGTCCAGGGGAGCCGAATTCGAACTATCGCAACCTCGCGCACGCCTATGTCTGGGACCCGGTCACGAAGGACTCCAAGCAGGTCGATCCACCGATCGATCCCGTCACGCATGACCCGACGGACATCTGGTGCGGCGGCGCGTCGCTGCTCGCCGACGGGCGCGTGCTCGTCACGGGCGGCAACGTCGACGATCCGTTGACGAACTACCACGGGATCAACACGGTCTTCACCTTCGACCCGTTCACGGAGACGTGGACGCGCCAGCAAGCGATGCGCCAGGGACGCTGGTATCCGACCCAGGTGCTCATGCCAGACGGCCGCACGGTGATCGCCGGCGGCCTCACCGCCCCAAACGATCCCGACTACGGTGCCTCGAGCAACCTCGTCGGCGGTCCCGACAACGACCTCGAGTTCTTCTCCCCCGACGGCACGATCCAGCGCGACGGCCTGCGATTCAACTCCCCCGGCGGTCCCCCGATGTATGCGCTGTACCCGCGCATGCTGTGGATGCCCAGCGGCCGGGTGATGGCTGCCGGGCCGTATGTGGGCGACACATGGTTTCTCAAGCCGGGAGCTGCGGGCGCCACGAGCAGCTGGGCCAATGCAGCGAACCTGAGTCGGGAGCGGGAGTGGGGCAACGTCGTGCTGCTCCCAGGCGGACGCGTCCTGACGCTGGGCGGTTCGCCGGATGACATCGGCGGCCCCCCGAGCCTGCGGCCCGCGACGAACACGGCGGAGATGTTCGACGAGAACAAGCCGGCGCAGGGCTGGACGGCGGAGCCGAACATGGCCGTCGCGCGCAGCCACGCAAACAGCGTCTTGCTGCCGGACGGCACCGTCGCCACGATCGGCGGCGGCTTCGGCGAGGACGGCAGCAAGCCGTACTACCGCTGGCAGTACACGCCCGGCGAGGAGACGCGCGTCGAGCTGCGCGACCCGCGGACCGGCTCGGTCATCCTCGGCGCCTCGCAGGCAGAGGGACGTACGTATCACTCGACGGCGCTGCTGCTCCCCGACGCGCGCGTCATGTCGGCCGGCGACGACATCAACGGCAGCGGCGGCCCGGGCACCGGCGTCAACACCGATACCGCCGAGATCTACTCCCCGCCCTACCTGTTCACCAAGGACGGCTCGGGCACGCCCGCGCCGCGACCGCGGATCCAGTCGCTGCCGGCGGCCGTGCAGCCCGGCGATCGCTTCGAAGTCGGCGCCGACGGACCGGCAGCGGCGCGCGCCGTGCTCGTGGCTCCGGGCGCGGCGACGCACGCCTTCGACATGAGCCAGCGCTTCGTGGAGCTGGCGGCACCGCAGCCGGCGACGGACGGACGCATCACGCTGCGGATGCCGAGCGACCTGAACGTCGCTCCCCCGGGCTACTACATGCTCTTCCTGCTCAGCGCCGACGGCGTCCCGTCGATCGCGCGGTTCGTGCGGCTGGATCCCAAGGCGCCGCTGCAGCCCGGGCCACCCGCGCCGGCGCCCCCTGCTCCGCCGCCGGCGCCACTGCCCGCCAAGGTCACGCCGAAGCTCACGGTGAGCGGCCGCCTCGCGCGGCTGCGAACGATCCGGCGCACGCGGCGCTTCAGCGTCGTCGTCGGGATCTCCGAGCCGGGCACGGTGACCCTCAGCGCGCTGCTGGATCGCGCCAACAAGGCGGGGCTGACCCTCGCCCGCAGGAAGACGATGACGTTTGCGGCGCCGAAACGCCGGCGCGCGACGTTCAAGCTCACGCGCGCGGGCCTGAGGCGGCTCTCCAAGCTGCGGCGTGGCGTGCTGCGCATCCGCGCCCTCGCCCGGCTCGATTCGGGCGCGACGCTGCCGGTGTCGCAGACGCGCCGCCGGCTGCGATAGGCACCCGCCCGAGCACTAGGCTCTTGCGGTCGCCGTGACCGAGCCCTTCCTGCCCCCCGACGTCCTCGTGCTGGCCAGCGGTGGCACGCTCGGCGAGGCGTGGATGAGCGGCGTGCTGGCCGGCATCGAGGACGCCACCGGTCACGACTTCCGTAGAACCGAGTCGTTCGTCGGCACGTCCGCCGGATCGCTCGTGGCGGCGGCGCTCGTCGCCGGACAGCGCCCGCGCAGGCCGCAGGCCGCGGCGCAGCGCCCGGCCTTGACCATCGGCGACGCGGGCTCGGACGTGAGCTCCGAGAGCTCGTCAAAGCTCGCCGCGCAGTGGCTGCCGATCCCCCGTAGCGTGCTGCTGACCGTCGCTCGGGAGGCCGTGCGGCTGGCGGGCGTAGCGGCGACGCCGCTCGCGCCGATGGCCCTCGCGGTCGGCTCGACGGGCAGCACCGCGATGAGGGCCGCGCTGCTCGGCCGCGCCCCCGGCGCGGACACGTCTCTGAAGGCGATCCGCGAGGGCGTGAGCGCGACGGGCGCGCGCTTCGATGGGCGCCTGCGCGTCGTCGCGGTCGACCGCGAGCGCGGGCGTCGGGTCGTCTTCGGCTCCCCCGGAGCCCCCGACGCAAGCGTCGCCGAGGCCGTGCAGGCGTCCTGCTCGGTGCCGTGGATCTTCGCGCCGGTCCGGATCGACGGGCGCGAGTACGTCGACGGCGGCGTCTGGAGCAACACCAACCTCGACATCGCCCCGACCGGTCGCGCGACCCAGGTCCTGTGCCTGAACCCGATCGCAAGCCTCGACATCGCGATCGCCTCGCCGTTCGGGCTGCTGCGCGCGCTCGCGGGCAGCACGGCGGCGATCGAGACGCTGGCGCTGCGCAGTCGCGGCGCGAAGGTTCGGATGATCGGGCCCGCCCACGAGATCGCGCGCGTCATGGGCCCGAACCTCATGGACGGGCGGCTGCGATACGAGGTCCTCAACGGCGGCTACGCGCAGGGACTGAAGATCGGCGGGCGCGAGGACTCGCCGGGGCCGTAGCCCGGGAGATCGTCCGATCGTCCTTTACGAGCCAAACGTCGAGGGTATGAGCACAGCGTGGCTTCCGCGCCGACCAAGCGACATTCGCCCACGGAGCTCGCTGTGCGCTTCGTGCTGCCGGGCGCGATCGCGCTGATCGGCGTGATCGTCCTGATCTTCAACCGTTCGCTCACCGGCCTCGAAGGCTTCGCGATGTTCGTCGGCGTCGCCGGCTCGATCCTGCTGCTCAACGTCCTCTACCGCGTCGGCGTCTCGGGCGACGCCGAGCGCGACCGCGAGGAGCAGGCACGCGCGTACTTCGACGACCACGGGCGCTGGCCCGACGAGGAGCGTTGACCTCAGCCGGCCTGGTGGCGCGGCGTCCAGACGAAGAACCGCACCGCGAGCAGGAGTCCGATGACGCCCCATGCGGCGAGGATGGCAAGGTCCTCGCCGGCGAGCCCGGCGCCCGTCGTGTGCGGGTTGAAGGCCTTCAACAGCGCGTCGACGAACGGCTTGACCGGCAGCGCGTCGGCCAGGAAGCGCAGGAAGCCGGGCAGGTTGCGCAGCTGATCGGTTGGCACGAACACACCGGAGATGAAGTACAGCGGCAGGACGACGGCGTTGGTCATCGCGGGCGCCGCCTCGATGCCGGGGATGAGCCGCGTGTAGGCGATCCCGAGCGCGCAGAACGTCGTCGCGCCGAGGACGAGCGCCGAGATGAGCCCCGGCAGCGTGTGCGTCGGAACCGACACCCCGAAGGCGAGCGCGCCGATGGCGATGAGGATCGCGGTGACGATGATCGCGGTGACGATCGCGGTGCTGATGCGCCCCGCGAAGACGACCCACGGCGCGACCGGCGTGGCGCGGATGCGTTTGAGGACGCCGTCCTCGCGGACGCTCGTCAGACCGATCGCCAGCCCGACGAACGACGCCGAGACGACCGCGAGCGCGATGAACGCGGGCACCTGGAGCGTCGCGACCTTGACGCCGAACTGCGTCGACCGGGCGTCGCCGAAGATCGAGACGAACAGGACGAGGAAGACGACGGGCAGGATCGCGGTGAAGAACAGCGCCGCCGGGTTGCGCACGAAGACCTTGAGGTTCGAGCGCAGCACGACGAGGAACCGCGCGCCGCTCACGGGATCGGCGCCTCCTGCACGAGCTCGAGGTAGACGTCCTCGAGCGACGGGCGGATGACCTGCAGGCGCTCGAGCTCCAGGCCGCGCTCGGCGGCTTTGCCGCAGACCGCCGCCAGCGTCCGCGTCGGCCGCTCGCTGCGGATGCGAACGAGCCCGTGCTCGATCTCGAACGGCTCGCTGCCCGCCAGCTCGGGCACGTCGGCCCCCGCGGGCGCCACGAACGTGATCTCGGTCGTCTGCGAGGCGCCGACGAGCTGCTCCGGCGGACCCTCGGCGACGATGACGCCGGCCTTGATGATCGCGACGCGGTCGGCGAGCTCCTGTGCCTCGTCGAGGTAGTGCGTGGTCAGGAAGACGGTCTTGCCGAGGTCGCGCAGGCCGCCGATGACCACCCACGCCGCGCGCCGCGCGACCGGGTCAAAGCCGGTCGTTGGCTCGTCGAGGAACACGAGGTCGGGATCGCCGATAAGCGCCAGCCCGACGTCCAGCCGGCGGCGCTGGCCGCCCGACAACCGGGCGACGCGATCCTCGGCCTTCTCATCCAGGCCCACGAGCCCAATCGTCTCGTCGACCGGTCGCGGCGTCGGGTAGAAGGCCGACCACAGCTCGAGCGTCTCGCGCACGGTGAGCTCGGGCTGTGCCCTGCCCTCCTGTAGGACGATCCCGATCCGCGCGCGCCAGTCTCGGTCGCCGTGCTGCGGATCGACCCCCAGCACGCGCACCTCGCCGCCGCTGCGACGGCGAAAGCCCTCGAGGATCTCGACCGTCGTCGTCTTGCCAGCCCCGTTCGGTCCGAGGAACGCGAAGATCTCGCCGCGGCGCACTCCCAGCGAGATCCCGCGCACGGCCTCCACCTCCCCGTAGGACTTGCGCAGCTCGGCGATCTCGATGGCGTCCTCGTCGGCCATCGCGCGGCCTACGGCGTCGGAACCGGCTCGTTCGCGCCGAGGTCGACCGCCTCGCTGGCGGCCTGTGCCTTGCGCACCGCGTTTGAGAGCGCGCGGACGTAGGCACGCCCAGCCGCCTCGATGATGTCCGTCGCCACGCCCTGGCCGGAGGCCGACTGGCCCTCGTACTCGAGCACGACGGACGTCTCACCGAGAGCGTCCTGACCGCCGGTGACCGCATCGACGCGGAAGGCGCGCAGCTGCGCAGCCACCCCGGTGGCGACGTTGATCGCCTGGAAGACAGAGTCGACCGGGCCGTCGCCGGAGAACTCGGCCTGCACGGCCTCGCCGTCGGGCCCGACGACGACGACCTGCGCGTGCGGGGCGCGGCCGGAGCCGGCTTCGACATGGAAGGACTCCAGGGTGTAGCTGGCGAGCACGTCGCGCAGGTCGTCGGTGACGAGCGCCTCGAGGTCCATCGCTGTGACCTGCTTCTTCTTGTCCGCGATCTCCTTGAAGCGCCTGAAGGCCATGTTCAAGGCTTGGCCCTCGACGTGGAAGCCCAGCTCGGCGAGCGTCTGCTTCAGCGCCGCGCGGCCCGAGTGCTTGCCGAGCACGAGCGAGTTGGCATCCAGTCCGACGCTCGTCGCATCCATGATCTCGTAGGTCGTGCGCTCCTTGATGACGCCGTCTTGGTGAATGCCCGACTCGTGGGCGAACGCGTTGCGCCCGACGATCGCCTTGTTGGGCTGCACGACGTAGCCGGTGAGGCGGCTGACAAGGCGCGACGTGCGCGAGATCTCGGTGGTCACCGCCGCCGTGTGCAGGCCGCTGGCGTCTCCGCGGGTGTGCAGGAGCATCACGATCTCCTCGAGCGACGCGTTGCCGGCGCGCTCCCCGAGCCCGTTGATCGCGCACTCGACCTGTCGCGCCCCCGCGAGCAGCCCGGCGTAGGAGTTCGCGACGGCGAGGCCGAGGTCGTCGTGGCAGTGCACGGAGACGATGACGTCCTTGAGCTCCGGGACCAGCCGGTACAGGCCCTCGAGGTAGGCCCGGTACTCCTCGGGCGTCGTGTAGCCGACGGTATCGGGGACGTTGATCGTGGTCGCGCCCTCCTCGATCGCCGCGGCGCACACCTCGGCGGTGTACTCGAGCTCGGCGCGCGTCGCATCCATCGGCGAGAACTCGACGTCGTCGACGAACGACTTCGCGTGCGCGACGGCGGCGCGGGCCTGCGCGAGGATGTCCTCGCGGGTGGAGCGAAACTGGTGGACGATGTGGATGTCGGACGTCGAGATGAACGTGTGAATCCGAGGTCGCTCGGCATCCGCTACGGCTCGCGCGGCGGCCTCGACGTCGGGCGCTTGAGCGCGCGCGAGCCCGGCGATGATCGGACCCTGGACCTCACGGGCGATCGCCTGGACCGCCTCGAAGTCGCCCGGGGAGGCGATCGGGAAGCCGGCCTCGATGACGTCGACGCCGAGCCGCGCAAGCTGGTGAGCGATCTCGAGCTTCTCAGCGGTGTTTAGGGAGATGCCCGGCGACTGCTCACCGTCGCGCAGGGTCGTGTCGAAGATCCGGACGTGGTTTGGGTCGATGTCGCTGCTCATGACGTGCTGCTCCTTAGCTGAAGGCTCTCGAGGTGTGCTGCTTCTCAGTCGGTTTGCGGCAGTGCGGCCGCCACGCGTATCGCTCCCCCTAGCGGGGGAGCAGGAGAAGAAGCAGGGACAGCTCGAGCATGTGCGTCATGCGGTGCGCAGTGTAGGCGATGCGGCTCCGTTTGCCCAGGTGCGAGGGGCCGTACATTCGTCCGGATGCTGGTCGACGTGCGATACGAGGAGCGCTACTGGTATCCCGACGACGGAGGGATCGTGTGGCTGGCCGGCTACCAGCTGGTGGATCCCGAGTCGGGGCGCTTTCTGGCGCGCGACGCGCCGGAGCTCGCGCAGCGCGGCCTGCACGTGGCGAGCGTCGCCGGCGCCGCGCGCTTTCATGACGACGTGCTGCAGTCCGACGCGGTCGCTCCGGGCGCCGCGCTCGTGCTACGGCGCGATCCCGCCAACGCTCACGACCCCAACGCGATCGCCGTGCTCGTCGACGGCGGCGCGCAGGCCGGCTGGGTGCCGCGCGAACTCGCCGTCGAGCTGGCCGCTGACCTCGACGCCGGCCGGGCCTGGTCGGCAGTGATCCTGCGCGAGCGCCGAGCGTCCCCGCGCGACCCGCGCACCGGGGTGACGATGCTGCTGGCGCCGGCCGCCGCGATCGAGCTGCGCACTTGAGCTGCGGCCATTCGGCTCACCGCTGACGGATCGCGCGCTTGACGGCCTTCGCGGCGATCGCCGTTCCCGGGATGTTGAGGTGAACGCCGTCCGGCTCGCGGACGTCGATGCTGCGGCCACGGTAGCGATAGCTCTCGCGGTAGCCGTTGGGCGTGAAGATGAGGTCCATCCGCACGACGCTCACGCCGTCCAGACCGTCGGCCGCGCGCAGGATCGACGTGTTCACGGCGTCGGCGATGGCCTTGCGCGTAGGTGAGCGTGGTGCCGGCAGCGTCAGCCAGACGACGCGCCCATGGCCTGCCTGCAGGTAGGTCCGCATCATCCTGCGAACGCGGCGGGTGTACTGGTGCAGCCAGGGCTCCTCGCAGCAGGACTGCAACGCGCCCGTCCGGTTGGCCAGCGGCAGCCCATCGCTGGCGGCACCGATCGAGATCACGGTGAGATCCTGCTTGAGTCGCTTGGTCTGCGAGGCCGAGTGCCTCGCCCAGAACGTGCGGCGGCTGATCTGGCTGCCGGGCAGGACGTCGCTGCGCACGTCGGCGGCGTCGCCGAGCTCGTCGGCGAGGAAGCTGTCGACGCCCTGCATCATCGAGTCGCCGGTGGCGAGGACCTTCATCGGCGCCTTGGTGCGGGCGCCACCGTGGCCGCCGACCTGCAGCGAGTCGCGCAGCGTGCTGTCCTTGACGCGCAGCTCTACGCGCCAGCGTCCCCGGGACCTCGCGCGATAGCGGCGCACGGCCACCGCGACGGCACGTCGCAACACGACCTTCACGCAGTGGCGCTTGGCCTTGGCGGGGGTGACGCAGAGCCGCGGGCTGATACCACCGATGCCCCATCGGTCGACGATGCGGATGCGAGCGACCTCGCCGGGTGCAACCTGGCTCGGGACATCGAGCTTGAAGCGATGTGCGCATGATGGCGTGCGCACGCTGTAGGTCCCCAGCGAGATCGAGCCGTCGGCCATCCTGGCGGCGGCCACGAATCGGCGCTCCAGCCGATCGCAGGACCACTGAAGCGCGTCCTGCAGGATCGTCGGACCCAACGTCATGCTCGTTCTCGTCCCGACCCGCACCAACCGGTCGCCGACGCACTCCCAGTACAGCACCCGGCGACGCTGTGCCCTGTCGAAGGCGAGGCTGATGACGCCGGTGTGGGTGGCGTCCGCGGCGAGATGGTTCGTCTGCGGCCGCAGCGCGCACGCATCGGCGCGTGAAGTCGCGACGTCCGCACGCGCGAACCCACCGCACGCGCCGAACACGATCGCCAGGGTCGCGGCACATCTCGACGCACGCACGGAGATCGGCCGTCTGACTCGAAGGTCACTGGTGCGCATCGAACACCTGTCCACAATCGGCAGACGATCGCGTTGCTTGAAGCACGCCCGGATACGCCGGACAGGAAGGCGTGCCCGGCGCTCTGGTCGTGTCCCGCACCGGACCTCGAGGGCTACGGCAACCCGCACCCCGCTGAGGCTCGCTGGATCGGCCATGCTGGACATTGGGCCATGCGCGACGATCCCTGTTTGGACCGTGGGTCCTTTTCTGCTGCGGAGATCGCAGATACAACGATCGGGGTTCAATGCCTACACGCCGCCACAACGCGAGCGCCTCAATACCTGGGACGCTCCCGCCGCACGCGATCATCGGACTCAGCACGTCCGAGATGCGCACCCCTGAGCGCGTGTACCACGATCCGCAGGGCGAGCCGATCCATCAGCGCGAGCTCGCGCTCGGCCTCACCTATCCGGAGGCGATCCGCAAGGCCGGCGCGGTTCCGGTCGTCATCCCGCCGCTCGACGTCGGCAGCATCGAGCCGCTGCTCGACGGGCTCAGCGGCCTGTGTCTCTCCGGCGGACCGGACCTGGACCCCTCCATCTACGGCGCGGAGCCGCACCCGACGCTCGGGCCCACCGAACCGCACCTGGACGTCTTCGAGATCGCACTCCTGGGCGCCGCCGAGGCCCGCGAGCTCCCCGTGCTGGCGATCTGCCGGGGCCTTCAGGTGCTGAACGTCGCGCGCGGCGGGTCGCTCGTGCAGGACCTTCCCAGCCAGCGGCCCTCCGACATCCAGCATCGCCAGGAGCAGGCGCCTTCGATTCCCACGCACGACGTGAGCCTGGAGTCCGGCAGCCTGCTCGCGGCGTACCTCGGCACGCAGGAAGTCCGCGTGAACTCGTTTCACCACCAGGCGGTCGACCGGCTCGGAAGCGGCCTGCGGGCCGTGGGTTGGGCGAGCGACGGGACCATCGAGGCGATCGAGGCCACCGACCGCGCGTTCACCGTCGCCGTGCAATGGCACGCCGAGAGCATGACCGACTCGCCCGAGCAGGCGCGCCTGCTGGCCGCGTTCACGCGCGCGGCCAGCGCGTATGGGCTGGGAGCCGTGCGTGCCGCCTGACGTTGCTTCCGGGCGGGGAACGGCGCCGTGGTCGAAGTGGGCTCATCCAATGGGCTCGGACTACACGATCGGCATCGAAGAGGAGGTCATGTTGCTGGACCCCGGCAGCTGGTCGCTCGCGTCGGCGATCGACGCCGTCCTCATGGCCTGGCCCGAGGAGACGCGCGACAGCGTGAGCTCGGAGACGCACTCGTCGGCGGTCGAGCTGCGCACAGGAGTCCACAGCACCGCCATCGAGGCCGTCGCCGAGCTCGGGCAACTGCGCACCCAGCTCAGCACTGTGCTCGATGGGCTGGGTCTCGCCGCCGCCGTATCGGGCACCCATCCCTCGGCCGTCTGGCACGAGATGGCGGTGTCCTCGCGCGAGCGCCACCAGGTGGTACTCGGATCGATGCGCGCGCTCGCACGCCGCGAGCCGACGTTCGCCCTGCACGTCCACGTCGGCCTACCGACCGGAGAGGCCGGGATCGCGGCCTTCAACCGCCTGCGCGCGAACGTCCCGGTGTTGCTCGCGCTGTCGGCGAACTCACCGTTCTGGCAGGGTCGCGACACCGGCCTGGCGTCGGCGCGGACCCCGCTGTTCCAAGCCTTCCCGCGCGTCGGAATCCCGCGCGCCTACGGCTCCTACGGGGAGTACGTACGAGCCGTCGATCTGCTGCTCGATTGCGGGGCGTTCGCCGACCCGACCTACCTGTGGTGGGACGTGCGCCCGCAGCCCAAGCTCGGGACCGTCGAGGTCCGGATCATGGACGCGCAGACGACGCTCGACGCGACCGCCGCCCTCGTGGCGCTCGTCCAGTCGCTCGTGCGCCTCGAGCTCGTCGACGGCCATGCCGACGCCGCGCTCGTGCACGCTCCGGAGGTGCTCGAGGAGAACCGCTTCCTCGCCGCTCGCGACGGAGTGGAGGCCGAGCTCGTCGATCCCGTCCGTGGGCGCGCCGTTCCGGTCGCCAGCCTTGCCACCGAGCTCGTCGGCGCCTGCGAGCCGCACGCGCACGCGCTCGGCTGCTCGGCGGAGCTCGAGCGCGTCGGCAGCCTGCTCGTCGAGCCCGGCGCGCGGCACCAGCGCCAGCTCGCCGCCCGCGACGGGCTCGACAGCCTCGTGGCAAACCTCGCCGTGGACTTCAGCCGCGAGCTGACCCTGCCGATCGGGTAGCGGGCCGTGCCTGCCCGCGCTTGACGATCCGCTGCCGCGAATAGGTGCGCGTGAGCTTGCTCGGGTGCGTGAGGCGCACGTCGAGCTTGACCTTCGCGCTGGAGCGCTTGCGCGCGAGCTCGCGGCGCATGCGCGGCCCGATGCGGATCGTGTAGCGCGAGCTGCTCCCCGCGCGCAGCGAGAACCGCCGCCGTCCGAACGGCTTGCGCCGGCCCCTCGAGCGCACCTCGAGTCGACCTCTGCAGCGGGGCTTGGAGGTCGGCGCGCAGCGCAGCGGGCCGACGAGCAGCCCACGGCGCGTCAAGCGCAGGCGGCGATCCAGCAGCTCGAACGGCGTCGGCTTGCGACCGGCGCTCGCCGGCGGCGGCGTGCGCGCGACGCCCGGCAGCAACCTGGCCAGTCGCGATGCCACGACGTCATAGGTCGGGCGCTTGCTGCCGTCGCGGCGCAGCAGC
>DASVPU010000257.1:0-6833 GCA_036389475.1 Solirubrobacteraceae bacterium
GCATCTGCTCGGCGGCCGGGATGCGCACGGTGGCGCGCTCGAGCCGCGGCAGGAAGGCCGGGACCCCGTCCGGCAGCTCGCGCCGCTGCAGGCCGAATACGAGCCGCTCGGTCGTCAGGCTGATGTCCTTCACAGCGGCGGTCAAGGCGGCGGCGCTGCCGACGGAGCCCGCGCCGATCGTCGCGGCCAACGCGATCGGCTGCCCCGAGATCGGCACGCTGCGGCGGTCGTCCTTTTGGTACGCGGCCCCGACCTTGTCGAGCTCGGTCTTGTTCCTCAGCACCGTCTCGGGCACCCAGATCAGCTGGGCCTTGAACGTTGCCCGACGCCCGGCGGGATCTCGAGCCGAGACGTCGAACTCGAACAGGCCGTCACGGGTGCGAATCCAGAACGCGGGTTCTGCCTCGGCTGCGGGCCCTGTCTTGGCTTCGGCGACCTTCTCGGTGCTGTCTAGCTCGGGCGTCACGGTTGTGAGTAGGCGAACACCGCCGGCGAACGGCATCTCGCGTCCAGCGTGCTTGAAGGGCTCTGCGACGTAGCTCTTGTCGGCCTCGGATACCACGATGATCGTGCGCTTTCGCAGGGCCGCGACTGGGCCGTCCGCCGACGTCGTGATCTCGCGCTCAGTGAGCTCGACCTTGACCGCGCGATGTCCCCAGGGAAACAGGACGCCGCGGCTTACGGCCGTGACCTTGTGATCGCGGCCCAGCGTGGTCGTCTGCCGCCACAGCGTGACACCGAGGCCCGGTGGCGGGTTCCACGCGCCGCGCAGCCGCAGGAAGCCGCCGAGGGCGCTGAGCATGAGTTCGTCGGCCTCGGCCGGCGCGGGCGTGTAAGGCGGGGAGCCGTCGACCAGTGTCCAATCGGAGGTCTCGCGAACGATTATGGTGCGCGTGTGGGCGTCGAGCGCAAGCGCGTAGCGGTGCGGCGTGGCTTGCACGAGGTCGGGCGTCCAGATGGCCCGCACCGCCGGGTCCACGCCGTCGGATCCTCTCAGGCGCGTATGCCACAGTTCGACGAGACCGCCGTGCACGACCGGCCGTGTGGAGTGCTCCCAGCCCGCAGTGGCGTCGGGCGACAACGTCAGGCGGTATGGAAGCTCAATCGCCGTGTGCGTGTCCAGCGGCTGGGTGGGCCCGGGCCGCGGCGTGGGAGGCGCCGCACCGGATGGCAACGCGGCCGGTGCCAGGCTCGGCTCGAGCCCGATCCAGTTCAACAGGCCCTCGGCAGTGAAGGGCAGCTCACGCAACGCGGTGGGCAGACGAAATACCAGCCTGCTGCGTCCGGCGAGCACGGCGGCGGCGGGCAGGCGCACGTTGTCGGTCGTCTTCGTGGTCTCCTCGGCGATGCTCTGAGAGGGAAGGTAAACCGCCACGAACGCCGGCTGCCGGTCGACCGCACGGACCAGCCGGGGCGAGCCGTCGGTGATGAGCTTGAGGTTGTGGAACGTGTAGTCGAGGGTGAGCAGGTCGTCGGGGCGCAGCAGCTGGAGATCGAACGGGCTCTCCCCCGGCTGGACGGCGCTGCTCGCGACACCGTCGACCGGGTCCCCCCATACGAGCTGCCCAGTCCGCTGGCTGAAGCCCACGCCGCGTGCCGCGCGGCCCGGCCCCAAGACCGTCAGCGTGCGGTTCTGAGCGCCGTCGACGACGACGAGACCGGCCTGCGTCGCGGCGTACACACGGTTGCGCTGGACGTCCACCGCGAGATTCGCCGGCGCGCCCGGCAGCGAAATCTCGCCGATCAGAGCGAGATTGTCTCGGCTCAGCACCGTTAGGCGCGGCGATTGCGACATGCTGCCAGCGTTTGCGACGAAGATGCGCTTCACCGCTGGCAGCACCGCGACGTCCTGCGGCGACGAGGCGACGGGCGCGATCGGGACGCTCTGCAACACCGCGTGTGCGCCGGCGTCGAGGACCACGAGCGCGTTCTGCTCGGGCACCGAGGACGGGTTGCAGAGCGTGACGAAGATCCGATCGCCGTCAACCGCGACTCCCGTGGCTCCCTGGCCGACGTTGACGGTGGCGATCACCACGCCAGTCGTGTCGTCGATTGCGAGCAGCGTGCCCGCGACCGTCATATACAGTCGGCTGCCTGCGGCGCTGTACACGACGCGCCGCGGCGGTCCGCTGAGCTGCAGCTGCGCGAGGCTGGCAAAGCTCGACGCATCAAACTGGGCCAGGCCACTGCCGTTCTGACCAACGCCGGCGACGTAGATCCGGTTGCGGCTGACCGCGATCGCCCGCGGCGTACCGGAGACCGCGCGCTCGACCAGCGTCTCAAGCGTGTCCGCATCGAGCACGACGAGCCTGGCCCCCTGTCCCACCGTCGGTTGCGGGGGCTTATACGAGTAGCTCGTGACGTAGATCCGGCGCGCATCGATGGCCACACCCTCGGTGCTTGCCGCGAGCCCGCCTGCGACGCCAAGCGCCCGCTGGCGCACCTCCCACGCGAAGTTTGAGGGAACGCGCGACAGCGGAACGTCGTTTGCCATACCAGCAGAGCTCCTCGTCTGCGGTCAGTCGCGCAGTCCTGGCGAACACGCGTACCGCAACGCACCATATTGGCAGCGTTTCTCTCCCCCGGATCAGTCGGTCGCTAACGAACCGCGACGGCCACCAACGCGAGGTAGCCGATCACGCCCGTCGAGATCCGGGTCGCTGACCAGCGACCAGCGCCGGTCCTGTAGTGGCTACGACAAGCCCCCGAAGCGCGCGGCGAAGCCACGAACCAGCGTGAGCGTCAGCAAACCCATCGTGCTCAGCGTGCTTCGTCCGATGACGGTAACCCTCGGCATAAATCGCACCGACGAACCCGCGCCGATAAGCAGGCCGCCGCAGCCGACGATTCAACGAGCATCCACGCGGCTGAGCGCTCATCCAGCCGGTCACAACTCCCCAGTGGGATCCGGCAACGTGTAAAGTCGCGCAGGTGAGGCGCGAGCTAGAGCGTAGGATCTGAGGCCGGTGTCCGCATCCGCCGTCGAGATCCGGCGTCCGCGATTGCGACGGTCGTGGCTGCTGTCTGAGTCAGAGCTGCGCAGCAGTGATGCCGTCACTGATCCGAGTGCGATCTGGCCAGCGAGGATGTGCACCCGTGACCTTGACGCGCGCGATCCATGGATCTTCGATGATCACAGGCGATGATGCGACGCGATGAGAGGCACCCACCGGTCGGTGGTGCCGAGGATCATCTGTTCAAGCATCAGATGATCGCTGCGGGTGCCTCTTCGCCGTTGTGAACTACCTATCTTCAGAGGCGGACCGCGCGGAACGCCCTAGTGCCGCACAACGCGGCGGCCACGGCGTCGCGCGGAGCTGTCCCGCAGATCGCGTGGTGTTCTTTGCAGTCGGGGGATGGGCACCAGCGACCAGATCAACAGAAAGCAGACGGTGAACGTTAATCGGGTCACCATCCTCGAGGACGAGGGCATCGGCACCACGGTGTCGGCAATCGCCGTCGCGCCGGACGGCCGTCGGGTCTACCTGATCGCGCTGGGGGGCCACTTGGGAGAGATCCTCGCCGTGGTTGACATCGTTGACGGCTCACCCGGCCCCGCCCGATGGTACCGGGTGCAGACCGACCCGCTCCCCCCGGGGCAGCTCAACCAGGCCAGCGCGCTGCTGGTGGACCCTGCCGGGGGCAAGCTCTACCTCGCCCTGAGTCAAGGCACGCCGGAGGCACAGCACAACCTGGCGGTGGTCGACTTAGTCGACGGTGAGCCCGCCCGGCTAGGGCGCGTCCTCGACGGCGGCCTAAAGAACCTGGACTTGACGCCCTCGCCGCGGGTCAACGCGATGGTCCGGCACCCGCACAAGCCGCTGCTGTACGTCGTGGGCCACGGCAGCGTCGGGGTAGCCGTGCACACTCTAGACGCCAAGGGCGAGCCGGGGGAGTCGACGTGGGTGCGGCTGCAGTCACCGGCCAATTTCGGCCGCCACGACGTTGGGATCGACGCGCTCGGGCGGCGGCTGTATCTGAGCGGTCACCTAAGCCAGCTGCATGTGGTCGATCTCGACGCGACGACGGGGATGCCGCAACCTTCCACCCAGAAGGCCTACGACTTTGGGCGCGGTCCGGACAATGCGGACGCGCCCTTGCGGTTTGAGATGACCGGCCGGGCCGTCTATCGGCGGCCGCGGCTGGCGACCGGTGTGGCCAACTGGCCGCTGCAGCTGTGGCGGCTTGACGCTGACGGTCAGCCGGTGGCCAGCGGGCCCGAAACGTTCCCCGCGCTAGCCAACCGGTGCGCGACAGTGTCACCAGACGGCCACACTCTGCTCGTCGTGCAGGACGCGACGAGCATCGACCAGATCACCGGCGAGGTCAAGCACACGGGGTCTGTACTCCGCGCGGCGCCGCTTGACGCCCAGGGACGGCCGGGACCCACGGTTGAGGTGCGTCGGCTGCCGCGCCGCTCTGAGCGCCCCGGCCGGCCAATACTTGCCGGCCTCGCCGACAGCGGAGCGTCCACGGTGCTCGCCCATGACATGACGGCGGGTAGCCCGAAACCGTTCCTCGCCAACGAGGTCGCCGGCTGGCATCTGCGAATCAAACTCGAAGCAATCGCGTTTGGCAGCGGGCCCGCGCTGACCACCCTGCGCTTGGTGCTGTTGGTGCCCGGCACGGTCGTGCTCGACAACCTGACGGTCGGCGCGTTCTCGGACTGGAGGGCGATCAAGCTCGACCAGTTCCTCGCCGGGCGGCTCGGTAGCCGCCAGTTTCAATTTGATGTTCGTAAAGGCGGCACCAACAACGGCGTAGACCTAGAGCGCCTAGACGTGCTCTTTGAGGTCGTCGAGCCTTCACTGGTCAAAGGCCAGCAGCCGCGCCTGGTGAATGCGGTACGCGACACGGTTACCGGAACCGGAACGGGCTCGACGGTGAACACATCGACGCCGACGACCCGGATCGGCCTCCTGCTGCCCGGCTATGACGTGCGACGAGGCGATCGCTTGGAGGGCATCGAGACGCTCCGCGGGTACGCTGAGCGGCTGCAGCAGGCGGCCCAGGCCGTCGCACTGCCCGACGAGCAACGGCCCCGCCAGTACCCGATCTCTGCGTCTGTGATTAGCGGCGGGTCGCAGGGCAACCTCCCTCAACTCATCGCCAACGTCCGCACCGTCCGGGCACTGGGAATCAACACGGCGATCATCGGCTCCTGGTCAGGACTTCCCGGTACCACGATCAATCAGGTGCTCGACGAGCACGGCCTGACCTGGCGGTCGGCAGCGAATTATTCGCTGCCTGCGGTCTTTGACTTCGACAAGCCCAGCATGCAGCCCGCCGTGTTACAGCAATGGGCGCACAAAATCATCCAGGGCGTCATCGCCCACACCGGCGCCGACCCGAGCCGGATCATCGACGTGAAGATGGCCGACGAGCCGGGCTTCTACCTACCCTCAGCGATCAACGACACGCGCTGGACAGATCCCGAGTCAGGCTGGCTGGAAGCGTTCCACGACTCCCTGCGCCGCCAGGGCTACAAGCCCGGCGACCTGGGTGCAAGCGCATGGGCCGACGTGCGGCCCATCGGCGCAGGCGGCGTCGATGCGACGGACGGCAAGCGCAGCCTGTTCCGAGCCACGGTCCGCTACCTCGTTGAGTCGGCCACCAACGCCGCAGCGGCGGCTCGTCGCGCGCTTGACGCCGAACTCTCCGGCCCGGCACTGCTGGACGTCAACACCAACAACGTGGTCAACCGGTGGTACAAGGGCTATCCCGGCAAGGCCGCGGACAAAAACCCCGACGGCCCCAATGCCGCGGACCCGACGATCGGCCCCAGCTTGGCGACGCTGGGCTTTGACTGGATACATGCCGGACGGATTAACGCGTTCACCTCGTTTAGCAACATCAACACGTTCGACCATCAAGCCCAGTACGCCAGCTACCTCGGCGACGCCCTGCGCTCGGCCGCCCAGCACGGCACCCAATCGTGGGGCGCCTACCTCAAAGCCAATGTCCTGGGCACCAACCCAGAAGGGCCCAGCTACAAGCTGCTGTCGATGGTCGGCCACGGCGCCGCTCTCATCGACCTGTTCACCTGGGGACCGACGCAGCTGGTCGGCGGCGATGGCTGGTCAGACACCACCCAACGCTACCGTTACATCGCCCACGCGATCGGCCTCATTGGGCAGGCCGAGCCCTACCTGCTCGGCGCGAACCCCGCCAAGGGCTCGGTCGCGATCCTGAGCACCGGCGCTAGCGAGCTGTGGGACCCCGACGCCCAGCGTTACCGCTACGACACCGAGGTCGAGTACCTGCACTCGGCACTGATCCACAGCGGATATCCCCTGGACTTCATCGACGAGATCGATTTAGAACACGGCGCGCTCAAGAACTACGACACCCTGTACGTCACCAGCCCCAACCTCTCCGTCGTTGCGCAGAACGCCGTGGCCAGCTGGGTGCACGGCGGAGGCGTCCTTGCCGTCACCCCGGGCGCCAGCACCGCCGACGAGCTTGACCGGCCGACCCCCGCGCCCAGCTCGCCGTCGCCGACAGCTGTCATCGGCTCGCAGTCCATCATGGACATCGTGCTCGGGCTAAACGGACGGGACCGCACCCGCTTCCCCGACCAGCCGCTGGGCAAGCCCGCCGACACCATCACGTTCAGCGTCGATCTTCCGGTGACCACACCGTTTCCCTTCCCGGAGGGCGTCGGACAGACGATGCCCGTCGCCGGACCGGTCATCGCGCTGACCCTGAGCGCGGCAACCGCCGCGGCGACGTTCAACGCCACCGGCAAGCCCGCTGTCTGCGTGCACCGCTACGGGCGCGGCGTCGGCATCGCCTACGGATTCTTCCCCGGCGCCCAATACGACCGCACGCCG
>DASVPU010000258.1:0-6754 GCA_036389475.1 Solirubrobacteraceae bacterium
ACCGCTTGAAACACTCCGACCTGCTCTCGCCAAGAGCGCCCAGCATCACCCCGACGGCCGCGCCACCAACGCGGCCGTCGCGCTTCCCCAGCCAACCATTTATCCGCGGGAAGTAGGTAGCGGGCGGGGCCGTGGAGAGCACCTTCCGCGGCGACACGGCCGCGCTTCGTCTGCAGAAACGCTGGACCTGCACCGCATCGTGGGCTGAGACTTCGGACAACCTGCTCTCCCCATGACGCCGCACCCTAAGCGCCGAACCCCAGCGGGCTTAAAGCTCGTTTCAAAATGAGTTTTGAGCGTCCGCCGCGATCAATCGCTGTGCGGCGGCCTTTGCGCCGTCGGAGCGCACTGCGCCGGCGATCGCTTGGGCACGGGCTGCTACGTCGGGCTGCAGGGCGCGACTGAGGGCCGCGGTCAGAGAGTCGGTGGTTGGTAGGACCGGGGAGTGCGCGGTTCCGATCTTGAGGTCGTGGATTCGTTGTGCGAAGTAGTGCTGGTCAAAGAGCTGGGGGATGACGACCTGGGCTGCTCCGGCTCGCGCGACTGTGGTTGTCGTGCCCGCGCCGCCGTGGTGCACGGCCGCCGCGACCCGCTTGAACAGCGCCTGCTGATTGACCTCTCCGATGGACAAGCAATCCGGTTCGTCGTCCACTAGCGGCAGGTCGGCCCACCCGCGGAGCACGATCGCGCGGTGACCGAGCGCACGGGCCGCTTGGATCATGTTCTTGCTGAGGTCTTGGGGAGCGCGGATGCTTCCAAAGCCGAAATACACGGGCGGTTCGTCGGCCTCAAGGAATGCCTCAAGCTCGGGAGACAGTGGACGCTCGTCCGGCAGGATCCAGGCGCCCGTCTGAACGACGTTCGGGTCCGCGGGCTCAGGCCATGGCGCCAGCGTCGGGTCGGCGGCCAACCAGGGCTTGTCGGTGAACATGTGGCTTCGCACGTCAGCGACCGGGGCCAAGCCGGCTGATGCCCGATGCGAGTTCAGAGCGTCGCCAAAGATGCTGTAGCGGTGTGTGTCGCGAGCCCAGAGCGTGCGATTGTCGACCGTCCCATCCGCGGGTTTGTCTCCCAGCACTGAATACACGGGTGGCGCGTGGTGTGGGGAGGGCAGGGCTATCGGGCAGTAGCCCGCCCAGACGTAGCGGATTGCCATCTGCTCGGCCACCGTGCGAGCGGCGACTACCAGGTATCCGGCTGCCACGATGACGTCGCAGCCGTCGGCCGCCGCCGTGACCGTCTCGAACTGGGCGGCGACCGAGGCTTCCGCCATCTGACGCCGCTGCTCGGGCGTCAGTGGCGCTGCTGATGGGCTGGCTTTCCCGGTCGAGCTCAGCTGGGGTCCGACGGGCGTGAAGGGGATCCCGAGGCCGTCGATCCAGTCGCGGAAGTCAGGCGGCGCGCACACACGGACTTCCTGCCCAAGGGCCTTTAGCTGCACCGCCAGCGCCACCACCGGCTGGACATCGCCACGCGACCCGATTGTCGACAGCAGCACACGCATCAGAACTCCCCGCCTCCAGCGACCTCGGTCACGATCGCGATCCGCTAGTGCACTTCGTCGGGTCATCGCTGCCTGCGATGGAATGGAGGTCGGGCTCGTTGGCGTTTGCCATGTGTTGCTCCTTGCTGTCTGCGCCGCGCTGGCGCTGTCTGTTGGTGAGCAGGCCATATTGGCGGTGGTCGTGGGGTCCTCGCGACGGGGAGCGCCCTGGACGTGCACCCGATACTTAGAGGGCTGTGTCCTTGTTGTTGGAGCGTGAGCGTGAGTTGGCTTGTGTGGGTGTGCGGCTTGATGCTGCGCGCGGGGGCGTGGGCGGGCTGGTGGTCGTCGAGGGTCCATCCGGCCTGGGCAAGAGCAGTCTGTTGCGCGCGGCGGCAGTGGAGGGGCTGCAGCGCGGGTTTGAGGTGGCGCGGGCGCGTGGGGCGGAGCTTGAGCGTGAGTGGCCGTTTGGGATTGCTCGTCAGCTGCTTGAGCCGGTCTTGCGGCGCTGCTCGTCCGATGAGCGAGCGGGGCTGCTCGGTGGCGCCGCGAGGCTGGCGGCGCATGTGGTGCTGCCCGAGCTTGCGGCCGGCGCGGCCGCGGTCGACGTGAGCTTCGGGACGCTGCACGGGCTGTACTGGCTGTGTGCGAACCTCGCGACGCGCCGCCCGCTGCTGATTGTGGTCGATGACGCGCAGTGGGCCGATGAGACGTCGTTGCGCTTTTTGGGTGTGCTCGCGCGCCGTCTGGACGCGCTGCCGGCAGTTGTGCTGCTCGCGCAGCGTCCGCTGCCCCCGAACGCGCTGGCCGAGCTTTCGGCTGATCCGCAGAGCGATGTTCTCGAGCTTCGTCCGCTGTCCTGTGCGGCGATCCTGGCACTGCTGTCGCAGTGGTCGCCCGACGGCGTTGACGCGCAGTTCGCGCTCGCGTGTGAGGCCGCGACAAACGGCAATCCGTTTTTGCTGAGCCGCCTTGCCCAGGGCCTGCGCGAGCAGGAGATCGCGTGTACCGCCGAGCACATTAGTGACCTGACGAGCGTCGGTACCCAAGTGCTGCGCCGGACGGTCGGCGCCACGTTGGGCCGGCTTCCTGCGACCGCGATCGCGTTGGCGGACGCCGTCGCCGTGCTCGGTGACGATGTCGAGCTTTCGCTCGCCGCACAGCTTGCCCGCATCCAGGAGGGTGCTGCCGACGCGGCCGCTGAAGAGCTGGTGCGTGCCGCGGTGCTTGAGGACGCTCGCCCGTTGCGCTTTGTCCATGCGATCGTTCGTGACGTCGTTGCCGCGCGGCTGTCGGCCGGGGCGCGGGGGTCGTTGCACGCCCGCGCTGCTGAGCTGCTCGTTGGCCGTGACGCCGCGCCTGACGCCGTCGCTGTGCACCTGCTCGCTACTGAACCGCGCGGTCGACCCTGGGTGGTCGAGCGCCTGATGACATCAGCGCGCCAGGCACTCGACCAAGGCGCCCCGCAAACAGCGCTCAGACGACTTGAGCGTGCGCTGGCCGAGCCCCCGGCCACCGCCGCCTTGCGCGCGCAGCTGCTGCTTGATTTAGGCTGCACCGAAACCCTGCTTGGGCGACGCGAAGCGCTCGCGCACCTTCACGCGGCGCATGCGCTCGCGCCCGCCCCGGTACTGCGAGCCAGAGCCGTCCTGGGGCTCACGCGGGTAACACGCCCCACGCCCAACGTCGGCGAGCTCATCTCGCTGCTCGAGCACGCGATCGGCGAACTCGACGGCGATCGCGAGCTCACATTGGAACTGGAGGCCGCACGACTCACACTGCAGATCGCCAGTGGCACCGCGGGCGAGCTGCAGCGCTTCGCCGACCTTCAAGGCTACACGCCGGCCGAGCGTCTGATGCTCGCACAGCTCGCCCTCGCCCAGCTCTGCGCCGGAGGGCCCGCGGATGTGGCCGCGCAGTTCGCCGAACGCGCAGTGTGCGGGCCACACGCCGACGCGATCGCCAACGGTGGGCTGTCGCTGCTGTTCGCGCCCTACGTGCTGTGCAGAAGCGACCGTCTTGACGCTGCCGAGCGCGTGGCCGAGCGCGAGCTCCACGCCGCGCGCCAGCGCGGATCGCTGGCCGCCTACGTGTACGCGTGCACCATCCGAGGCCAGGTGGCTCTGCGGCGCGGCACGCTCTGTGCAGCGGAGGCCGAGTACCGCGCCGGACTGGACGCCCTCCCGCCCGATACCGGCCCGCGGCGCGAATCGTTGATCGCGGGCCTGCTTGACGTGCTCGTTCAGACCGGTGAGCTGCGCACGGCTCAGACGCTCCTCGACAGCGCCGGCCACGATCGGGCCCTGCCCGACGATGCAGCCAACACCAACCTGCTCGCCAGCCGCTCAAGGCTGCGCTTCGCACAGGGCGACACCCCGCGTGCGCTCGCCGATGCGCTGGAAGCCCGCCGCCGATCGATTCGCCATGGCGGCGTCCAGAGCGCCGACTGGGCCGCCTGGTCGCTGATCGTCTCACTACACCACGCACTCAACCAACGCCAGGAGGCCCGCCGCGAGGCCGACGCGTTGCTCGACGCGACACGTCGCTGGGGCACTCCTGGCGCCATCGGCCAAGCACTGCGCACGCGCGGGCTGATCGAGGGCGGCGAGTCCGGCTTAGCGCTCCTTCGCGACGCTGTCGAGCATCTAAAGCGCTCCCCGGCGCGTCTTGAGCACGCATACGCGCTCGTCGACTACGGCGCCGCGCTGCGCCGCAGCGGCAATCGCCGCGCCGCCCGCGACCCACTACGCCAAGGCCTTGACATCGCCGCCGCCTGCAGCGCCAACCCACTCGCCGACCGCGCTCGCCAAGAACTCACCGCGACCGGCCTACGCGTGCGTCGCGACGCACAAACCGGAATCGCCGCGCTCACCCCCAGCCAGCGGCGCATCACCGAACACGCCGCCGCCGGCGCCACCAACGCACAGATCGCGCAAGCACTATTCATCACCGTCAAGACTGTCGAGATGCACCTCCACCACGCCTACCGCAAACTCAACATCAACTCCCGACACCAGCTCGCCCAATGCCTACAAGACCACACAACAGCGCAAGAGTCACAGCCAACCATGGACCACATCGAACTCGACGGCCGTGGACGCACATAAACGTCTAGGTTCACATCGCAGTGTCATCGAGCATCCGAAATGGCCGTCGCGACGGCGGCCGTCAAGCTGCTCGGCGGGGGCTGTCTCTCTGGACACGCGGCGGTCGAGCCCAAGGCTGGGGCGCGCGCCCCGCCTTCGAGGATGTCCGGTTTGCTGTGTAGGCGGGTTGACTGCGTGTAACGGTGGACTTTGGTTGAAGTGAAGGTATGACACTGTTAAGGCGCAGCGATGGCCGCGGCAAGACGGATCCCGGTCACGCAATACAGCGCGACCATGGCGACGTCGCGTTCGGGCGAGCGCTTTGAGCGCTTTGCGCTTGGACCCGGGGTCGCGGCGGCGGCCAAGATGGTCTCGGCAACGTTCTCGTGGCGGATCGCGCGCGGGGCAGTTGAGGCGAGCTTGGACTTTGGGACCGCCTTCATCGGATTGCGGTCCAGGACTTCGTCGTCGATGAGGTATGCGAATAAGCGATTGAAGGTGCCCCAGGCGCGGAGGTCGGCGCTGTCGAGGAGCGCCTGAGCCGCGGGCAGCTCACCGGTCTGGACGAGCACGTCAAGCAGGCCCGCGATCAACAGCGGGCGGCGCCTCGCGAGGTTCGCGCACAGCCAGTACAGCCCGTGCAGCGTCCCGAAGCTAGCGTCGACGGCGCCCGCCCTGCCGCGAGCTCGGGCAGCACCACATGCGCCGCCAGCCTCGCGGCTCCATCGAGCAGCTCCGCTCGCTCACCGCCCGAGCGGCACCGCAACAGCGGCTCGAGCAGCTGACAGACAAACCCGCGTCGCTGCCCCTCCACTGCCGCCGCTCGTAACAGACTGCTCTTGCCCAGGCCCGCTGCACCCTCGACGACCACCAGCCCGCCCATACCCCCAAGGACAGCATCAAGGCGCTCACCCACACGAGCCAACTCACGCTCTCGCTCCAACAGCAAGGCCACAGCCCTCTAAGTATCGGGTGCACGTTAGGGGTGCCCCCCGTTGCGAGGACCTCTCGACCGCCGTCAATCTGCCTCCTCGCCAACAGACAGCGCCAGCGCGGCGCCAGACAGAAAGGAGCAACACATGGACACCATCAGCACGCCGTTCAAGAGCGGAGATGGCGTGACCAAGGAGAAAGGTCCTGGATGTCGGTCCGTCGGGTCTTGAGGTGGTATACGAGCGCGATGGCAGCGCGATCGCCCAGACGATCGCGTTCGAGCATCCCAACCGGGTGCGGTCGCTGACGTCGATGATGTCTACGACGGGTGAACTTTCCGTGGGCCGCTCAAGCCCGAGATGCTTGGCCGCCGCGGTTTCAGGGCCGCCCGCCCAAGAGCCGCCAAGACGCCATCGACCAGATGGTCAAGGCCGTTCGGGTGATCGACTCCCCCGGCTCTGAGTTCCACGAAGCCGAGGTGCGCGACCATGCCGCGCGCTCTTATGACGAGCCCGCGACCTGCCGCGTGGGCTGTGGGCCGAGATCACCTCGCGGATCGCCACCCTCGTCCAGCACGTCAAGGCGGCAACCGGTCAGCGACTAACCGCCCGGATGCTGCAAAAGGTCGTCCACTCTGCCAACGCAACGGACTCAGCGACCCGACTTCGATCAAAGCCGGTCGGCTCCAACTCAGCTGTATGCCTCCATCGACGAGCGACCATAACTTCAGTCTGTTACCAAGCCTGCTGATCGACCAGTTTCACGGCACCTTCGCGCTGTTGTCGCGGAGCTTTCGCGCGTTCCTGCAAGCTTGGCGCGCTCAGCCCGTTACACCGCCACTACTAATCAGGATTTGCTATGCAATCACCCAGGACAGACCAACGATCCCCTGCAGCAATCACGGCGACGCCAACGCTGGAGATCGCAGGCTCAATCCCGATTCGACGTTTACCCGAGGAGCACACGATGAGCATCAATGCTGACACCAGCGCGCCCACTCGCGGCCATCTGCGCCTCGTCGACGGGTACGGTGATGACCGCCCGCCCGGCGCCCCGGCTGCATCCGGCCATCTGCGTCTCGTCGACGGGTGCGGCGATGACCGCCCGCCCGGCGCCCCGGCTGCAGCCGATCCGGCCGCTGTCACGGGCTACGCCGGCTTCTACGGCCCGATCACCGGCCGTCTGATCGACCCGCTGCTCGATGCTGCGGGCGTCGGCGAGGGCACGCGTGTCCTCGATGTCGCGACGGGGC
>DASVPU010000259.1:0-15431 GCA_036389475.1 Solirubrobacteraceae bacterium
CAAGGGCGAATTCGCAGCCCAGCTTGGCCAGCTTGGCGGCGAAGCGCCTGGCGTGCTCGACGTTGACGATCGCGGCCGTTTCGGTGATCTCGACGCACAGGCCGCGTCCGTCGGCGCCAGCCGCCTGCAGCTCGTGCGCGATGATGGCTGCAAAGTCGCTTTCGTTGATCGACTTGGCTGACAGGTTGACCTCGAGGCACACGTCGTGTCCCGCGTGCTGGTGGTCGGCGAGCACGCCGATCGTCTGGCGCAGGACCCAGTGATCGATCTCAGCGACTAACCCCATCCGCTCGGCGACAGACAGAAAGGCGCCGGGTGGGACCATTTCGCCGTCGTCGCCGACCATTCGTAGTAGCAGCTCGTGGCGGGGCACGCTGTCGCCGTTGAGCGCGAGGATCGGCTGGGCGTACAGCACGAAGCGTTCCTCCTGCAACGCAAGTTGGATGCGATCAGCCCAGGTCAGACGCGCCTGCATGCGCGGCTGGCCGTCCCCGCTCGAGCTGTAGACGATCGCCCGGTCGCGGCCGGCCTCCTTGGCGTCGTACATCGCGATGTCGGCCTCTACGAGCAAGTCCTCCTCCGTCAGCTCGGCGACGTGCGTGAAGGGCGCGATCCCGATGCTCGCGGTTGTGTGGCGCGCCGCGCCCTGAACGCTGATGCTGATCGTTTCGCGGATCGCCTCGAGCAGGCTGCACGCAACGCGCTGCGCCTCAACTTCGTCTACGCCCGGCAGGATGATTGCGAACTCGTCGCCGCCCAGCCGCCCGAGCACGTCGGTGCCGCGCAGCCGGTGTTTGAGGATCTCGCTCGTCCTGGTGATCAGTTCGTCGCCGGCGGAGTGACCGAGCGAGTCGTTGATGTACTTGAAGTGGTCCAGATCGAGCGCAAGCACCGCGCCGGCGGTGCGGTACCGGCGAGCCCGGGAAAGTTCGCGGTGTAGCTCTTCGTGGAAGCGGCGGCGGTTGAACAGGCCCGTCAGCGGGTCGTGATCGGCGAGGTACTGCAATTGGCCCTCGAAGCGGGTTCGCTCGCTGACGTCGCGTGCGATCGCCGAGGCGGCGACTATCCTGCCAGCGGCGTCGCGGATCGGCGAGATCGTCAGCGAGACGTGGACGCGGCTGCCGTCCTTGCGCACCCGCACCGTCTCATGCTGCTCCATGGCGTCCCCGCCGAACACCCTGCGCGTGAGCTCTTCCTCCTCGCCCGCGTGCTCGGGCGCCACGAGCATGGTCACCGACCTGCCGATCGCCTCCTCGGCCGTGTAGCCGTATAGGCGCTGCGCGCCGCGATTCCACTCACTGATGGTTCCCTGCGAGGTCTCGACCAGGACGGCGTCCTCGGTCTGCTCGACGATCGCGGCCAGACGCCGGTTGGCGTCCTCGATGCGCTTTCGCTGGCTGATGTCTCTGACGGCCGCGGACACAAGCCTGCCCTGCTCGGTCTCAAGCGGGCCGAGGCTGATCTCGACCGCAAGCTCACTGCCGTCGTTGCGCAGCGCGTAGAGCTCAAGTCCCGCGCCCATCGGTCGTGCGGCCGGATCGCGGAAGAAGAGCCGGCGGTGGTCCTGGTGGGCGCCACGTAGCCGTTCGGGCATCAGCATCTCCACCGGGCGGCCGACGAGCTCCTCCGCGCAATAGCCGAGCAGCCTCTCGGTTTGGTCGTTGACCAGCACGATCTCGCCGCTCTCGTCGACGATCACGATCGCGTCGGGGGCCGATTCCAGCATTCCGCGAAAGCGCCGCTCGCTGGAGCGCAGGTCGCGTTCGGCCTGCAGCCGCTCGCGCTCAACGCCATTCAGCGAGTGCGCGAAGGAGAAAGCGATTGCCAGCAACGTCACCTCTAGCGAGCCGACCAGCAGCAGGACCACGCCGCCCTCGTCAACGATCCCCGCGGAGTGAGCCGCGCGCAGGGCAACGGCCGTCAGCGGCGGAACGGCGATCAGCGCCAGCAGCAACCGTCGGACGAGGTGCCCGCCCGGGCCCTGGCTGGTCACCAGGCCCGCCAACCGGCCGTTGACGGCCACCGCTACGCCGGCACCAAGACAGACAAAGCAGATCGCGACCGGCAGCGCGATCTTCAGAAAGCTGCCGACCTGAAGCAGGTCCGGCAGGTCGACGGCGAAACCGATCACGCCCAGCCAGCCGATCAGCGCACCAAATAGGCCCAGGACCTCCGACGGCTGCCAGCGCTCGCTTCCTGAACGCGCCAGCAGCAGCGCCGCCCCACAACATACGAACGCGGCGGCCGTGTTGGGCGCCATACGCCCAACGCTCACCGAGCGGTCGTCAAACACCAGGTGGTCTATTCCCAGGTCGGTCCCGAAGACGTACTCGCTCAACGTCAGCACCCCGATGGTGGTGACGGCCGCCCCCAAGAAACGGCTTACCAGCAGGACGCGCGTAGCGCCCATCAGCGCCAGCGCGCTGCCCGCCAGCATGAACGCGATCCCGCTGTTCAGCCTGACGGCCGGCGAGACGGCATTGGCACTGGGGACGATGATCTCACCCAGCGCCCAACCCAGCACGATCAGCGCACCAATAAGCGCCACGAACGCGCCGAGCGCTCGGGCGAATCCTGCCTTCCCCGCGTATGCGGGCAACATGCTGCGTCGGCCGGACATAGATGCATCCATCTTCAAGGCGGCGCGTCCCGGCGACCCACTATGGCACGATCCCGCTCAACCATGCCGACGCGCGTGTGACGCGCGCGTGCAGGACTGCCGCCGGATTGCAACCATCTAGTGCTGAAAACGGTGCACAAGCTCAGCTCGCGCGGAGCGCGCGGCGCCTGATCCGTGCCGCCACGCTGCTGGCGGCGGCTCCCGCCAGGCCCCATGCCCGCGAAGGTGAGCTAGCTCGGCAGAGCGCGACATCGCGTTGATCTCGTTTGTTTATGTGATCGGGTCCGTCCGTCGCGGAAGTCGGGAACACGGTCGGTGTGCTGGCCGCGGCTGCGCCACTTTTTTGACTACCACTGGTGAACTTGGGGTGGCGAGCGGGCACAGTCGTCTGGGAAAGTGGCGTTCAACACAATGACCACGCAGGTTCTAAGTCACGAGAAGGGACGCGCAATGACCAGCATCGGGATCGTCGGGACCGGAATCTCCGGCCTCACGCTGGCCCTCACGCTGCAGCAGGCCGGCATCGACACCACCGTATATGCACAGCGCACGCCCGACGAGATGCGGCGCACGCGTTTGCCAAACGCGGTGGCGCGCTTCGCTCCCACGATCGCCCGCGAGCGTGCGCTCGGCGTTGAGCACTGGGGTGACAAAGGCTCCGTCGAAGCCTTCCACATATCCATCCTCGACAGTCCGATCGCCTTCATCGGACGCATGCGCGATCCGGGCAGCTGCGTTGATTTTCGCGTCTACCTGCCGCAGCTGCTGGAGGACTACGCCGACCGCGGCGGGGATGTCGCCGTCGGCCCCAGGAGCCCCGACGATGTGGTCGCCGAGTGCGCACACCACGACCTGACTGTGATCGCGTCCGGTCGCGATAGCGTCGACGCCTTCTTTCCACGCGACGCGACGCGGTCCGCGCACAGCGGGCCGCTACGGATCCTCTGTGCTTCGCTGTGGCACGGAATCGCGCCGCCGCTGGATCCACCAGGCGTGAGCTTCTCGATCGCGCCGGGCGTGGGCGAGATCCTCACGTTCCCGTTCTTCTCAAGGCACGGTGTCGTGACTGGGATCACCGTGGAGGCGCTCGCAGGTGGGCCGCTTGAGCCGATCCCCCATGCGAGCTACGACGACGACCCGGCGGCCTTCGAGGCGCTGATGGTCGACCTGATCCGCCGGTACGCACCGAGCGCGCATGAGCGCATCGACCGCTCCGAGTTTGCGCTGACCGGGACGCTTGACATCCTCCAGGGCGCGATCACGCCGACGGTCCGCCGGCCCTACTGCGAGATCGGTCCAGGGCGCTTCGTCATCGCCCTGGGCGACTGCTACGTCGTGAACGACCCGATCGGCGGTCAAGGAGCGAACGTCGGCTCCACGACCGCCGCCGTCCTCGCCGAGGCGATCTGCCAGGACGTCCCCTACGACGAGCTGTTCTGTCGCAGAGTTGAGCGCGAGATGTGGTCCGTCGTCGAGCCCGCGACCAACTTCAACAACAGTTTTCTGCTGCCACCCGAGCCGCAGGCTGACACGATCTTCGTCGAAGCAAGCAAGCACCAGTCCGTCGCGAACGCGTTCTGTGACAACTTTGGCAACCCGGATGCGATGTGGCGCTCGCTGGCTACGCCCGACGGTGCCGCCGCCTTTCTCACGAGCGCCGGCGTGGCGGCGGTCTCGTCAGAGCCAGCTTCAGCCGATGACGCGGCCCAGAACCGCAGGGACGGGTACGGCTCATGATTGGCCTCACGCCGTCAAGCGCTGCGCTTGAGTTCTCTGGCCGCAGGCTCGTCCCGCTGACGCACCAGCTCGCGCTGCACATCACGCACGTCGACGTCGTGCGGAGCCTTCCCGGGCACGCGCCGCCAGCGCCGCATCGACGCCGGCCGCGTGGCCGGTCGTATGGCCGCGGCTGCTGGGATTGGCGCGCGTCGTCGTGGAGGATGTCTTCCTCTACCGCGACTACCTGCTCAAAGCGCAGCTGCGCCAGATCTACCGCGTCGACTGCGACTGGGCGATCGGCGTCCTCGAGGCGTGGCTGAAGTGGACCTGGCGATCTCGCCTTGCGCCGTTCGTCAAGCTCGCCCGCACGATCCGCGACCAGCGCGCCGGCATCGAGGCCGCGTTTCAAAAACGTCTCAGCAACGTCCGCGTGGAACAGATCAACACACAGATCCGGCTGATCACCCGACGTGGCTTCGGTTACCCCTCACAAGACGCCGTGATCGCCCTGGCGATGCTGTCGCTCGGCGAACTCTGCCCACCCAACCTTGGTGGGTGAGCGACCCACGGAACCGGCAGTAGGTTCAGAGGCTGACGGGCGCGTGGCGCGGGTGCCGACGCGGGTAGAGCCAATACTGAATCGCTGGCGCTGGCCAGCAATGAGAACGAGGAGGTGGGTCTTGTCAATCATGTCGAGGTTGTCGAAGGCGGTGCGGTCGTTGACGTCCAACGAGGCCAACACGGACGTTCCGCCCGGGACCAGCGTGCCGCCCCCCGACCAGGAAGCCGTGCCCAGGCCCGATCGAGAGCCCATGGTCGGCTTCGAGCCAGAACGCGAGTCCTAGCTATAACCTGAACGGCTTGCGGATCGTGACAGGCTCTGGAACGGTCCTCGCGGAAAAGGTGGCTTAGATCCGGTCTGGACCGGTCTGCGGTTCGAACCATTTGACCGTGAGCGGTCAATCGGCGCGTCGATCAGCGGCCAGCGCTGACTACGCGTGCCGCTCCGTTTGAGGAGGCGAGCAGTCGTGGCGCAACTCGGCGTCGGGCCGCGGGCGGCGACCTGCGGTTGAAAAGGCCCGAGGGCGCGCTGGTTGGCCTGTCCGTGCTCTGGTGCGCCAGATCAGCCCGTGGGGTCGCGGGCCACGCGCTTGAGCAGGTCGATCTGCTCCTGCTTACGCATGATCATGTGTTCCATCCGATGCTCGAGGGCCTCCGACCGCGCCTCGCGCCCGGTCGGAGAGATGCAGGCCTGTAGTGCCTCGGTCACCTCCTCCTCGGCCTCGATGATCAGGTCGACGAGCTCAGACGGGGAGGTGGAGTAGGGCACGCTCGCGACCTCGCTCGTCGCCTGGCCGCCGAGGGCGGTGAGCTTCTCGACGAGCCGGCGGGCGTCTGCGAGCTCGAGTTCCGCGAACCGCCACAGCGACTCGCCGAGGTGCTGATAGCTGAAGCCCACGACGCTGCCGGCGGCCAGCGTGTAGGTGATCGCCGAGCGGTACTGCAGCGACAGCGCTGCCTGCAGGCGGTCGATCGCATCCTCGACGTCGAGAAGCTCCTCCTCTGAGGAGTTCATCGGCATTCGCGATCGCAGGCGCCGCCGGGCTGCACGCCGTGGCGATTACCCGTCCGGCCGGCAATCGATGCCTGCTCTCAGTCGATCACTGAGGGTGTCGCTGCGCACGCGAATGCCAGCTTCTGCCCCGCCAACGACGACCCGACTCAGTGAGCTCGGAGCGGGTCGTGCGGGTCGTGAGGGCGTCAGAAGCGATACGCAAGAGTCTCCGGGTGGCCTTCACGATCGATGGGCGCGCCGGCGGAGCCTTTTTCAGCACTGAGCTGCCTGGGGTCAGCTCGTTCAAGCGCGTCGGCATGACGCTGCGTGTCGTGATCGACGCCTGGCCGGCGAGCTTTTGAATTTAGGTTCGGCGAGATGCGCCACGTAGTCCTGATGGTCGATCTAGCGCGTGTGCAGCGGGCGGCGAACCACGACCGCAGCGACCAAACGACATAAACGTGTTGATGTCGCGGAGATAGCCCTCGCGCGTGCCGAGGTTCTTCTTGTGTGCCAGGACCAGCAGGCGTTTGAAGGTTGGCAGCGGCGCGCGGCTCCTGGCGGCGCGGGCCGACTGGAGCGCAACCACAGCCGACCCGCGCGCCGGTCAGATACGGATGGCGCCGATCAGTACCAGCAGGAGCAGCGTGACAGCGACCGAGAGCAGCAGCGATCCGCCGCACCCCAGGCGATTGGAGAAGAACAGGAACACAGCTCGGCGCGGTACCCGCAGGAACAGGTCACCAATCGGGCTGTACCTGTCCCAGTCTGCTCTGCGTGCCCGTTGCCATCGGAGCCGCGCGCACCTGTTCGCGGCCGCGCGGTCGAGGTTGGCGGCCTCGATTCGTTGCGCTGTCGCCACCGGGCTTGACCAGGGTGCAGATGGCTTGCGAGCCCGCGCTGGCTGCGTTGCCGCCGGTGCGGCGCTGCCGGCCGCGGCCGGCGAGGTTGCCGGCCGGCGGCCCGGTGTCCCCGAACTTGACGACGATCCGTTGTGGCGCCTGATCAATGGTCGGCGCTGGGGCAGAGCTTCAGCGTGTCCTGTTGACCTTGACGAGGTCGGTCAGGCGTTTGGTCTGGGCGGCCCTGCGCGTGGGCGTGTGCGTGATCGTTACGGAGACCTTGAGGTTGAGTGTCGTGAGCCGGCGCTTGGCGGGCGCACGGCGCGCCCGGCGACAGCCTGCGATCGGGCGCCTTTGCCGCCGCCGTCCATGACAACGGCCAACCGAAGCGCGGATCACGCGCGAGCAACCCAAATCGGGGATCGCGCGACTCGATCGGAGGGTCAGGCGCCCCGCCGCTGGGGTCCTGGTCGCCCCTCGCCGCGCGGTGTAGGCTCGCGCCGGATTGCACGTTCGTACCAGAAGGGAGCGCATCCATGCCACGTCCAAAGGTCCGTGCCTGCCCACCGTCGGGCGTCGACACGATCGCCGTCAACATCGAGCAGACCTACACGGTCGAGGGGGTAGGCAGCGACACCGTGAGCCTGGAGGGCAGCCTGACGCTCGAGCGCGGCGCCCCGCTCGTCGACCCGCAGCACGGGAAGGTCGACTGGAAGACGTCGATCCAGGTCGCAAACGTCAAGGCGCTCGACGTCAGCGGCAAGAGCGACGTGTTTGGGCCCGTGCACATCGTCCTGGACCACAGCGTCCCCTCGTTCGGCGTGATCACCGACGGCAAGTTGCGGTCCGCGGTCCTTGTCGCCGTGTCGATGCCCGAACACGACCTCACCCTGCTTACCGAGAAGCCGCTGCAGATGCATTCCAATGTCACCAGCGTCCCACCCGTGGGCGACGAACATTCACAGAACCTGCAGCCGGTCGCCCTTGTCGACGCGCAGTCACGGCGCAAGCGCGGCTCACTCGACAGCGCCCACGTCCACTGGCGCGACCTGCGGTCGCGCGTCACCCACGCCGGCTGCTAGCCGCGTGCCGCACGCGCTCCGCGAGCGGCTTCGAAGTCACGTTGAGCGGCCGCTGTCGGCGACGGGGATCAGGTGCGCACGGCTGACGTGCTTGACCGGAGGCGCCGAGACGGTCGCGCTTGACGTAGCGCACGCGTGGCGCCGCGACGCGGACGAGTGCTCGTCGCTGCTGTGCGTGCGCGAAGGCAGCGCGATGGCCGGCACCACAGCCCTGCTTGTCGAGCGACCGTTCGAGCCCGCTGCGCTGTGGCTGTGGCTGACGACCGCGCGCAGTGTTCGCGCGCTGGAGCCCTGGCGCGTGGGCGATCACCTCCTCGGCAGCGACTTCGTCTACGACGACCTGCGCATGTGGACGCCGCGGCCGCTGAGCGAGGCGACGCGCGCGCACGACGCGGGCGAGGACGATCGGATCACGCTGCACGCCGATTTCGCATGGCGCGACGAGGGCACGGTCGGCGTCGAGTCGCTGCTGGACGTGGCCAGCGGGCTCGTGCTCGCGACGTCTTGGACGCGCGTGAGCGACGATCGCCCGTTTCGCCGACTCGAGGCCATCGGGATCACGGTTCTCGGCGGCGTCGCGACGCCGTCAGTCATCGCCGTCAGCCAGCCCGACGACGGCTACGAGAGCCGGCTTTCACTGCGGGGCCAGGCGACGGGCGTACCGCTTCAGGCAGCGTGGTTCGAGCCCGAGGGCATGCCCGCAGCCGCGCAGCGGCTAGACCGGATCGCCCAGCGGACGTTCGCGCGAGCGCCTTCGTGATCGCTCCCCCGACCGCCGCGGCCGCCGCAGCGCGCCCGGCGCATTACCTGCGGGCCGTCTCGCGCGGCGCAGCTATAGCCGGCATCGTGGGATCCGCGGGCGCGAGCGCGGCGATCGCACGGCTGAAGCTCCCTGCCGCGCGGCGCCATCACGCTCGGGCAGGCGAGCGCGCGGCGCGGCGCCTGGACCGGCTGGGCGGCGCCTACCTCAAGGCCGGGCAGCTGTTGTCCACCCGCCCCGACCTGCTGTCCGACGCGCAGCGCGCTCCGCTGCGCCGCCTCTGCGACCGTGCCACTCCCGCGGGAGACGGCCGGGGGCTCGCGGCGCTCCTCGCCGGTGACGGCGTCGTCGACGTCGTGGAGCGTCCGTTCGCGGCCGGCTCGGTCACGGACGTGCACCTCGCGCGACGCGCCGACACCGGCGAGCGCGTCGCCGTCAAGATCCTGCGGCCCGACGCCCGTGCGCGGTTCACCGCCGACCTAACGCTCGTCAAAGGCTGTACCCGCCTCGCGTCGCGCCTGCCGATCTTCCGCCTCATCCCGACCATCGCCGCGGTCGACATGCTCGCCGAGGCCGTCGCCGGCCATCTCGATCTCCACACCGAGGCAGCGCACCAGGCGCGCCTCGCCGAGGCGTTCGCCGCGCGCGACGGCGTCATGGTTCCCCGTCCGCACCTCGACCTTTGTACTCCGTCGGCGCTCGTCATGGACTACGTACAGGACGCATTGCGCATCGACGACCCGCGGCTGCATCCGCGACTTCAGGCGACCGCCGCCGTCGCAGCCCTGCGCGCCCTCTACGACATGCTGTTCAACTGCGGTCTCGTGCACTGCGACCTGCACCCCGGCAACATGCTCGTCACGTCCGACGGCGTACTCGTTCTGATCGACTTCGGCTACGCGTGTGAACTCGACGAGGACCAGCAGATCGAGTTCGCGCGGTTGTTTCGGGCGATGGCGCTCGGCGATCCCGACGCGATCGCCGGGGTCATCGTGCGCACGGCGGTCGTCCTGCCCGAGCGGCTCGACGAGGACGCTCTGGTCGCCGATCTCGAGCCGCTGATGAGCGACATCACGCGCAGCAGCGCCGAGCGCTTCAACGCCGCGCGCTTCACGACCGCGCTGTTTCTCATCTCGCGCCGGCATCGCATCCTCGCGTCCCCAACTTTCTCGATGGCCGTGGTGTCGCTCATCACGATCGAAGGGGTGCTCAAGGAGCTCACCCCGGGGCTCGACTTCCAGCGCGAGGCATTGCCCTCGGTGCTCGGGTGCCTGGCGCGCGCCGGGGTGGCGTGAGAGCGCCGGGCGGGATTCCCGTTTGATCGCCCTCTATTCTCCTCGACGGATGAGCGCTGTCGGGTTGGGATGTGACCGTCGGTCCGTCGTCGGTCGCCCCGCGCCGCCGGCCAATCCCTCACGATCCGTGCACATCACGCGCCAGACCCTGCACGAGAACCTCGGCCGCCGTGAGCGCGACGGCCGTGGCGATGAGCCTCCGTGCGACCGCTGCGCGATCAAGCGCCCTGACCGCACTTCGGGCTGAGCGCGCTGGCTACGCCACGCGATGAACCGGCAGCGCGCCCCAGTTCTGACGCAGCGCCGTGCCAGCAAGGCCGAGGAGCCCGAGGTCGATGCCGGGGGCCCGGGCAGCAGCCGACCCCCAGCGCGCTTACCGAGCATGACCCGAGCGTTCACGTGCCAATGGTGTGGCGCTGGCCGCCTGTACGCGCTGCGGTTGTCCGGCGGGGCGGTCGGGGCAACCTGGTAGCTCGAGCAAACGAAGCGCGTCCGCGACCGGACACCCAGCCAGCAGACCTTGGTTCAGCCGCGCACGCCCAGCCAGCAGACCCTGGTTCAGCCGCGCACGCCCACGCACCGCCCGCTACCTTCAAGGGAGATGGCCGCACGCTTTGGCTCTGACCGCGTCGACGCGCTGAAGCTCGTCCTCGCGATGATCGCCGTGATGTGGCTGACGGAGATCGTCGACGTGGCGGCCGGCCACCGGCTCGACGCGTACGGCATCCATCCGCGCGATGTCGACGGCCTTCCCGAGATCGTCTCGGCGCCGTTCTTGCACGTCGGCTTCGGCCACCTCATCTCCAACACCATCCCGTTTGCGGTCATGGGGGCCGCTATCGCGCTGGGCGGGCTCGCGCGGGTCGCGATCGTGACGGTCATCGTCGGGCTCGTCAGCGGCCTAGGCACGTGGCTCGTCGCCTCGCCCAACACGGTTCATCTGGGCGCCAGCGGCCTCGTGTTCGGCTACGCCGCCTACCTCGTGAGCCGAGGCCTGCTCTCCAAGCGCTTTATCGAGCTTGCGATCGGGGCGATCGTCGTCGCATTCTGGGGCTTCGGGCTGCTCCAAGGGCTGCTGCCGCAGGAGCGGATCTCCTGGCAGGCGCACCTCTTCGGCGCGGTCGGGGGCGTGCTGGCCGCGTTCGCGCTGGCTCGCGACTCGGAGACGCAGCGCCCGCAGTTGCGCAGCGCGCAGACCTGAAGGCGCTACGCGGCCACAAGCGCCGGCGCCGCGGCGGGCCGCGGGCGTGGCGGCGCGTAGAGCTTCTGGACCTCGGGCGAGCGTTCGAGCACACCCGGCAGGCGCACGACCGACAGGGCGCCGAGAACCGCCGGCAACCCAAGCTGGAAGGCGCGGTACGCGAGCACCGCCGCAGCTGTCGCCCCCAGCGGCGCGCCATACAGGACCAGGGCGGCGATCAGCCCGCCGTCGGAGCCGCCGATGCCGCCGGGCAGCGGGATCAGGCCGCCGAGCTGACCGACGACGTAGCCGAGCAGCAGCACGCCGACCGGCGGCGACGCGCCGATCGCGGCGAACGCCGCGGCGAGCGCGGCGACGTCGAACGCCATGAAGCCCAGCGCGCCGCCAAGGATCTGAGGATTGCCCGTCCGGACGAGCATGGCGGCGTCGTCGACTCCAGCGCTGATGGCGCCCGCCACTTCCCCCCGTCGCGACGGGCGCCGCGCCCGATCGCGGCCCAGGATCGACGGCAGCGCGAGCACCACGACGATGACGAGCCCTGCGGCCGCCGCCGGTCCGCCCGTCAGCGCAAGCGAGCTTTTACCGGCGAGCAGCCCGAGCGCCAGCCCGCCGCCCGCGAGCACCGCGGTCATGAAGTTCACCGAGCTCGTCAACACGTAGAAGGCGACCGTCCGCCGCGCGAGCCGCTGCGCCGGCATGCCCGTCCGTCGCAGCGCCCACGCGCCGAGCGCCAGACCGCCGGCTCCACCCGAGGGCAGCAGGACGTTGGTGCCCTGCGCGGCGATCGCAATCGCATAGCTCAGCCGCCACGGTAGCCGCCTGCAGAACACGCCGCGAAATGCCGCCACGAACGCCAGGCAGGAGCACGCCTGCAGCGCCAGGGCCACGGCCAGCCACGCAGGTGAGGCGCCGGCCAGCCGGTCGCGGACCTCGTCCAGGCCGGGGAGCGACGTCAGCGCCACGCCGAGCGCCGCGAGCACGGCCGCCATGAGTCCGAGCCGTAGCGCCAGCCGGCGGCGGTCGGGGAGGAGGCCGACCGGCGCCGGCTCGTCGTGCGGGGAGACCGACACGGAAACGAGTGGTCCTGCCATGTCTAGGGCTTTACGTCGATGGAATGGTTTGCGAGCAACAGGCCCGTGGGGTCGACCTGCGCTCGTACCGCCTCCAAGCGCCGGTGGGACTCGGCGTCGAAGGCGGTCCGGGTGTCGGTCGGTCGGCCGGCGAAGTTGAGGTAGCTGCGCTGGCTGGACCAGGGCGCCATGACCTCGGTCAGGCCGTGCGCGTGCGCCTCCACGGCAGCGCCGGTCTCTGCGTCGCGCGCGGCGCCGACGGCGAGCAGGGCGAACGCCGCCTCGAGCGTCGGCATCGCGCCGTGCTCGACCGGCGCGCGGCGCAGTCCTCCGCCGAGCTGGCGCAGCTCGGCGGCGACCAGCGGCGAGCTGGAGCCCGGGCCGGCGACGGCGACGAACGCCGTTACGGCCGCCGGCGTCAATCCGTCCAGCAGCGCGTGATCGCTGACGCTCCCCGTCGGAGAATCCGGCCTGCCGACGCCGTGCAGGTGCACGAGCGACGAGGTCGGCATCGGCGCGAACGTGTCCAGCTCGGGGCGCAGCTCGCGCAGCGGCGCCAGCGCCGCGTGGGCGGCGGCCGAGCCGCCCGTGAAGGCGCCGTCGATCATCACGATCTGGCGGCCGCGCAGCGGCGCCGGGATCGAGGGAAACGGCGGCAGACGCAGAATCCGTGCGGAGGTCGTGATCCCGTCCGGCGCATCGATCGCCCAGGCTGCCCAGCGCTCGAGCACGCGCTCGGACTCGTGCCAGTCCCAGACCAGCGCGCCCGCGGTTACGGCCGCGACGGGATACAGCGCGAACTCCATCGCGGTGACGATGCCGAAGTTGCCGCCGCCGCCGCGCAGCGCCCAGAAGAGCTCGGGCTCGCGGTCGCGGCCGGCTCGCACGAACGATCCGTCGGCGGCGAGCAGCTCGATCGCCGTGATGCTGTTCGCCTGCAGGCCGTACTTGCGCGACAGCCAGCCGATCCCGCCGCCGAGAGAGTCCCCAACGACACCGACGCTCGGCGACGACCCCGCCAGCGCGGCGAGCCCGTGCTCACCGGCGGCGCGCACGACGTGCTGCCACGGCGTGCCGGGACGCACCCGTGCGCGGCGGCGCAGCGGGTCGATCTCGACGCCGATCATGCGCGACGTGCGCAGCAGGATGGTGTTCTCCAGCGGCGCGAGCGCGGCGGCGCCGTGCCCCGTTGCCTGGACCGCGACGCGCATGTCGCGCTCGCGAGCGTAAGAGACGACCGCGCAAACGTCATCGACGTCGTGCGGGAAGGCGACCGCAGCGGGACGCTGGTCGACCGCGAGGTTCCACGGCTGACGCGCGGCGTCCCATCCCTCGTCGCCGGGCGTGACGACGGTGCCGATGCAGCGGGCTCCCAGATCGCGGGGATCACAGATGAGGGAGAGGTCCGACTGCACGGCCGCAGCCTCTCAGCGCACACCTGGGTACACCAGGTGGTCTGCCCGTGTGTCGACGTTCGGTTATCCACACCGCGCCCGTAGCGCGGCCAGTTCCGGCTACCCGTTCAAGAAGGCCAGCACCGCCAGCACCCGCCGGTGTCCGTCCGCGGCGGCCGACAGGTTCAGCTTCGAGAAGATCGACGTCACGTGCTTCTCGATCGCTCGCTCGGTCACGACCAGGTCGCGAGCGATCGCAGCATTGGAGCGCCCTTGAGCCATCAGCCCCAGCACCTCGCGCTCGCGTGGCGTCAGTCGATCCAGCGGATCGTCGGAGCGCCGCCGCCCCAGAAGCTGCGCGACGACCTCAGGATCCAGGACGGAACCCCCATCCGCGACCCGGCGCAGAGCATCCGTGAACGCTCCGATATCGGCGACTCGATCCTTGAGCAGGTACCCGACGCCCTCCGCGCTGCCCTGCAGCAGCTCGACGGCATACCCCTCGTCGATGTACTGCGACAGCACCATCACGCCAACCTCCGGCATCTCAGAGCGGATCTGCTGCGCCGCGCGCAGGCCCTCGTCGGTCTGGGTCGGCGGCATGCGTATGTCGGTCACTGCCACGGCGGGACGGTGCGCACGCACCTTGCGCATGAGGTCTTCGGCGTCCGATGCCTGGGCGACGACCTCGAAGCCGGCGTCTTCGAGCAGCCGCGCGAGGCCCGCTCGCAGCAGGACGGAATCGTCGGCGATGACCACGCGCACAGCGCAAGCCTGCCATCCCGGCCGGTCGGGCGCCACGGCATGACCGAAATGTTCTACGCCAGGAGGCGGTCCAGCGCCGCGCCGCACACGTCGTGCTTGGCGATGAACCCGCGCGCGCCGCTGCACTGCGCTCGGCCCACGTACAGCGGATCCTCCGAGCTGGAGGTGACGACGACCGCTGGACCGCGACCGTTGCCAGCCAGCTCTCCGGCGACCGCAAAGCCATCCATGTCCGGCAGGCGCACGTCGAGCAGGACGACGTCCGGCCTCAGCTCGCGCGCCGCGATCAGGCCGGCGTAGCCGTCTGGAGCCTCGCCGATGACGTCGTAGCCGTCTTCCTCCAGCACCGCCCGCACGAGAGCGCGGAAGGCGGCGTGGTCGTCGACGATCAGGACAGTGGGAGACACATCTGGATAGTCGCCTTGTGTGAGCGATATCTCAATAGGGCTGGCCGTACCCTTTGAGGGGACAACCGAACCGACCGCCGCGGCCGCCACTCCCGCTACTTGCCCCAAGGGAGTAGCGGCCCAGTACATTGCCTTCGACCCCTGGGAGAACGCCGACCGTTGCTACGGACCTTCAGGACACGGATCACCGCCCGGGTTGTGGCGCTCGCCGCCGCTTGCTCTCTCCTGCTCGGCCTGGCGCTGCTGATACTCATCGGCGCCGTCAGCGGCCAGCGCGACGCCGCGCGCACCGCGTTTCGCTCCCAACAGGCGCTGAGCATCGTCAACGAGCTCGAAAAATCGCTGCTCGGGATCGAAAACGGCCTGGGCCGCTACGTGTCCACGGGCAACAGGGGCTTCCTCGGCCCGGTCCGTATCGCGCTCGCGGACTATCCGATGCGCACCGAGGATCTCGCTCGCCGGCTCTCAGACGATCCCGGCCAGCAGCAGCTGGTCCGCCAGATCGGCCAGGCCATCGACGAGTACGCGGACGTCTGGGTGGCGAGCCTCCTCGACATCGCGCGCGGCGACCTCGCCGCCGCTGCCGATCAGATCAAGACCAACGGCGGCGGCTCGCGGGTGGATGCGATCCGGCTGAAGTTCGCGCGCCTGTCGCGGCGCGAACGCGTCGTGATCAATGAGCGTGAGGCGCGCGCCGAAGCGAGATCCGAGCGGGCGATCG
>DASVPU010000260.1:0-3933 GCA_036389475.1 Solirubrobacteraceae bacterium
CGTCATGAGCTCGACCACCGGGCGCAAACCGGTCATCGCGGCGCCGACGCCCATCCCGACGATCGTGTTCTCCGAGATCGGCGTGTCGCGCACGCGTTTCTCGCCGAAGGTCTCAAGCAGGCCGGCCGTCACCTTGAACGCGCCGTTGAAGACGCCGATGTCCTCGCCCATCAGCATGACGTTCTCGTCGCGCTCCATCTCCTCGCGCAGGGCGGCGTTGAGCGCGTCGCGATAGCGCATGACCGCCACGGCTCAGTCCTTGCCGGTCTGGGCGGCGTCGGCGGGCTTCGGTGCCGCGCCGTGCTCGGTGGAACGCGGCAACGTTCCTTCGTCCATGCCGCGCTCGTCCTCGCCGCGATGCAGCGTCGGCGTGCGCTCGTCGACGGAGTACCAGCCGCGAACCTGGTCGCCGAGTACGTAGATGTCGTCGTAGAGCGCGTTGGGCGACGGGTGTGGCGACGCGTCCGCGAAGGCGACCGCGCCGTCGACTCGCTCGACCGCCTCGCGGTCCATGTGCTCGCGCTCTTCGGCGGACAGCATTCCCGCCTCGACGAGCTGATCGCCGAAGGTCGAGATCGGGTCGCGCTTGCGCCACTCGTCGACCTGCTCCTTGGTGCGGTACTCCTCCGGGTCGGCCATCGAATGGCCGCGAAAGCGGTAGGTCACGGCCTCGACGAGCATCGGCCGGCGCTCCTCGCGCGCGATCCGCAGCGCCTCGCTCGTGACGACGTAGGTATCCATGACGTCCATACCGTCGCAGCGCATGCCGGGCACGCCGAAGCCCTCGCCCTTGCGCAGCAGGTCGGTGATCGCCGAGTGGCGTTCCAGCGCGGTGCCCATCCCGAACTGGTTGTTCGTGATCATGAAGACGACCGGCAGGTGCCAGAGTGCCGCGAGGTTCATCGTCTCGCCGAAGGTGCCCTGGTTGGAGGCGCCGTCGCCGAACTGGCAGAGCGTGACCTCGTCGTGGCCGAGGTAGTCGGAGGCGAGCGCGAAGCCGGCGGCAAGCGGGAGGTTGCCGCCGACGATCCCGTAGCCGCCCATGAAGCGGCGCTCGAGATCGAACATGTGCATCGAGCCGCCGCGGCCCTTGCACAGTCCGTCGACGCGGCCGAAGAGCTCGGCCATAACGCGGTCGGGCTCGCTGCCGCGGGCGAGCGTGTGGCCGTGCGAGCGGTAGGTCGAGATGAGGTAGTCCTGGTCGCGCAGCGCGCGCGTCGAGCCGACGATCGTCGCCTCCTCGCCGATCGCCAGGTGGAGGAAGCCCCCGACCTTGGCCTTCGCGTACATCTCGCCCGCGCGCTCCTCGAAGCGCCGGATGAGCATCATCGTGCCCAGCCACTCGCGGGCGACGTCTGGATCGGGCAGGACGGCCTGCTCTACCGGTTGCGCGGCGGGCTCCGTCATCGCGCTTCACAGTAGCGCTCGCCCACTCCAGGAGAAGGCCTATCGCGGCTGAAATCCGCCCAGCGAGCCCGCGGCCAGCAGGTCTCCGAATGCCGCTGCCACGCTGCGCGGACCGCCCGCGTGACACTCCACCGTCGGGTCCACCGTGCCGACCGCCTTGAGCTCGAGCCAGACGCGCATGCCCGGCGGTTGAGTGCGAACGGTCGTTGCTGGTCTGACGAGCATGCCGGTGATCGTCTTGGTGCTGGTCTCTCGGATCACGCGCCAGGCGGCGGTGCGGCGGGTCCCCTCGTCGTGCACGTAGCGGCCGCGGGCGGGGAGCAGGCGGGTCACGCGCGCCGCGGCGGGCTCGTCGGCGTCGGCGACCGCCTGCGCGGTCACGGTGATCTTGATCTTGCACGAGCCGACTGGGCCGAAGCGGCGCGTGGTCGCGTTCTGCTTGGCCCTCGCCGCCTTCCAGGTTGCCGGAGCGATGTAGAAGGTCCGCAGGACGTAGCTGATCGACGGGGCGCCCACGACGGGCGCCTCGGCGGAGCCGGTGATGCCGACGTAGCGCGGGCTCGCGCCGGCGGCCGTCGTGGCGGCGCCGGCGAGGAGAGCGAGGCCGGCGAGTGGGCAGATGAGGTGTTTGTGCATGTCACCTGAACGTCTCGCAGCGGCTCGGGTTGCGCTGGCACCGCACCGGCGGCTTGGCGATCGCCGCTTAGCGCTTGACAACGGCCGCGGCAGGTGTTGACGCTGGCGCCATGGGCGAGCGACAGATCAGCCGGCGACGGTTCGTCGCGGGGGCCGCGGCGGCTGCTGCGGGCGCGGCGGCGGCCGCTGACGTCGCCCCGGCCGCGACCGTCAAGCGCAAGAGGGCGCGCGGGCGCATCCGCCGCCGGCATGACGTCGTCGTCGTCGGGGCCGGTCTCGCTGGATTGATCGCGGCGCGCGAGGTCGCGCGGGCGGGCCGTTCGGTGTCGGTTCTCGAGGCGCGCGATCGCGTCGGGGGGCGCATGTACGATCGTCCGATCCCCGGCGGCGACGTCGTCGACCTCGGGGCCGAGTTCATCGGGCCGACGCAGAACCACATCCGCGCGCTCGTCGACGAGCTGGGAATCGCGACGTTCCCGAGCTACAACACCGGCAAGAACGTCTACATCGCCGGTGGACGGCGCATCCTGTACTCCGACAGCGGCCTCACGGGCGCCGTGCCGCCGGACCCCGCCGTGCTCGTCGACCTGCTGCTCGTCATCCCCCGGCTTGACTCGATGGCGCGCAAGATCCCGGTCGACGCGCCGTGGAATGCCCCGGGCGCTGCCGGCCTGGACAGCCAGTCGCTCGAGACCTGGTTGCGACGATCCTCGATCGCAGGCAAGCGTTTCATGAACCTCGCGACGGCCCTCTGCCGCCCGGTCTTCGGCGCCGATCCGCGCGAGCTGTCGCTGCTGTTCATGCTGTTCTTCATCGCGGCATCGGGCGACGAGCGCACGCCGGGGACCTTCGAGCGCAACGTCAGCACGCGCAACGGCGCACAACAGGACCGCATCGCGGGCGGCACCCAGGCGATCGCGACGAAGGTCGCCGAGGAGCTCGGCCGGCGCGTCATCCTGCGCTCGCCGGTGCGGCGGATCGTGCGTGGGCCGGACTACGTCGAGGTCGTCTCCGACCGCTACGTCAACCGCGCCCGGCGCGCGATCGTCGCGCTGCCGCCCGCGCTCGCAGGCCGGATCCAGTACGAGCCGGCGCTGCCGGCGGCGCGCGACGGACTGACGCAGCGCATGCCGCAGGGCGCTCTCGTCAAGGTTCAGGCGATCTACGAGCGCCCGTTCTGGCGCGCCGACGGGCTCAACGGGGCCTCGATCTCCGATGTCGGCCCGCTGAACGTGACGTTCGACAGCTCGCCGCAGTCGGGCGTCCCAGGCGCGCTGCTCGGCTTCGCCGGCGGTGACGAGGGCCGGCGCTTGAGCCGCCTGCCCCCCGAGGAGCGCAAGCGCACCGCGCTGGCGAGCTTCGCCCGCGCGTTCGGAACACAGGCGCTGCACCCGATCGACTACATCGAGTCGGATTGGTCCTCGGAGCCATATTCGCGCGGCTGCCCGGTGGGCATCGCGCCGCCGGGGCTGCTGACGACCTACGGCCGCGCGCTGCGCGAGCCGGTCGATCTTCTGCACTGGGCCGGCAGCGAGACCTCGGGATACTGGAACGGCTACATGGATGGCGCCGTGCGCTCGGGCGAGCGGGCGGCACGCGAGGTGCTCGACGCGCTGTAGTGAACTCGAACCCCGACCGCGCGCGCAGACGCCGCTTCCGACACGGCCGCCGCGGGGCGCAGCGGGTCGCGTGCGGCTATACGCTCGACGCGATGCTGCCGATGGAGCACTTCACCACGTTCGTCCTGATCGCCGTCGTCCTCGTCCTGGTGCCGGGGCCGAGCGTCCTGTTCGTCGTCACGCGCTCGCTCACGCTGGGTCGGCGCGCCGGGCTGGCGACGGTCGCCGGAAACGCCGCCGGCGTCTACGTGCAGGTCCTCGCGGTCGCCTT
>DASVPU010000261.1:0-16117 GCA_036389475.1 Solirubrobacteraceae bacterium
CCCGACCGAGCAAGGCCCGGTCGGGGATATCTTCCATAGCGGGGGCGGGATTCGAACCCGCGACCTTCGGGTTATGAGCCCGACGAGCTACCAGACTGCTCCACCCCGCGGCGGACTCTCAGCTTAGCAACGTCGTACCGCAACGAGCAACGTGTTCGGGGCCGTACTACCCTCGATTCGACATGCGCGTAGCGGTTGTCGACATCGGCACGAACTCGACTCGGCTGCTCATCGCCGACGTCGCGTCCGATGGCGCCCTGACCGAGCTCGAGCGGGAGTCGATCGTGACGCGGCTCGGAGACAAGGTCGACGCCAACGGCCACCTCGGGGATGCGGCGATGAGGCGCGTGTTCGACACGCTCGCCCGCTTCAGGGAGCTGATCGACCAGCACGACGTCAGCGCTACCACCGCAGTCCTCACGAGCGCCGTCCGCGACGCCGCCAACGGCCCAGATTTCACGCAGCAGGTGCGAGAGCGCTTCGACCTCGAGGCACGCACGATCGGCGGCGACGAGGAGGCGGCGCTGACCTTCGCCGGCGCGACGAGCGAGCGCCCGACCAACGGAGCCGAGGTCGTCGTCGTCGACATCGGAGGCGGCTCGACGGAGTTCGTCGTCGGCAGGCAGCCCGGCGAGATCACGTTCCATGTCTCCACGCAGGCGGGCGTGGTGCGACAGACCGAGCGCCATCTGCACGACGATCCCCCGCCGCCCGAGGGCGTCCAGCAGCTCGCGCACGAGACACAGGAGATCTTCATCGACGCCATCCCCCTCGACGTGCGCGAGCGCGTGAGCAGCGCGATCGCGGTCGCGGGCACGGCGACGTCCTGCGCGGCGATCGAGCTCGAGCTCGAGCCCTATGACTCCGAGCGTGTCCACGGCCACGTGCTCGAGCTCGCCACCTGCGAGCTGCTGCTCGCGCGCCTGGCGCAGATGACAAACGACGAACGCAGGCAGGTGACGGGCCTGCGCCCCGACCGGGCACCGACGATCGTCGCCGGCGTCGCGATGCTCATCGAGGCGATGCGGGCGTTCGGGCTCGAGCAGGTCGAGGTGTCCGAGCATGACATCCTTCGCGGGACCGCGCTGGGTCTCGCCCAACGATCGCCGCAGCGGTCCGTCTAGTACACCATCGCTCGCCAAAGACGGACGTATGTCCGATTCACCTTCTGCCCGCGCAGCCCGATACTTGCCGTGCCGGTAGGGAACCCGCCCTCTTGAAGGGGACCCATCGGAACACAGGTCCAGGCAAGCCGTGTTGCGGCGCCCCCCGCCGCCTGGATCAAACGAATAAGGCCCTCGCCAGGCACGTACCCCTGCCCGTCCTGCGGGGCCGTCATGCAGGAAGCCGCCCTTTCCCCTGGGGGCGGCTTCCTCACGTTCGGGGTCATGTTCACGCGAGGTTCGAGCGGCGGGGGTATGCGACCGAGGGATCGGTCAGCACGTTGACCAGCGCAGGCCGGCCGGCCTCGAACGCTCGCACGAGCGCGGGTCGCAGCTGCGACGGCGAGCGTACGAGCTCGCCGTGACAGCCCAGCGCCTCGGCGACGCGGTCGTAGCGGGTTTCGGGCCGCAGCTGCGCCGCGACGGAGTAGCCGTAGATGAGCTCCATCGGATGCTTCTCAAGGCCCCAGATCCCGTTGTTGCCGATGACCCCGACGACATCGACGCCGTGGCGCGCGAACGTGTCGAACTCCATCGCGCTGAAGCCGAACGCCCCGTCGCCAAGCAGCAGCACGACCTGCCGACCGGGATGCGCGAGCTTCGCCGCAAGTGCGTAGCCCGGCCCCGAGCCGAGGCAGCCGAACGGGCCCGGGTCCAGCCAGCAGCCGGGCTCGAAGGACTCGATCATCCGGCCCGCGTAGGAGACGAAGTCGCCGCCGTCGCCGATGACGATCGCGTCGCGATCCAGCAGCTTGCCAAGCTCCCCGTAGACGCGCATCGGATGCAGCGGCACGCGGTCATCAGCCAGCTCGGCCGCCTCGGCGTCGCGCTCAGCGCGCTCGGCCGCTGACACCACGGCCACCCACCCCGCAGAGCGGTCGGCCGCACCGGCGCCGGCGCCGCGGCGCAGCTCAGCCAGCGACGGGCCGATCGCGCCGTACAGCCGCGCCGCAACCGCTCGCGGATGATCGCGCGCGGGCTCGATCCGATCGACGACGACGAGCTGCGTCTCCGCTCCGAACGCGTCTCCGAAGCTGAGGCGAAAGTCCATCGGCGCCCCGACGAGGACCGCGACGTCAGCGCCCTCGAGCGCCGTGGTTCGCGCGCGTGAGAAGAACAGCTCGTGATCGGCCGGGATGCAACCCCGCGCGAGGCCGTTGAGGAAGACCGGGATCCGCAGCTCATCGATCAGCGCGCGCAGCGCATCCTCGCCGTGGCCCCAGTAGAGGTCGGTGCCGGCCATGACGACCGGGCGATCGGCCCCGCGCAGCAGCTCGATTGCCCGCTCGAGCTCGGCGCCGTCAGCCTCGGGCCCATCGGCCGGGTCGGGGAGCGGCGCCGCCGGCGCGCTCTCCGGAGCGTGGCCGAAGACATGGTCGATCGAGAAGTCCAGAAACGCCGCCCCGGAGTGCGGCTCCAGCGCAGCGGCCAGCGCCGCATCGATCGCTGCCGGTATCTCGGCGGTCGACGCGGGCGTGGCAGCGTGCTTGGTCAGCGGCGCGACGAACGGCACGTGGTCGAGCTCCTGCAATGAGCCCTGCCCCCAGCGCACCGCAGGCGCTCGCCCGCCGAGCACGAGCATCGGCGAGTGGTTCTGCTGCGCGGAAGCGATCGCGCTGATCCCGTTCGTGACGCCCGGCCCGGCCGTCAGCGCCGCCACACCAGGCGTGCGTGTCACCTTCGCCCAGCCCTCGGCCGCGAAGGCGGCCGACTGCTCGTGGCGGACGTCGACGATGTCGATCCCCTCCGTCCTGCAGCCGTCGTAAATCGAGAACAGGTGCCCGCCGGAAAGCGTGAAGAGCGTTCTCACACCGTGCGATCGCAGGCGCCGCGCTACGAGATGTCCGCCCACGACGCTCGCTTCGCTCAACGCCGTCCTCCGCTCACCATGCGGCGGGGGACCCTATCAATGAACACGACCGTTTTTACGTGGGGCGCTACACGGCGGCGCGCGCGGCGGCGGCTTCGAGCAGCCGGTCCTCGCCGCAGAACAGTAGGCGCCCGACGCGGAGCACCGGCAGCCGCTGCGCCCCGCCGGTCAGCAGCAGACGCCCGACCTCCTCGATCGGCTCGTCGCGCCCGGCGTCGCCTGCGGCCTGGAGTGCCTCGGCCAGACCGATGCCGGCGGCGGCCGCCGCCTCGGCGAGGATCTCCGGGTCGTCGATGTCATAGCCGCCGCAGAACGCGAGCCGGCTGGCAGCGAGCACGAACGCCGCTGCGCAGCCAAGCTCGCTCGCGAGCGCGGCGACGCGCATCGCCGCACGGAAGGGATAGGGATAGTTGTCGGGCCAGACGAGCGGCAGGCTCAGAAGCGCCGCACGCGCGGTGACGGCCGCCGTGCCGTCTGGTCCGAGGTCGGCGCAGTGCAGGACCTCCGCATATGCCGGCCGCCACTCGAGTCCGGCGAACAGCCGCTCGGCACGTTCGGCGGCAAGGTACGTGTGGGGCGAAGCCAGATCGAAGTACAGCGTCGCGCGCGGCAGCCGCTGGGGCGCTCCGCGGCGCCTGATCCGGTGAAGCTCGAGCGAGGTGACAGTTCCCACGCACTACATAACGCACGACGAAGGTCAAACTGTCGGGAACCTTCGCACCGGATTTGGGGTTGCAAGGGTCCACCATCTGAGCTATACCGGCCCAGGCGACGAGATCCGCGGCTATGGTCCGCCGCGGGGCAGATGCCCCATGACGCCGGGTTCCCACAACGCGCCGGCAGAAAGACCTCATGCCCGCCATCCCACCTCCGAAGCGCCATCCGTACCACCAATGGGCGCCGGACGCACGCGCCCTCGACCTCGTCGGCGACAAGTGGACGCTTCTAATCGTCCGCGATCTCGCCGCCGGACCCCGCCGCTTCGTCGAGTTGCAGCGGGTGTTGCCTGGAATCTCCACCGAGCAGCTGCGATCTCGCCTGAACCGGATGGTCGCGGACGGCTTGCTCACCCGCCAGCGCTACCGCGAGGTGCCGCCGCGGGTTGACTACGAGCTGACCACGCGCTCGCGCGAGCTGCTGCCGGTCCTCGGAGCGCTCGCGCGCTGGGGCTATGACTGGGCCTGGACCGCGCCTCGCGACGGCGAGGCGATCGACATCGGCGCGATCCTGCGCATCGCCCCCGGCCTGCTCCAGCCGCCGACGTCGCTGTCGGGCGCCGGCGAGTTCAGAGTCGAGCAGCCGGACGGGACGACGCGCCATTACGCGCTGACCGTCTCCCGCGGGTCCGTGAGCATCAGCGAGAAGGAGATGCCGGACGCGAACGTGCGCGTGACCGGCAGCGAACACGACTGGATCGATGCGCTCGGCCCAGGCGCCGAACGCGGTGGCCTGCGCATCAAGGGCGACGAGCGCTTGGCGGCTGCGATCCTGGACGGTGTCTGCACGATCGCTGCTCGCGGCGTGCGCGCCGCGTGAGAGGTCCGTTAGAAGGCTTCCGGACTTGATCGGTGGCTGGTTAGGCTTCAGGTCGAGCGCCGCTCTGCCGATGCTGGAACGGTCTACCTCGCCGAAAGGATCATCCTCTTGCCCCGCCGCTCGCTGCCCCTGCTGCTCGCAATGCTCGTCGTGCTCGCGATCCCGGCCTCCGCGCCGGCGAAGATCAACGTGGCCGTCGGCATCGGCGACCAGAGCGCGAAGATGTTCGAAAACTCGAGCTTCAAGTCGCTCGGGATCAAGAAGGTGCGCTACTTCATCCACTGGGACTCGATCGAGAAGCCGGATGAGATCGAGAAGGCCGAGAAGTTCGTCACCGCCGCGAACGACGCCGGCGCCAAGGTTCTCATGCACATCTCGACGAACAACCTGCAGGCCAGGAAGGCCAAGCTGCCGACCCTCAAGGAGTACAAGCTCGCCGTCGGCGGGCTGATCGAGAAGTTCAAGCCGATGGGCGTGAAGGAGTGGGGCGCCTGGAACGAGGCCAACCACGTCACGCAGCCGACCTACAAGAGCCCGAAGGCCGCAGCGCAGTTCTACAAGGCGATGAAGAGCCTCTGCAGCGGCTGCACCATCGTCGCGCTCGACGTGCTCGACCAGAAGGGCGTCGAGAGCTACATCAAGAGGTGGTTCGCGGCCGCCGGCCCGGCGGGCAGGTCGGCCAAGGTCATCGGCATCCACAACTACTCCGAGGTCAACCGCCGCATCAAGAAGGGCACCGACCGCTACCCGGGCACCGCCCGGATCGTCAAGGCGGTCCGCAAGCAGAACAAGAAGGCGAAGTTCTGGTACACGGAGACCGGCGGGATCGTCAACTTCGGCGGCGCGTTCGCGTGCGACAAGCGCCGCCCTGTGAGCCGCACGAAGTTCCTCTTCTCGCTCGTCAAGAAGTTCCAGAAAGACGTGGTTCGCCTCTACAACTACAACTTCACCGGCGCCGACTGCGACGGCTTCGATGCCGGCTTGACGAACGCCGACGGCTCGGCGCGCCCAGCGTACTCGGAGTTCAAGAAGCAGCTGAAGAACTACAAGCGCTGAGCGCAGCCTCGCCCGAGCGCGTCCGACCCCCTACGATGGGGCGGTCGGACGCGCGCCCGGGTTGACAAGCAGGTGAAGTCGGGCGGTCTTAAAAACCGCTGCTCGCAAGAGCTTGCGGGTTCGAATCCCGCCCCGGGCACTGCTTCATAGACGCCGCCGGCGCTGCGGCGCACGCTACTCTCGAAGCTTCTCCGCCACCAACCTCGGAACTTCTCGGCCGCTGCGGAGTTTGAATGCCCAGCGGCACGGAACGCCGCCATCACACGTGGAAGTCTCAGCTCTCAACCCGTCCGTCCCGGTCAGCCTGCGGGGGCCCGTCCCGCTGCTTCGCCTGCAATCCGACGAGCGCCTGATCGTGCTCGTGCGGCGCGGCAACCACACCGCCTTCGAGGCGGTCGTCGGGCGCTACCAGGGGCGGCTGCTGGCCTTCTGCCGCCACATGCTGGGATCCCGCGAGGACGCCGAGGACGTCCTGCAGGAGGTGTTCGCGGCAGCGTTCAACGCGATCATCGCCGACGAGCGCCCGATCCACGTGCGGCCGTGGCTGTACCGCATCGCGCGCAACCGCTCGCTGAACCATCTGCGCCGCGTGCAGCCGATCGGCGTCGACTCGATGGACATCCACCTCTCCGAGGGCGGCGCGACGACCGCCGACAAGGTCCACAAGCGTGAGGATTTCCGCCTCCTCGTCGGCGACGTTCAAGAGCTTCCGGAGACGCAGAAGACCGCGCTGCTGCTGCGCGAGATCGACGCGCTGTCATACGAGCAGATCGCCGAGGCGATGGAGACGACGATCCCGTCAGTCAAGTCGCTGCTCGTCCGCGCCCGCGTCTCGCTCGCCGAGGCCGCCGAGGCGCGCCATCTCAGTTGCGAGGAGGTTCGCGAGGAGCTCGGCGAGGTCGCCGAGGGTCTGAAGCGCTCGAGCGCTCCCGTTCGCCGCCACGTGCGCACCTGCGAGCGCTGCCAGGGCTTCAAGGCCCAGCTGCGCATGACGAACAAGGCGCTTGCCGCGGTCTTCCCCGTCGCGCCGATGCTGCTCTTCAAGAAGGCGCTGCTGGCGCAGTTCGGCATGACGGCGTCGGCGGGCGCGAGCTCCGCCGCGGGCGCCGCCACGATCACGGCTGCCGCCACCAGCGGCACGAGCGCGATCTCCGCCGGCATCAGCACGGTGACGACCAAGGCGGCGGCCGGGCTCGCCGCGGCCGCGATCGTCACCGCGGGCGCGGTGGAGGTCCAGCACGTGCAGACCAAGACGCCGGTTCGGGCGATCGCCGCCGCGCCGCCTCGGCCGGCCCCCGTGGCAGCGCCGACGGTGCCGGAGGTCGTGGCCGCGACGCAGCAGCCGTCGAGCCCGGTCAAGCGCGCGAAGGCCGCGACGAGCGCTGCCGGCGCCGGCACGACCACCCGCGCCGACGAGCTGGCCGCCGCGGCTGCCGACGCGAGTCAGACCGCGGGCGCGGGTCCGGCACAGCAACCGCTGGCCCCGACGCAGACCGAGAGCGGGAGCACGACGCTCACGGCCGCGGCGGGGCCACCGGCCCAGACGGGAGGCGCCGCCGCTCCTGCAGAGCCCGCGATCGTCGCTCCCGCGCCGCCGACACCTCCCGCCACCGCATCGCTCGTGCCGCCGACCCCCACGCCAGCGCCGGAGCCCGATCCGGACACGGCCCAGGCGGCGCCGGGCACGGGCGGCGCCGCGGCGAACGTGCCGTAGCCGTCAGGCACGGGCGCTACCGCGGCGAACGTGCCCTAGCCGTCAGGCGATCCGGTCGCCGGGCTGCGACCCGGCGTCCGGCCAGAGCAGCAGCACCGGATGGTCGTCGGCGACCGCGCCGAGCACGAGCACCTCGGAACGCACCGGCCCGATCTGTCGCGGCGGGAAGTTCACGACGCCGACGACGAGGCGGCCCTGGAGCTCCTCGCGGCCGTAGTTCGTGATCTGCGCGGACGATCGCTTCTCGCCGATCTCCGGGCCGAAGTCAATTCGCAGCTTCCAGGCCGGCCGGCGCGCCTCGGGGAAGTCCTCGACCCCGACGATCCGCCCGACGCGCATGTCCACCTTCTCGAAGTCCTCCCACGCGATCACGAGGTCCCTCCCTCGCGATCCTCGCCGAAGCGAAACGATCGCAGCGGCGCCTTCAGCGCCCCCGCCGTTCCGATCGAAAGCGCGTTGGGGGTGCCCGCCTTGGGCGTCGACTCGAGCTCGATGACGACGCCGCGGCGGTGCCCGTCGGGCAGGTCCTCGACGAGCAGCAGATGGCGCCCGTACAGCGTGCGCGTGCCGATCTTGGACGTGAACGTGAGCTGATAGCCGATGCCGTTGTTGATTCGCGCGCGGGCTTCGCCGACGAAGCGAAAGCTCGGGTAGCGCCCGCGCAGCTTGGACAGGTAGCCGTTGGAGTACAGCGGCAGCATCCCTCCGACGGCGCCGCGGTAGGGCGGAAGCTGAAGATCGCGCACGACGTAGGAGTCAAGGAACAGGCCGTCGCGCTCGTTGCGAAGCGCGACGAGCGCGTTGCGCTGCGTCACGCGCGTGAACTGCGGTCCGTAGACGAAGTTGAACGTCGTCGGCTTGCGGATCAGCACCTGCGTCTCGTCCGGTCGCGTGATCAGGGCGAGCACGACGACGCCTGCGAGCAGCAGCGCGGCGGCCGCCGCCGCGGCGATCCGCACGGGCAGCGACCGCCGGGCGAGGATCTGGACGAGCGTCGGCCCGTACTGCGGCTTGACCGCGGACACCGCAACCATCTTGACGGTCACGTGGACGAACTCGAAAACTGGACTTCTGGACTAGGCGCAACGCCGGTTCTGCTGCACCGTTGTATCAACACGCCGATAACAACATCAGTGATGAAGAGATGGCTACCACGACTCATCCATACGGCCGCCGGCCGGTTCATTACGATCGCGTTCGCCATCGCCTGTGGATCTTCGGGCAGCGCTGCCATCATGGAGCGACGGGCACGTTCCTGACGTTCTGCGGCGCCGTCGGCGTCGCCCTGATGGCGCACGACTGGAAGGACCGCTCGGTCTGGTTCGCGCGCGGCTCGCAGGAAGACTGACTACGCCCCGATCGAGAACATCGACTCGAGGTCGTGCTTGGAGAACGCCTCGAACGCGACCATCGTGTGCGTCCGAGCGACACCGTGCATCGACGAGATGCTGCCGGTGACGACGCCGGCGAGATCCTCGTGGCGCTTGACGTGGACGATGCAGACGAAGTCCCATTCGCCCGTGACCGAATATGCCTCCCGGACGCCGTCGACCCCCGAGAGCGCGGCTCCCAGCGTCGACATGACGTCCCGCTCCGCCTCGACGAGCACGATCGCGTGGGTCATGAACCCTCCCCTTCCTCGTTGTCATGGCGCCGCGCCGCGAGCTCGCGGGCCAGCTCGAAACCGACGGACACCCCGACGAGCATCCCCAGCCGCGTCTCCTCGCTGAGCAGCGCGTGGACGAGCTGCACGCGCTCCTGCGGATCCTCGGCGGCCACGGCCTTGGCGAGCTGGGAGTCGTGAGCCTCGTCGAACCAGCCCCCCTCCTCGAGCGCCGCACCGAGCACGCGCTGCAGTCCGGGCGCCGCGTGCGTGACGATCGCTTGCGCGTGGCCGAAGCGGTCGGGGTCGCAGAGCGCCTCGACGGCAGCGTCGACCTCTGCGGCCGTGTAGCTCTCGCCTGTCATCAGTGGGCTGGCTTCAGCGCTGCGAGCGCGCAACCGGCGAGCGCGCCGGCGCCAGCGCCGATCGCCCCTGCGAGCAAGCTGCCCTGCGAGAGAAACGGTACGAGCAACAGGACGGCGGCAATGACGAGCACGCCGAGCAGGTCGGCGTCCGCGGCGCCCCCGCGGTGGCGCGCCAGCAGTGTCGGCACGAGCCAGGCGCACAGCATCCCGAGCGCGGCGCCGTGCGTCCCGAAGACGAGCGAGCCGGGATCGATGGCGCTCGCAGCCGCCAGCGCGCCAGGGCCGCAGAGCAAGAACAGCGCGATGACGGCAAGCGGGCCGTGGCGGCGTTCGATCATCCAGCCGAACAGGCCGAGGCCGATGACGGCGGCAAACTGCGCGGCGGTGCCGTCGTTCAGCAGCGCTGCCGTGAAGAAGCGCCACGGATCGCCGGAGAGCGCCGTCAGGGCGAAATCGGCCTTGACGTAGAAGCCGAGCGAGAGCCAGAGGCCGAACGAGAGGACGAGCAGGACGATCGTCGCCCACGGGCGGCCGTGCTCGTCTGCGCGGATTCCCGGGATCTCGCCGCTGCGCAGCCGCCCCAGGCGCGGCGTGGCGCTCGCTTGCGTCTTGGTCTCCTTCCCCCCGGCTCGCCTCGGCATGCGGGGGCCGCGCTTAGGTGGCTTGACCGGAGCGTCGGGCCGCTCGATCTTCGGCGCGCGCTTGCGCAGCCGCTGGCCGCAGTACGGGCACTCCGTGATGTACGGGCTGACCTCTGCCTGGCAGTTCTTGCACACGACGAAGAGGTCTGGCGCGGACACGCCCCCGATTCTAGGGACCGGCGGGCGCGCCCCGTCGAAGAATGTCCTCCCGGCCGGGCGGCTGCGCGACGACTACGGCGCCGTCGCGGTGAGGATCTCCGCCATCACCTCGTTGAGGTCGTAGTTCGCCTCGTACACGACGATCTGCCGCGACGCCCCATTGCCCCGATCCAGCAGATCGCGGATACCATCGAACGCATCCGCCGCGCCGAGCTCCTGCGCATGGGGCGCCAGCCGTTCGAGCAGCCGCCGCGTCAGCGTCTTCGTCGTCACGCGCTCGTTGGAGGGCAGGTCGACGATCTCGCCCTCCAACCCGTGGCGCGCGGCGAGCCACTTGTTCTCGTCGAGCATCTGCCACGGGTACTCCGCCAGCGTCTCGCCTGCGTCGTAGTGCTCGGCCAGCTCGTGAACCATCGCCTGGATGAGCGCCGTCAAAGCGATCGTGTGCTCGACGCGCGTCTGTGAGTCGCACACGCGGACCTCGACGGTGCCGAGGTTGGGGTGTGGTCGCACGTCGTACCAGAGGTACGTGTAGTCCTCCATGACGCCGCTCGAGACCATGAACTCGACCTGGCGCTCGTAGTCGGCCCAGTCCTTGAAGGCAGGCGGCATCCCGACACGCGGGAACGCTCGGAAGATCGGCGTTCGCGTCGACATGAGCCCCGTGCGGTCCCCGCGCCAGAACGGCGAGTTGGCGCTCAGGGCGAGCAGCACCGGGACGTGCACGCGCATGCCGTTGGCGACGTGGATCGCCTTGTCCGAACCCTCGATGCCGACGTGCACGTGCATGCCGAAGATGAGTTCCTGGCGCGCGACGAAGCGCAGCGCCGAGATGAGGTCGCGATAGCGCGGCCGGGCGACGATCCGCTGGTCCTCCCACATCGCGAACGGATGCGTCCCGGCGGAGCCGATCGACAGCCCGCGGCCCGCGGCCGTCTCGCGCACCTGGCGGCGCAGCGCACACAGCTGCTCCCCGGCCGCGACGGTCGTCGAGCACGGTTTGGTGGCGATCTCGAGCACGGACTCCATGAGCTCGGGCTTGATCTCGCCGGCCTCGCGCTCGACGTTGGCAGCGCCCGTGTCCTCCAGGAGCGATTCGATCGCGTTTACCAGCGCGTAGCTCTCCGCGTCGACGATCATCATCTCCTCCTCGACCCCGACGGTGAAGCTGGGGCCGTTGAAGTTCTGACGCATCGCGCGGGAGCGTACCCACCGACAGCGATTCGGTCCGGAGCGGCGCTGGTTGGAGCTACCCTGCTCAAACAGACGCTCAGCCGAACCGAGGGGATGACGCCGTGGCGACCGTGACCATGACCAGTAGCCGTTTGGAGGAGCTGCTCGGGCCAGAGGCCGAGGATCTGCTCACCCACCGCTGCGAGACCATCTCAGCCGATGACCTGTATCTCCCGGGGCCCGACTTCGTCGACCGGGTGATGGTCGAATCGGATCGCTCAACGAACGTCCTGCGCAACCTGCAGTGGCTGCTGCACTCGGGGCGCCTTTCTGGCACCGGCTACGTCAGCATCCTCCCGATCGACCAGGGAGTCGAGCACTCGGCGGCCGCGAGCTTCGCTCCAAACCCCATGTACTTCGACCCCAACAACCTCGTGCGTTTGGCGATCGAGGGCGGCTGCAACGCGATCGCATCGACGATCGGCGCGCTCGGGTCGGTCAGCCGCACGTATGCGCACCGCTTTCCGTTCATCGTCAAGCTCAACCACAACGAGCTGCTGTCCTACCCCAACACCTACGACCAGATCTTCTTCGGCACCGTGCGGCGCGCGCACGAGCTTGGCGCGGCCGGCGTCGGCGCGACGATCTACTTCGGCTCGAGGGAGTCCCGGCGCCAGATCGTGGAGGTCAAGGACGCCTTCGAGGAGGCGCATGGCCTCGGGATGTTCACGGTGCTGTGGTGCTACCTGCGCAACTCAGCGTTCACGATCGGCGGGACCGATTACCACCTCGCCGCCGACCTCACCGGCCAGGCCAACCATCTGGGCGTGACGATGCAGGCCGACATCATCAAGCAGAAGCTGCCCGAGACCAACCGCGGCTTCGGGGCCGTCAGCGCGCTGGATGGCTCCTACGGCAAGACGAGCAAGCTCGTTTACGAGAAGCTGACGACCGACCACCCGATCGACCTCACGCGCTACCAGCTCGCCAACTGCCACATGGGCCGCTCGCCGCTCATCAACTCCGGCGGCGCTTCGTCGGGCGACAGCGATCTGGCCGAGGCCGTGCGGACCGCGATCATCAACAAGCGTGCGGGCGGAACGGGCCTGATCTCCGGGCGCAAGGCCTTCCAGCGCCCGATCGAGCAGGGCTCGGCGCTGCTCAACGCGATCCAGGACGTCTATCTGTCCGACGAGATCACGATCGCGTAGCGGCGTTCGTTACAGAACTCGCGTTCCTTCGCGACGATTCTGCAGCGGTGCGCGCCTGGGGTATGCGGGCAACCCTAGGGTGTCGGACGTGTCTTCGTGGCGGCTCATCGTCCCGATCGCGGGCCTGCTGCTCGCAGGCTGTGGCGGGCCCTGCAGCGGGAGCGTGTCAGAGCCCGCTGCGGCCGGCGAGCGTTTCGACGCGACGGTCCGGCGAGTGGTGGACGGCGACACCGTCAGGCTCGTGCCCGGAGGCTCGGCACGGCTCATCGGCGTCGACTCACCGGAGGTCCATGGCCGCACGGAGTGCTTCGGCCGCGAGGCGTCCGCCTTCGCCACGCGCCGGCTTGCCGGCCGGCGGGTCACCGTCGAGGTCGGAGCTGAGCCGCGCGACCGCTACGGACGGCTGCTCGTCTACCTGTACTCGGGCGGGCGGCTGTTCAACGACGAGCTTGTGCGCGAGGGCTTCGCGACCGTGATGACGATCGCCCCCAACGACGCACGCGCGAGCGAGCTGCGCGCGGCCAGCCGCATGGCGCACGAGCAGGCACGCGGCCTATGGGCAGCCTGTTGAGCCGAGCTGCCTGAAAGCGGTTGAGTGGATAGGCTCCGTAACGCATGGCAACCCGGATGCGACAGTCGCTGGACGAATTCGAGCGGGCGTTCGTCGAGGAGACCTACGAGGACCGGGCCCGCCGCGACTCGCTGCGGCGCAAGGCCATCATGCGCTCCCGCGAACGCGACCTGCAGCGCGTCCACAAGCGCGGCACTGCGCGCTTCATCGTTCTGGTGCTCGTGCTGATCGCGACAGCGATCGTCGTGACCGTGGCGATGTTCCAGACGCTGTACGTCGTGATGGGCTGACGCCGGCCGGCGGGGCGGCCACCAAGGCGAACGCCGCGCTGCTTACGAGCTCAGCTTGCGCAGCGCTACGTCGACTTCGGTGGTGGCGGTGACCTGTCCGCGCTCCGCTTGGATCTCGAGATAGACCTCCTTGCGGAACACCGGAATGTCCCGCGGCGCCTGGATGCCGATGCGGACCTTCTCGCCCATGATCGACAAGACGGAGATCTCGATCTCGTCACCGATCATGATGCTTTGATTGGACTTGCGTGTCAGGACCAGCATGTCTCGGCCACCCTCCTTGTCAACGCAACTCAATCAGGTTCGGTCTGTAATGGCAACCGCCCGGACGACCAGTACCCGCTGCCACCGTGCCAGACGGTAGCGCGGCCCGTTCTTGTAAGGTCCGCGCCCATGGCACGACGCTCTTTGCGCCCGCACCTCAACCAGATCCGCGGGTGGGTTCGACAAGGCCGCACCGACGCCTGGATCGCACACCAGCTCGAGGCCACGGTCCAGCAGATCGAGACCTTCAAGAAGGACAACGACCTCGCGGCCGCCGATGTCGAGAACAGCGAGGCCACAGGCGTCGACTTCGATGACGAGATCGACCTGCGGGCCGAGGATGACGCACTGGTCGCCGCAGAGCTCGAGGCGCTCGAAGCTCGAAAGGCCGAGGAGGAGGCGGCGCGTCTTGCCGAGGAGGAGGCGCGCAAGGCCGCCGGTGAGGACGAGGGCGAGGACGAGGACGAGGCTCCTGCCAAGCCGCGTCGCCGCGGTCGCCGCGGCGGGCGCAGCCGCGCCAAGGCGGCCACCGGGGCGCTCGAAGGGACGTTTGACCACGGTGAGGAGGGATACGGGCTGTGGCTCGATCCAGCCGTCACGGACAACCCGGTCTACGCCGAGCACTGGGCTGGGCACCGTCCCGTCGAGGTGACGATCGAGGAGGACCAGATCGTGATTCGCCGGGCGGGCGCCGGGTCCGAGGACTGACGCCCGGCTCGCGGGGCGCCTATCGCCGGCGCCTGGCGCCCTCCCAAGCGAGCGGATTCGCGGCGGCTAGTCTACGGCTCGGTGCGCCGTCCGCCCGCGAAGTCGCGCGCGTCGCGCAGGTAGCGCAGGAATGCCGCGTCGGCGACGGTGCGCGCGTCCCACGCCCACGGCGCCTCGGGCGCGACCCGGGACGCCAGGTCCGTGCACCAGTCCGTGCCGCGCTCGTAGAGGTCGGCCAGCTCGTCGGTCGTGAACGTGCCGCCCAGACGCCGGCGTAGCTCCGCCTCGATCGCCGAGACGGCGGCCTCCAGCGCAGCTCGCTGCTCGGGCGGCGCGCCGTCCATGCGCCGCTCGCCCTCCCGCCACTGCTCAAACGCGATCTCGAAGCTCGTCACCACGGCCGGGGCAGGGTACCCCTCGGCCATCGGCGCTACTCCCCGCGAGGCAGCCCGCGGACGATGTAGGCGCGCTCGTCGCGCTTGACCATGCCCAGCCGCCGCGCCTCGGTCTCGATGCTCCCGGGGCTGCGCAGCGCGCGCTGCCGGCGAAGGAGCTGATCGTGCTCGCGCACCAGCCGGGCGACCTCGCTGCGCTTGGTCTTCGCCTCCTGCCACGTGGACAGGTACGTGCGCAGCGGGTTGATGTACAGGTAGATCAGCAGCAGGCCGACGAACAGCAGCGCCACGCGACCCACCCGGTCCCAGCGCACGCGCGGAGCGAAGTCAGCCATCGCCCCACGGTTCGGCGCCCAAAGACGGGCTCCTGCAATCGGTCAGCCGCCTGCAAAGACGCTGCGCCCGGGGAACTCGGCGCCATCGCCGAGCGCCTCCTCGATCCTTAGCAGCTGGTTGTACTTTGCGACGCGGTCCGAGCGCGAGGGCGCGCCGGACTTGATCTGCCCGCAGCCGGTCGCGACGGCGAGGTCGGCGATCGTCGTGTCCTCGGTCTCGCCCGAGCGATGGGACATGACCGCGCTGTAGCCCGCCGCGCGGGCAATCTGGATCGCGTCGAGCGTCTCGGTGAGCGTGCCGATCTGGTTGACCTTGATGAGGATCGAGTTGCCCACGCCGGCGCCGATGCCGCGTTGCAAGCGCTCGCTGTTGGTCACGAACAGGTCGTCGCCGACAAGCTGCACGCGCGTGCCGACGGCGTCGGTCAGTACCTTCCAGCCGTCCCAGTCCTCCTCGTCCATGCCGTCCTCGATCGACACGATCGGATAGCGCGCGCAGAGGTCGGCCCAGTAGTCGGCCAGCTCGGCAGCGCTCAGCGAGCGGCCCTCGTGCTCGAGCACGTACGCGCCGCCATCGAAGATCTCGCTGGTGGCCGGGTCCAGCGCGATGAAGACGTCCTCCCCCGGCGTATAGCCGGCGGCCTCGATGCCGCGGACGAGCATCTGCAGCGCTTCCTCGTTGGAGCCCAGGTCGGGCGCGAAGCCCCCCTCGTCGCCGCCCGCCGTGCCCAGGCCGGCGTCGTGGAGCGTCTTCTTCAGCGCGTGAAAGACCTCGGTGCCCGTGCGCAGGCAGTCCGAGAAGCTCGCCGCACCCGCCGGCACGACCATGAACTCCTGAAAGTCGACCTTGTTGTCGGCATGCGCGCCGCCGTTGAGGAGGTTCATCATCGGCACCGGCAGGATCCGTGCGTCGGGACCGCCGAGGTGGCGCCATAGCGGCTGTCCTTCGTGTGCCGCGGCGGCATGCGCCGCCGCCAGCGAGACCCCGAGGATCGCGTTGGCGCCGAGGCGCGACTTGTTCGGCGTCCCGTCGAGATCGACAAGCGCGCGATCCAGGCCCGCT
>DASVPU010000262.1:0-5875 GCA_036389475.1 Solirubrobacteraceae bacterium
GTTGGCGCGTGGCGGCTGCCTCACCGCAGGCCCCGCCCGCGCAGGATCTTCGCGACGACCTCGTTCGCCTGGACGTCGCGCTGCTCCCCTGCCTGCATGTCCTTCAGCGCGGTGCCCTCGGAGCTCACCAGCGCAACGTACCTGGCGCCGATCCGATCGGCCTGCTTGAGCTGACCCTTGCGCGAGCGCCCGGCGAGCTCCATCTGGGCGTTCAGCCGCGCGCGACGTGCCTCGGCGGCGATCTGGAACGCGATCGGCCGCGTGGCGGGCCCGTCGAAGGCGACGTAGAGGTCGACCAGCGGCGGCGCGAGCGGAACGCCGGTCGACGCGAGCAGCATTCGCTCGACCCCCGCCGCCCAGCCGCAGCCCGGCGTGGGCGGACCGCCGAGCTGCTCGACCAAGCCGTCGTAGCGTCCGCCGCCGGCGACGCCGCTCTGCGCGCCCAGCGCATCGGATGTGAACTCGAAGACCGTGCGCGTGTAGTAGTCCATGCCACGCACGAGGGTCGGGTCGATCTCGTACGTGAGCCCCGCGCGGTCGAGCAGCTCGCGCACCGTCGCGAAGTGCTCGGCGTCATCGGCGTCGAGACGATCAAGCAGCGTCGGGGCGGAGCGCATGACCTCACGCGTGCCGGAATGGTCGGAGTCAAATGCCCGCAGCGGGTTGAGCTCGATGCGCGCACGGACGTCCTCGCTCAGCCGGTCGGCGTGCGCGCGCAGGTGCTCGGCGAGCTCCTCGCGGTAGATCGCGCGGGTACCGGGGGTGCCAAGGCTCGACAGCCGCAACCGCAGGCCGCCCACCTCGAGCTCCTCGAGCAGCGTGGCCAGCAGCAGGATCGTCTCGGCGTCAACCGCCGGATCGTCGGATCCGAGCGCTTCGGCACCCACCTGCCAGAACTGCCGGAAGCGCCCGGCCTGCGGCGCCTCGGCGCGAAAGAAGCTCGACAGGTACCAGAGCTTCACCGGCTGTGGCAGCTTGTGCATGCCGTGCTCTGCGTAGGCGCGGCAGATCGGCGCGGTGCCTTCGGGACGCAGCGTCAGGGAGCGCCCTCCCCCGTCGTCGAAGGTGTACATCTCCTTCTGGACGATGTCCGTCGACGCGCCGACGCCGCGTGAGAACACGTCGGTGGACTCGAAGGTCGGCGTCTCGATGCGGCGATAGCCTGCTCCCTCCAAGACCCGCCGCGCGGTCGCCTCGAGCGCCACGCGCGCGTCGGCCGCCGCCGGCAGCACGTCGTACGTGCCGCGCGGGACCTGCAGTCGCTCGCTCACTGCCTGGAGAGTGCCGTCAGGAACGGGTTCGTGGCACGCTCCCGCCCGAGCGTCGTGATGCCCATGTGTCCCGGATAGACGGTCGTCTCGTCGGCGAAGCGATCGAGCAGCGACGCGATCGAGCGCAGTAGCGTCGGGCCGTCGCCGCCGGGGAAGTCCACCCTTCCGACCGAGCCTTGGAAGAGGACGTCGCCGGAGAGCAGCGCGTTCTCGTCGCGAACCGCGTAGGTCACGTGGCCGGGGCTGTGGCCAGGTGTGAACACGACGTCGAACGTCAGCCCCGCAAGCTCGAGCGTCTCACCGCCCTCGACCGTTAGCTCGGGATCCCAGGATTCGAAGGGGCCGAACTCGGGCCAGGGGACGAAGGCGTTGATGTCCTGCAGGATCGGGACCTCCAAGCGCGGACAGTAGACGGGAGCGCCCGTCGCGCGCGCGAGCGGCGCGACCGCGCCGACATGATCGAAGTGCGTGTGCGTGAGCAGGATCGCCTCGAGCGTCAGCCCGGCCTCCTCGATCGCCGCCAGCAACCGCGGCGCCTCCTCGCCGGGATCGACGATCACGGCGCGCTCGCTGCCATCCGCCCAGACCAGAAAGCAGTTCTCCTGCACCATGCCGACCGTGAACATCCGCACGTTCATCGGACTTCCTTCTTCCGAGGTGGCTTTGGGACCTTCTCGGCGGCGCGCTCGGCCTTCGCCTTGGCGGCCTTGTTGGTCTCGCTGCGAACCCGGCGCTTGTAGATGAAGTTGTCGGTGTAGTAGCCGAGCGGGATGTAGAAGAGGAAGACGAACCCGGTCAGCGGGATCGCCTGGCCAACCTTCTGCTTGAACGCGAAGGCGAGCAGGAAACCGAAGACTACGGCCGCCATCGCTGCGCGGATCGTCGCCGATCGCCACGACGGCGGGCGCATCATGCGGTCCTTGCGAGCCTGCGCGATGCGCTCCTTCTCGGAGAGCTTGCGCTCCTCCCCGGTCGGCTTGCGGCCTGTCCGACCGCGCGCCTCGACGACCCCGGCGGCGTTCCCGCGGTGCTTGCTGCGGCGCTTCTTCTTCGTCTGAGCCATGGGCGGGTTTACGAGCTTAGTGCGTCCTCGATCGTGCGGCGGTTGCGCACATGCACGTCGTTCGGGAAGCCATCGAAGGCGGCTGCGGGAGCGAGCCCGACGAGCTCGCAGTCCGCGATCGGGAGGTGACGCGCGACCGCGGCGACGACGTGGGCGAGCGGAACCGTGAGGTGATCCTCGACGTTCGCAGAGACCTGCGCGACGCCATCGCGCGCCTGCAGCTCCAGGCCGATCGCGCGCACGCCCCGCAGGCCCTCGGGACCGCCCTGGCGGATAGCCGCGGCGATCAGGCGTGCGTCCTGCACCGTCGCCGGCGGTGCGAGCTCGATGTTGAACGCGACGAGCGGCGAACGCGCCGCGACGAGCACGGCGCCGGTGCGCGGGTCGATCTCGTGGGGGCCGAAGTCAGCGATGATCGCGCCTGAGGTGACGCGCTTGGTGAGCGCGCTCAGGCCCCCGCGGCGAATGTGCGCGCGCGTGCGCCCGTCGACGAGCTCGCCGTAGAGGAAGACCGGCAGACCGGCGCGGCCGAGTTCCTCCCCGGCGACGAGCGCCGCAACGCACGCGGGGCCGCGACGCGCCGCGTCGAGATAGACGATCGGCGCGACGTCGAGCGCACCGACGTGCGGATGGCTGCCGCGCTCGCGGCGCAGGTCGATCTGCTCGCGGCAGGCGCGCGCGCCCGCGACGAGCGCCGGAACGATGTCGCCGGCGGCGCCGGCGAGCGTGTAGACCGTGCGGTGGTGATCGGGGTCTGAGTGGACGTCCAGCAGTCGCGCGCCCGTCGACGTGAACGCCTCGCCGATCGCGGCGATCGCGTCGCGGTCGCGGCCCTCGGAGACGTTGGGGATCGTGAGAAGGAGCTCGTCTGCGGCTTTGGGCATCTCTAGCGGCAGCAGGCCACAGCGTTCAGCCCGAGATCACCGACACCTTCACCCGGCCCGTGCCGTCGACCTTCGTCAGCCCGGCGGTGGCCGTCGCGATGCACGACTCGGCGCCCTGAATCGAGACCGGGATCGCGCGAACGTTCGGCGTGCGCGTGCGGTAACTGCCGCGACCGACCTTCGCCCGGCGATTGAGGAAGCAGCCCAGCTGCCAGTCCACGGTGACCCTCTGCCTCGGGGCCGCGCTGACGCGCAGCCGGATCCGGTGCGGCTTGACGATGGTGCCACGCGCCTGCGCCAACACGAGCCGGCCTGCCTTGCGAGCCTCGTTGACGACGCCCGCCGACCGCCTGCGCGGCGGCGGCTTGATCCTGCGGCCCTTGAGCTTGTTCGCCTTGAGGTGCTCAGGCGTGAGGACGGGCTTCGGCGCGCCCGTTTCCTTGCCGCCGATGACGCCGCCGCCGGAGAACACGAAGTACCCACCCACGATCAGGCCCACGACGAGCACGATCGCGATCACGATCGTTGGGCTGAGCTTCTTGTTGATCGTCTTCACGCAGTTCCTCCGTACAGCCTGTTGTCGGGATAGCCGGCCCCGCCGTCTATCGGCATTCTGTCGGAATGCGCCAAGTCGCAGGTCGCTGGCGCCAACGACCAGCCGACCTCGGCTCCCCGGCTACACTTCGCGCCCACCCGCCGGAGTAGCTCAGTCGGTTAGAGCAGCGGAATCATAATCCGCGTGTCGGGGGTTCGAGTCCCTCCTCCGGCATCGTCGATAGCTGGAAATCGTGGGTGTCCTGCGCGGAGGCGGCATCGCCAAGGCCGCTCGATCCGCAAATGCTCCCGAGATAGCCCCGAGGGCGGCGTGGGAGGACAAGCGTCACCGGCACCTCAGCGCTTGCCGTCGATGAGCCGGAGGGGATCTCGCGAACAATGGGATGCGACACGTCGCTGGCCGCAAGCCGCAGTGACCAGCTCGCGTTCACGGCGCAAGACGGTTGACCCGTGACGCTACCGCGCGCCGGGTCCGCGGCAGACCGCCGTCCATGCGGCGCCCCTCGACCCTGCGACGTTTAGACGGCGCCGAGGCGGGCGTCGAGCTTGATCGCTGCGATCACGGCGCCCTTGAGGCGCAGCGCGAGTGAGCGGTCGCTGGCGCCGCCAGCGGTCGCGGCCGCCTAAATTTACAGCGACCGCGTGAGCGTGTTGGAGTTGTGCCGCAGCGAGATCGTGCGCAGACGTTCGGAGGCCCAGGAGACCTGGACGATGCCGCCCTTGAGCAGGTGCAGGGAGATCGGGGTCATGGCACGCCTCCGCCCGACGGCCCGCGCAGGAGGTTGCCCGGATCGGGCGCCAGATCGAACGTCGGCGCGCCCTCGCGCCGATGGACGAGCTCAATGTACGGGAGCAGGATCGAGAGCGTGTGCAACTCGTCGAGCGTCGCCGTCCCGGCCTTCTGCTTGCGCAGCAGGCGGTTGTAGTAACGAAGCATGCCAGCGCCCGTCCTGACCGCCAGCGCGACGATCACCTGCATCCACGGGGGACAGGTCACGCTGATCCCCCGCCAGACCACGCCTTCTGCTCCGGTGCGCCATTGCTCTGCGTTCCGGACCTCGTCGGCACACCGATCCTCGGATGCCCGGTCACGCCCAGCCCGACGACGAAGTCCTGCACGACGGTCGTGTCCACGCTGCCGGGCTCGTTCTCGGTCAGGCTCTCCGTCGGGGGGCGCCCGATCTACCTGGCCACGCTCGTCGCGGTGACCGACAGCGTGCCGCCAGCGAGCCTCATCGTCGTCATGCCCGGGCAGCTGACGACGACGGCGTGATTGCGCGGCTGGTGCTGTCGAGGCCAGCGAACGCGGCGCGTGGAGGGGCCAATCCGGCCACCGAAGCCATAGGCTCGATTCCATGCCTGCGGTCACAGCCAAACATTCAGGACCCGAGCGCCCTTCGGCCGGCGCGCACGCGACCGTAGCCGGCAAGGCGGGCATCGGCGCCCTGACCCTGGGCGCGCTCGGCGTCGTCTTCGGCGACATCGGGACCAGCCCGCTCTATGCGCTGCAGACCGTCTTCACCGCGCACGAGCACGCGGTCACGCCCAACGAGGCCGGCGTCTACGGCGTCATCTCGCTGGTCTTCTGGGCGATCACGATCATCGTCTCGGTCAAGTACGTGACCTTCATCATGCGCGCCGACAACGAGGGCGAGGGCGGGATCATGGCCCTCATCGCACGCGTTCTGGACCTGCCGTTGAAGGGGCGCGCAGCAAAGGCGACGCTCGTCGCGCTGGGGATCTTCGGTGCTGCGCTGTTCTACGGCGACGGCATGATTACGCCGGCGATCTCCGTGCTGTCGGCGGTCGAGGGGCTCGAGGTCGCGGCGCCGAGCCTTAACTCGCTGGTGCTGCCGATCACGCTCGTCGTTCTCAGCGTGTTGTTTGCGATCCAGCGGTTCGGGACCGAGGCCGTCGGTCGCCTGTTTGGCCCGGTCATGGCACTGTGGTTCTCGATCCTCGCGCTGGCCGGTCTCGCGAAGGTGATCGAGAGTCCGGCCATCCTGAAAGCGCTGTCGCCGACCTACGGGATCGAGTTCTTCGTCGACAACGGCGGGATCGCATTCCTGGCGCTCGGCTCGGTCGTGCTCGCGGTCACGGGC
>DASVPU010000263.1:0-3093 GCA_036389475.1 Solirubrobacteraceae bacterium
GTCCCGGCGTCGCGCCGTATGACCGCGCCGTCCTGCATTACGCCGGCACGCAACATGCCGCGCACCAGCTTCAGGGCCGTGCGGTCGACGACTCGTTCCTCGATCGCCTGCATCAACCGGTCATGCGGGATCGCCTCAAAGGAAGCCCCGACATACTGCCCACCGCCACCTTGATGGGTTCCCGGCGATGGTGCGGATCGTGCGTGCGCGTCACCCATTGGAGGGCCATGAGCTCGCGGTGATGGGCTGGATGCGCCGTCGCGGCGCGCTGGATCTGCTGCTCGTGCTGCCCGACGGCAGCCGCTCGCTGGTCCCGGCCGGGTGGACGGACTTGGAGGGCCTGGCGCAACCGCCGGCGGCGGGGACGCTGGGGTCGCTTGAGGATCTGCTGGCGGCGCGGCGCGTGCTCGACGGGCTGCTTGAGCGTGTCGTCCTGGCCGGGCGCGAAGATCGCGATGAGCGAGGCCAGGAGGAGACGAGTGGTGCAGTTGCGCTTGGATCTGGCGGAGTGCCCGGCGCCGGCGGTGGCGTTGTGGGAGCTGCTGGGCGAGGCGCAGCGCCAGACGGCGATGGCGCTGCTGGCGGCGTTGATCGCGCGCAGCATCGCGCCAGACGAGGTGGCGGGCGATGAGTGAGCGCGCCAAGCTCGGCGCGTCGCATCTGCATCGTCAGGCGTTCGTGTACGTGCGCCAGTCCTCGCAGGCGCAGCTTGAACGCAACGTCGAGTCGACTGAGCGTCAGTACGCGCTCGTCGGCCGGGCCGTCGACCTCGGGTTCGATCGCTGCCAGGTCGTCGTGATCGACGAGGATCTCGGGATCTCCGGGTCGGGGCTGTCTGAGCGCTCCGGCTTCGCCCGGTTGACCGCGGAGGTCGCGCTCGGCCACGCCGGCCTGGTGCTGGGCCTGGAGGCTTCGCGGCTGGCCAGGAACAACGCCGATTGGTACCGGTTGCTGGATCTGTGCGGCGTGACCGACACCGTGATCGGCGACGCCGACGGCCTCTATCACCCGGGCTCGTTTAACGACCGGCTGCTGCTGGGGCTGAAGGGCACAATGAGCGAGGCCGAGCTGCACATCCTGCGGGCTCGCCTTGACGGCGGGATCCGCAACAAGGCCGCCCGCGGCGAGTTGCGCCGCGGACTGCCCGTCGGCCTGATCTGGGGCGAAGCCGACGGCGAGATCCTGTTGCATCCCGACGAGGCGATCCGCGGCGCGATCACGGTGATCTTCGAGCGCTTCGCGCAGCTCGGCTCGGCGCGCCAGGTCTGGCTGTGGCTGCGCCGCGAGGGCCTGCGCTTCCCGCTGCAGACCACGACGCTCGCGGAGATCCAGTGGGTCGTGGCGACCTACCACCAGGTCCATGGGGTGCTGACCAACCCCGTCTACGCTGGCGCCTACGCCTACGGCAAGACGCGCCGCGAGCGCTACGTCGACGAGCACGGTCGGCCGCGCACACGAATCCGTCACCTGCCGCGGGCAGACTGGGCGGTCTTGATCTGGGAGCACCATCCCGGCTTCGTCGATCGCGAGACCTTCGAGGCCAACCAGCAGCGCATCGCCCGCAACACCCGCCCGCGCGCGCATGAGCCCGGCGGCGCGGTCCGCGAGGGCGCCGCGCTGCTGCAAGGGATCGCCGTCTGCGGGCGCTGCGCACGCAAGCTGGCCGTGCACTACGGCGGCCGTGGCGGGCGCCCCGGCTATCACTGCCCCGGCAGCACGCTGGTGGAGGGCCGCGGTCAGTGGTGCCTGCGGGTCGGTGGCGTGCAGATCGACGAGGCCGTCGCCGCGGCGATGCTGGCGGCCTTGACACCGGCTGGCGTCAGGGCCGCGCTGGCGGCCGCGGAGTCGCTTGAGGCCGACCACGACGCCGCGCTCGGGCAGTGGCAGCTGCAGGTCGAGCGCGCGCGCTATGACGCGCAGCGCGCCGAGCGCCGCTACCGCGCCGTCGAGCCCGAGCACCGCCTCGTCGCGCGCGGCCTGGAACGCGACTGGGAACAGGCGCTGGACGCGCTCGCCATGGCCGAGGCCGAGCTCGAGCGCCGTCAACACGCGCGCCCCCGAACGCTCACCGCCCAAGAGCGTGAGCAGCTGCTGGCGCTCGGCGCCGACCTCGGCAGGGTGTGGTCGGCGCCCACGACCACCGACCGAGATCGCAAGCAGCTGCTGCGCACACTGATCGAGGAAGTGATCGTCGACGTCGCGCGCGAGCAGCGCCGCGCGACGCTGACGGTGCGCTGGCGCGGCGGCGCGATCAGCGAACTCGCAGTGACACTGCCACACCGCCAGCCCACGATCCGCACCGACGAAGACACGATCGCGCTGCTGGGGCGCCTCGCCGCTCACTACGACGACGCCACGATCGCCGGCATCCTCAACCGCCAAGGCCGCCGCTCGGCGACCGGCGAGCGCTTCACTGCCCAGATCGTCGGCTGCCTGCGCCGCTACCGCGACATCCCCCGCCACCAGCCCCCGGCCAAGCCGCCCGACGGACAGCTGGTCGCGATCACCAAGGCCGCCGAGATCCTCCAGGTCGCGCCATCCACGATCCATCGCTGGCTCGCCGACGGCTTCATCGCCGGCGAACAGCTCACCCCCGGCGCACCATGGCAGATCCGCGTCGACGACCAGCTGCGCGCCCGCTTCGTCGAAGACGCGCCCGCCGGCTGGCTTCCGATGCTCGAAGCCACCAAGATCCTCGGCGTCTCGCGCCAAACGGTGTTGCAGCGTGTCAAGCGCGGCGAGCTCAACGCCGTCCGCGTCCGCCAAGGACGCCGAAAAGGCCTCAAAATCCAGGTCATCTGCGCCGATCAGCCGCTCTTCGAGACACCCGCCATCAACGCGGGAGCAGTGTGACGATGACTCCAAGCAGTTGGCGATGTCCGTTTCGACCACCCACAGCTGGCCCCGCCACGCCTCATCGACGAGGACTTGCAGAGCGTCGTGCGCCGAGCACTTGGGCCGAAACCCGAACGAGCACCCGAGGAAATCCGCCTCGAAGATCGGCTCAAGCACGATCCTCGCCGCGGCCTGCACGACACGATCACGAACCGCCGGGATCGACAACGGCCGCCGCTCCAGGCTGCCGGGCTTCGG
>DASVPU010000264.1:0-3081 GCA_036389475.1 Solirubrobacteraceae bacterium
GGCCGTGGCCGCGCCGCCGGCGCTAGCGCGAGCCGGTGCCGGCGCGCGGCTTGGGCGGGGTCGCCTTGTGCAGCGAGTCCAGGCTCTCCAGCTCGCGCTCGAAGTCGGCCGGGTCCTGGAAGTCCTTGTAGACGCTGGCAAAGCGCATGTAGGCGACGGTGTCCAGTTCGCGCAGGGCGTTCAGCAGCTCGATGCCGACCTCCTGGCTCTCGACCTCGCGCTGCCCGCGGGCCCGCACCGTCTCCTCGATGTCACTGGCGATCTTTATGATGTCGGACCGGGAGATCGGCCGGTTCTTGCAGGCCTTCTCGAGGCCGGCGACCAGCTTGCCCAGGTCGAACTGCTCCTTGGAGCCGTCCCGCTTGAGCACCAGCAGCGGCGCCTCCTCGACCCGCTCGAAGGTCGTGAAGCGCCGGCCGCAGGCCGCGCAGGCGCGCCGGCGCCGGATCGCCGCCCCATCCTCGGAGGAGCGGGAGTCGATCACGCGGTTGCGGTCGTCGTGGGAACCGCAGAACGGGCAGCGCACGGCATCCTCCCTCAGGCCGTCGCATGGAGGCGACCACAACATATAGTGGTATAATCGCCCACAGGAGGCAAGTTATCCACAACATCTTGTGCACGGAGCGCTTGACCTGGACGCCAGATCGGTGCTTAATCACAACGCTGTAGTTCGTGGTTCTGTCCGTTGGTCGTCCCGCTTGGCTCTGCTGACCCGGTCCCCGTCGCACCGCTCAGCGCCAGCTTCCTCAGGGACGGAAGTCCGCGGCCCCGATCAGCAGGGGCCGCCAGGAGGTCGACAATCGTGGCCAAGACCCGGGATGCCCTGTCCGTCGAGCACGGCCCCAGCCGCCGGGGCCTGCAGGTGCGCCGCCTGTTCACGAGCAAGGGCACCCACCCCTATGACGAGCTGACCTGGGAGCGCCGGGACGCCGTCATCACCAACTGGCGCGACGGCACCACCGCCTTCGAGCAGCGCGACCTCGAGTTCCCCGCCACCTGGTCGCAGAATGCCACCAACATCGTCGCCCAGAAGTACTTCCGCGGCCCGCTCGGCACCCCCCAGCGCGAGCACTCCGTCCGCCAGATGGTCGACCGGGTCGCCGGCACCATCACCGGGTGGGGCAGCGCCGACGGCTACTTCGCCAGCGACGACGACGCCGAGGCGTTCCGCGCCGAGCTCACCCACCTGCTGGTCAACCAGAAGGCCGCCTTCAACTCGCCGGTCTGGTTCAACGTCGGGGTCGAAGAGGACTGCCAGTGCTCGGCGTGCTTTATCCTCTCGGTCGAGGACACCATGCCGTCGATCCTCAACTGGTACGTCGAGGAGGGCATGATCTTCAAGGGCGGCTCCGGGTCGGGCATCAACCTGTCCACCATCCGCTCGTCCAAGGAGCAGCTCGGCAACGGCGGCGAGGCGTCCGGGCCGGTGTCGTTCATGCGCGGCGCGGACGCGTCCGCCGGGACGATCAAGTCGGGCGGCAAGTGCTTCAGAGAGGGCACGCTCATAGCCACGCCCAGCGGCATGCAGCCGATCGAGCGCCTGCGCATCGGCGACGAGGTGCTGACGCACCGGGGGCCACGCGCCGTCGCCGACTTCATGGGAAACGGTCGCAGGCAGTGCTACCGGGTGCTCACGCGAGAAGGCTACGAGGTCGAGGTGACCGCGGGGCACAAGTTCGCCTACTGGAACAGCATCGACGGCCACTTCGACGTGAAGCCGATCGAGGAGTTCGAGCCGGGCGACGCGCTCTACGCGTTGCTCGAGCCATGTGGCGGAGGCACCACGATCCCGCTGCTGCCTCCTGAGATCGCCGACCCGGCCAATGCCACGACCACCGTCGAGATGTCGCTCCCGACCGAGCTGGATGAGCGTCTCGCCTACGTCGTCGGGCTGATGTACGGGGACGGCGAGCTTCGGACCAAGTATCCGTACCGGGTCCGCGTTGCCTTCGCCAAGGACGCTGCGGGGCGCGTGTCGGCACAGCGGTTCCGCGAGTACTCCAAGGAGCTGTTCGGCGAGGAGCCGCTGCTGCTCGGCGACGAGGATGGGCACCAGCAACTCGGCTTCACCCGCAAGCGACTGGTCGAGTTCCTCGTCGCCAACGGGATCGCCAAGGGCAAGGCGGATGCCCTCGGGTTCCCCGGCATGCTGTTCCGCGCCGAGCCAGGCGTGCGGGCGGCGTTCATCGCCGGCGTCATCGACGCCGATGGCTCCTACCAGCGGCGCGGCGGCTGGAGCATCTCCTCGATCGACCGTACCTTCCTGGTCGACCTGCAGCGTCTCCTGCTGACGCTGGGGGTGCCCGCCAAGATCAAGCTGAGCCGGGAGCAGAACGGAACCTGGCGGCGGTTGTACCGCCTCAGCATCGTCGGTCACACCTTCGTCCAGCGACTCGTCGAGCACATCGCGCCGCACTCGGCCAAGGCGCAGGTCGTGTACGAGCCGTCGCCCGGTGCCGACAAGGGTTGGGGCTACCGTCCGTCGCTGCTCCAGCCACTTGCCGCCCGTGTGGTGCAGCGCGGCGGTTACCGGCTGATCGAGCGGAGCGTCGGCATGAACGAGACGAGCGGCTACGGAGCGGTCGCGACGCCCATGCGCCATCCGGAGGCCGCCGTCGCCGGCTACGCCCAGGAGTTGTCGACCTGCGTGCAGCTCACCCTCGAAGCCGTCATCCCAACCGAGATTGCCGAGACCTACGACATCGAGGTCGAGGACGTCCACCTGCTCAGCGCGAACGGCATCTACTCGTCGAACACCAGGCGTGCGGCAAAAATGGTGATCCTCAATGTCGATCACCCCGATATCCGCGATTTCATATGGTGCAAGGCGCGCGAGGAGCACAAGGCGCGGGTGCTGCGCGACGCCGGGTTCGACATGGACCTGGACGGCCGCGACGCGGTGAGCATCCAGTACCAGAACGCCAACAACTCCGTGCGGGTCACCGACGACTTCATGCGGGCCTACGAGGCCGACCGCAGCTTCGACCTCAAGGCCGTGCTCGACGGCCGCACCATGGAGACGGTCCGCGCCCGCGACCTGATGCGCGAGATCGCCCAGGCCGCCTGGGAGTGCGCCGACCC
>DASVPU010000265.1:0-6041 GCA_036389475.1 Solirubrobacteraceae bacterium
CGCGAACCGCCGCTTCATCAGATGCGAGATGATTGCTTGAGATGCGGGACAGCTCTTCAAGCGATGTTGCCCGCGTGCGCGTCGCGCGGGAGCGTGCTCTTGACGACGCGTTGCGACGGGCGTTCGGTGAGTCTGAGCCGCTTCGCCTAGAGGAGGCGCTGTTTGAGGCGATCCTCGCTGGTTGGGGTCGACAGCAGAGCAGCCGTCAGTTGAGCGCCGCGACCAAGCGAAGCCGCGACGGTCTGGTCCGTCGCTTTCACGCTCACGCCGGGGTCTGGCCGTGGGAGTGGCGCGCAGAACACATCGAGGAGTGGATCGCCGACCTGGCGGCCCCGCCGCGGCGCCTGACCATGTCCCGTGTGCTGTAGAACTTCGCGGTGACGATCCGCGGTTGATGGTCAGGCGGTGACGAGCGTAGCGGCCGGCTCGGCGGTCGCGGGTAAGGTCGGCGACGAACGGCTCGCGGCCACGTCCTGCTCGACGGCGAGGGCGAGCTTGGCGAGGTCGCTGTAGCCGATGATCTTGCGGAACTGCTGTTCGGCTTCGAGCATCCCCGCGGCCGTCCAGCGCAGGCACATGTCGCCGCTCTGCCAGCGCTTGACGTTGCGTGAGGTGCGCCGCAGGATGCTGATCATCGACTCGATCGCGTTGGTCGACTGCAGTGTCGTGCGCAGGTTCCCGGTAATCCCCAACCGAGTGAGCGTGACGGTCTCCTCCAGGCCCTCGCGCAGCGACGCCGCGGCGCCGGGATGGTGGTGATCGAGCTCGCCGGCGAGGCGCCGCAGGCCGTCCAGCGCGCGAGCGTGGTCGTCTAGGGCCCATGCGCTGCGCAGCTGATGCTTGACCCGAGGCCGGTCGCGCTCGGGCAGGTGATCGAGCACATTTCTCTCTTTGTGCCTCACACAACGGTGGACGGGCACCGGGCCGAACACGTCGTTGACCGCGGCCCGCAGCGCCTTGGCGCCATCGAGGATGACGAGCACGCCCTGCTCGACGTCCAAGCCGCGCTCGACGAGATCGCCCAGCAGCGCGACAGTGATCGTCTTGTTCTCCGTCGAGCCGTCCCACAACCCCAGCGGCACCTTCACCCCGTCCGTCGTGACGCCCAGCGCGACGACGCAGCAGCGGCCCTTCAGGTCGATCCCGTCGAGCATCAGCGCCGCCAACCGGATGTCGGCCAGCGAGCGCGACATCAGCGCCCGCAGGCGCTCGCCGGTCCTGCCGACGAACGCGCGGCTCGCGGCGCTCTTGCTCGCCGAGCGCTCCGCCGCGAGCACGTCCTCGCCGACGGGCTCGCGCGTGCGCTCGAAACGGCGGGTGCTGACGCCGGCGAGCATCTGCTCGAGCACGACCCTGGTCAGCGGGTCGCGATCGGCAAAGTGCGAGTACGTTGCCAGCTCGATCTCCTCATCATCGACCGACCGCACCCGCGGCCGCGGCACCGCGACCCTGCGGCCACCCAGCGTGACCTCGCCGCTCGTGTGACCGTGACGGACAGCTGTGCGGTCAGGGTCATGGTGGCCCTTCGGCCCGACGACCTCGGACACCTCCTCCTCCATCAGCGTGCTCAGCACCCCCAGGCCGACACCGACGCTCAACGCCAACAACCCGTCTTTCGCGGCGTTGACGAGCTCTCCGAGCGCGACCTGCACGCTCGGCGGCAGCCCGAGCTCAGTCGTGGCGACCTGCTCCTGCTCTACGGTCCTCATGGCGGTTCTCCTCGTCTCGATGGACTTGTTCGCACTCGCCACGGTCCCAGCGGAACCGGACGAGGCGGGAGGACCGCCACCTACGAAGTTCTACAGACGCCGGGACAACGTCCGGCGCCTGGCCGTCTCGACGCTGCGTGCCTACCAGGTGACAGTCCGGCTGTTCGTCGAGTACCTGCTGGATCGGCGCTATCCGTGGGCATTGATCTGCGAGCAGCGCCTGGGCCACGCGCCGCGGCGGATCGTCGACGAGCGCAACCTGATCCGCCACGGCAGTGACTATGAAGGCGATCCAGGGAGGCGGCCGCTGACGCGCGTCGAGCTCGTCGCGCTGTTTGATCATTGCGACGCGCAGGTCACGGGTCGGCGCGCTCTTAGGCGCAAGGGGTCGCTGGCGGCGTTTCGCGACGCGGTGCTGTTCAAGACCATCTACGCGTGGGGACTGCGCCGCCAGGAAGCCGCCCGGCTGGATGTCGCGGACTTCACCCGCAACGCGCACAAGGCGTCGTTTGGCAGCTTCGGCGCGTTGAGCGTGCGCTACGGCAAGGCGTTGGCAGGCGGCCCGCCGCGCCGACGCACCGTGCTGACGGTGTTCGATTGGTCCGTGGAAGTCCTCGAGCAGTACGTGCACGAGGTGCGCCCGCTGTACGGGCGCTGCGAGCATCCGGCCCTGTGGCTCACCGAGCGCGGCGGGCGCATCTCCTCGCCGGACATCTCAGAGCGCTTCGCGCGCTACCGCGACGAGATCGGGCTGGCCCGCGAGCTCACGCCGCACGGGCTGCGCCACAGCTACGTCACGCACCTCATCGAGGACGGCTTTGACCCGCTGTTCGTGCAGATGCAGGTTGGTCATCGTCACGCCTCGTCGACTGCGATCTATACGGGTGTCAGCGGCGACTACAAAAACCGGGCGCTCGCTGACGCGCTGGCAGCCCAGTTGCGCGGACCGCATACCGCAAGGGAAGCGTGATGGCTCAACGCGTGGACTACGAGTGGCGGCTGCGGCTGTTGCTGGCCGAGCGCGGCATCTTCAAGGCGATCGAGCTGCGCCCGCTGCTGGCCCAGCACGGCATCAGCCTGTCGGAATCGCAGGTCTGGCGGCTGGTGACCGGCAAGCCCGAGCGACTAAACCTGCACGTGCTGATGGTGCTCTGCCAGATCCTGGACTGCACGCCCAACGATCTGATCAAGCCGATCGACGGCGACGCGACTGCCCGGTTGGACCGTCGCGCCGTCGCCGAGACGGGCCCCAGCGACCTCGTTCCCAAGCCCGCGCGGATCCGTCCCGCGCGCGGCCAGCGAGGCCACTGAGATCAGCACCGACGTTCGTCGCTGCGGCCGCTGCGGCCAGGACGGGCCGTTCTCGGTCCGTGGCCGCGATGGCGCACCCGATGTCTGCCGGCGCTGCTACATCGCCTCCTGGAGCGCGCCGATCGCCGTATGCGCCGGCTGCGGCCGGCGTCGCGCATGCCATCACGCAGGAACCGAGCGACCGCTGTGCAACGCATGCCTGCCGGCCGTGGTCCAGGCGTGCGCGGACTGCGGACGCAATCGGCGCGTCGAGGCTCGCACCTACCGCGGCGCGCTGTGCACGGGCTGCTTTCGCCGAGCGCTGAGGGCGAAGGTCGTCTGCCATGGCTGTGGCCAGCGACGGCGGCCGGTCGCTCGCGACGAGCGCGGCGAGCTGTGTGCATCCTGCGCCGACGATCCGGGCTGGCAGCGCTGTCGCAGCTGCGGCGCCGAGGAGCTCAACTGGCGCGACGGCCGTTGCCCCGTCTGCTGCCTTGAAAGTGAGCTGGCCGCTCTCGCAGCGGTGGCTGAGCCGGACGCGCTCGGGCGTCTGAGTCCGTACCTCGCCTCGCTGCGCGACCGTGCCCAACCGAAATCCGTGCTGGAATGGATGCAGGTAAGCCCAGCGTGGCGGACGGTCCTGGCGATGCTCAACGGCGAGCTGCAGATCAGCCACGACACGCTCGACAGCCACGACCAAGGGCACGCGACCGGCTACCTACGCGCCGCGCTCGTCACGGCCGGCGCATTGGAACCCCGCGATGAGACGCTCGCGCGGTTTGCGCGCTGGGCCGACGCTCAGGTCAACGAGCTGCCCGAGCACCCCGATCGCGTTCACCTCGCCGCGTACGCCAGCTGGGGCCTACACGGCGACCTCGCCCGTCGCACCCACAACGGCACCGCCAAACCAAGCACCCACCGCAACGCGCGCCGCAAGCTGCGCGTCGCGATCATGTTCGCCGGTTGGCTGCACGATCAAGGACGCGCGCTCGCCGACGCGCGCCAAGACCTCGTCGAGGACTGGCTCGCCGACGCACCCAGTCGCTCACTTCCCCTGCGCGACTTCCTGCAATGGGCGCACCACGCCGGCATCTCCATGCCGATCGAGATTCGCCGCCCCGCGTCGCGAGCGAGCATCGAACCGATCAACCAACAAGCCTTGCTCACACACACACGCGCGCTGCTGCACGCCGACGACGTCGAGCTCCCCGCGCGCGTCGCCGCCATCCTCGTGCTGCTCCTCGGCCAGCCCGTCACGCGACTCGTCGCGCTCAAGCACAGCGACGTCAGCCACAAAGACGACCGCGTGCTGCTCGCATTGGGTCGCGAACCCGTCCAGCTGCCCCCGCCACTCGCAACACTCGTGCTGCGCCTCACCGAGCAGCGCAGCGGAAGCCCATGGCTGTTTCCTGGTGCCAAAGCCGGCGCAGCGATCAGCGCCGAGCGCATGCAACGACGTCTACAGCAACTCGGCGTCTCCGCCCGCAGCGGTCGAAGCGGCGCGCTCATGTCGCTCGCAGGCACATTGCCGCCCTCGATCCTTGCCGACCTGCTGGGCTACTGCGACGACACCGCCAACGCCTGGCGACAAGCAGCCGGCGGCGACTGGGCCCGCTACGCCGCGCTCGCGACCGACAGTCCGCCACGCTAGGAGCGCTCCGCGCCACAGCACAGCCTCCTGGGGTTGCGCTGGGCCGTCAGTCCGCCGGAACGCGAGGCGTGACGAGACTCTCATCGAAAGCAGCTGGCCGAGTCAGCGCCACACCGACCGACCTGCAGGTCTTGATCCAGCCGGCGTCCGTGACCAGTCGCTCGACCACGAGCACACGGTTCAGTGGAGGATCGATGGAAGCGAACTCCTGGGCGTATCTGAGGAGTTGGGGTGCACTTCGCCTGCGTGCTCGACAAAATGCTCAGCGATCTAGCCGATCTAGCGGGCCGCGCAGCACGGAGCGCTCGCCTACGCGCCGCTTGAGCCCAACGATCCGTGCGCCGCTGCTCTTGCTCTTGCTGAACCGGACGGCATCGTCGGTGAGGAAGTGCTTGTGAGCGATGTCTTCGGAGACGCCGGCCTCGGCGGCCGCCCACGTGATCGTTCGCCACTTGGGGTTCGGCTCCGAGAGAGCGGCGTGCAGCCTCCGCGCGACGGCGTCGTCCATGACATCGGCGCGCAGGCCCGTAGCTGCGGCGTCCTCAGCGGCAGCCGCCACACCGCGCGCCGCCGCGTCACCCACAACCCCACGTGCCTCCCGAGCGAGTTCCTCGAAGTTCCGGCTCGGCACCTTGCAGCCAAACCAGCCTGCCAGCGTCGTGTAGAGCCGCGTCAGGCCGCGCGGATCGTCGATCGCCAACGCCTGGTACAGCGAGAGCGGGACCGGCAGGTCGGCGGGGGTCAGGCCCTTATGGCAGACCGGGATGTTGGGCTTGTTGATCATCCACGCAGCGCCAACCTCGAAGTTGACCCACGGCCGGGTCAGCGAGTCAAAGCTGCAGAGCGTGATAAGCGCGTGACAGCCCTCGATCTCCTCTCTCACGGCGTCGAACCATGGCCGTCCCACTTCGATGCTGTCGGTGTCCGACGAAACGAAGACGTCGAACATCTCGAGGAAGTCTTCACGGAGCGTTTGCTTAAGCCAGGCCGCTACGTCGGCGTCCTCTGAGATGTGGCTGACGAACAGCTTGCGCATGATCGATTCCTCTTGCCCTGCCTGATCGAAAGGAGGCTACTGCCACCGGTCCCTTCCGCACCCAATTTCACAGGTCATGACCGAGCTCTTCCTGGTCCGGTTGGTCGACTCCATCCAATAACGGCCATCTGCGTCGGCGGTCCACCACTCCATCGGATCAACGTACTCCGACGGGCTCCCGGTCCCAATCCCCCTCCATGCGGCCGGCTGCGGGACACCCCCCACGCTGGACCCGCGCGCATGCCTCGCCGCGTCCGCTCGCGCGCGCCCGCGCGCGGAAAAGCCCCAAAACTGTGCATAACCCTTCGGGTTACGCACAGCCAACTCCTACGAACAACATCCATTCTCGCATTCG
>DASVPU010000266.1:0-3136 GCA_036389475.1 Solirubrobacteraceae bacterium
TAGTCAGTATGGACGCATGGGGCTGGTCCTCGTGCGTCGCATCTTTCGCGGGTTGACAATTGCGGATGTCGAGGGCCGCAAGGCCAGAGCCGCATACGACCTGTGGAGGACCAGCCGTGTCTGACGTTACCTCGCTCGCGCCCGCCGACGTGCGTCTGTGGGTCAGTCTTGACGTTCACAAGCTGTCGATCGTCGCGGCGACGCTGCCGCCCGCCGGCGGCAAGCCCGACGTGTCTCGGATCGAGACGACCGAGCGCGCGATCGGTCGCTTCATCGGCCGTCTCGGCGGGCCCGCGGGCCTCGCGGTCTGCTATGAGGCCGGGCCGGGCGGCTACGCGCTGTGGCGGTTGCTGACCAGGATGGGGGTGGCCTGTGACGTGATCGCGCCGTCGCTGGTGCCGGTCCGTGCCGGCGACCGCGTGAAGACCGACCGTCGTGACGCCAAGAAGCTCGTCACGCTGCACCGCGCCGGCCTGCTGCGCTACGTGCATCCACCGACCGCCGAGACAGAGGGCCTGCGCGATCTGCTGCGCTGCCGCGACGATCTGCGCTGCGCGCGGACCGCTGCGCGCCACCGCGTGCTCAAGGCGCTGCTGCGTCACGGCCACGTCTTCCGTGAGGGCAAGACGGCGTGGACGCTCAAGCACCGCCGTTGGATCAACGCCCAGCGCCTGCCGGATGCGCTGGCGCAGCTGGCGCTGGAGCAGATGCTCATCCACCTGGACGGCGTCGAGCGTCAGCTCGACGCGCTCGACGCGCAGCTCGAGCAGATCGCGGCCGCTGAGCGCTGGGGCGCCTGCGTCCAGATCCTGACGCGCTTTCGCGGCATCTCGACGCTGACCGCGCTAGGGCTGATCGCCGAGATCGGCGACTTCGCGCGCTTCGGTAACCCGCGCGAACTGGCGTCGTGGCTGGGCATCACGCCCAGCGAGTATTCCTCGGGCGATCAGCAGCACCGCGGCCACATCACCAAAGCCGGCAACCATCACGCCCGCCGACTGCTCGTCGAGGCCGCTTGGCACTACCGCCACGCACCCCGGCGCCCCGCCAAGGATCCGCAACCTGACCAGCGCGCATGGCAGGCCCAGGTACGCCTGCATCACCGCTACCGCCACCTCACCGAGCACGGCAAGCGCAGCACCGTCGTCAACGTCGCGATCGCCCGCGAGCTCGTCGGCTTCCTCTGGGCCGCCATGACCAACCAGCCCCTGGCTACCAGTAGCCAACAGCCCCAGGGGGTCGCCGCCTAACCCGACCCGCAATCCCCCTGGTGGGGCCCGGCGGCCGGTGCGAGGCCGCCCGGAGGATCCTCGATGGGTCTATGCGATTTCGACTCGCGACATTAGTTCGAGGCAGCTCACGACCGGACACTGTCCTGCGGTCTCGACCCGCGCATCTCAGAGTGACAGTCGTCGTTGCCCTCGCACCTGCCGCCCGGCCCCACCAACCACCACCATGACCAACACCAAAACACTCACCGCCAACGCTCACTTGACACGCGCGTCCATCTCAGACCCTATGGAGGTTGACGTCCGGCCTGGGTGCTACTCATGGCCGGTCCCCCACGCGTTGGTGGGGTGAGTTCAAGCCGCGCGGGCTGGCACCCGCATGGCGCCCACAACCGCATAGGAGAAGCCGACCATGTCGATGAAGGGTATGTCCCTTGTCGGTTTGGACGTGCACGCGCGGCAGACGCACGCCGCGGTGCTGGTCTGGGACACGGGGGAGTTGCGCGTCAGCATCCTGCGAATGGGGCCCGAGGATGTCGTGGCGTTCTTGGCCGGGCTGGGGCGGCTGTTGGCGGTCTATGAGGCCGGGCCGACCGGCTTCGGGCTGGCCAGGGCGGCGCGGGAGCGCGGGATCGATGTTCGCGTTGCCGCACCTGGCTTGATCCCGCGGGCTCCCGGTGACCGTGTTAAGACCGACCGCCGTGACGCGGTACGGCTGGTGCGGCTGCTGGGCGCCGGCGAGTTGCCGTTCGCGTTCGTGCCCAGCGTCGCCGACGAGCATTTCCGCGACCTGGTCCGCGCGATCGAAGACATCCGCGGCGATCTGATGCGCTCGCGCCACCGGCTGGGCAAGTTCCTGCTGCGCCGCGGCGAGCGCTACCCAGGCCCCGGCGGCACCTGGACGCTCAAGCACCTGGCATGGCTGCGCGCCATGCGCTTTGATGACGCCTGCTCGCAGGCGACGCTGGCCGACTACCTCGCCGCCGTCGAGCTGCTGATGGGCCGCCGCACGAGCCTGATCGGCGCGCTCGAGCAGGCGATCGCGGACTGCAGCCATGCCGCAACGATCGCCCGGCTGCGCTGCTTTCGGGGCATCGACACGCTCTCGGCCGCCGGCTTGTGCGCCGAGGTCGGCTCCTTTAAGCGATGCCCCAAGCCGCCGCTGCTGTCGGGGTTCCTCGGGATCGTCCCTTCTGAGTGCACCAGCGACACCAAGCGCCGCCAAGGCTCGATCACCAAAGCGGACCGACACACGCGCGTCGGCTGCTGGTCAAGGCCGCCCACCACCACTACCGCCACGCGCCGAACATCGGCCAGACGCTCGCCGCCCGCCAGGACGGCCAGGACCCGCGCGTGATCGCGGTCGCCTGGCGCGCACAGCGACGCCTAAACCAGCGCTGGGAGCATCTGCGCGGCCAGCGTCACAAGCCCACCGGCGTCGTCGCGATCGCCGTCGCGCGCGAGCTCGCCGGATTTCTCTGGGAGGCCGCCACACGTGACTGAGCGCGCCCGCACCACCAGCGCGGCCGGGACGCTGCCGGGACGCGCACGAGCACCAGGAAGGCCCACGACCGTCGCGCAAGGCTCGCGATGCCTACTATGGGCACCCGGCCCCGGCCGGCAGCGCCCGCTCCTAGACGGCGAGCCGCGACGAACACCGGGTCTTGAGGTCAAGCCCTCGAATATCAGTCTGACCCCGCCGTCGATGAGACTGGACCTTCCGCTCGTGCCGTCCCGACGGCGCCCCGCCGAAGCCGACCATCAGCCCGGCCCATGAACAGCAACCCCACCGAACCCGTCACTCCATATCAGTAGCGAGCGCCGGTGAGGCGCCTGGGCAGCGGCACCGGCGACAGCCGGTCGACGGCCGATCCCGCGAAGGCGCGCGCATCCAGCTTGGCGACCAG